>NZ_JAKVIN010000006.1:0-417933 GCF_022601905.1 Shinella sedimenti
AGGCCGCAGGTTCAAATCCTGCCCCCGCAACCAAATCAAAAAGCCCCGCAGGCGTAAGCCGCGGGGCTTTCTCGTTTGGGGCTGGAAAGCGCCACCGCATGTCTTCGTCAGGCAAGACAACCGTTTCTTCCCCCGTAACGAAAACAGCGCGGTATCGTCCCCGTGTTCGGCAGCGGCCCCATAATCGTTCTCCCTGAAACAGGAATGGACGACATGGACAAGACCGACAACCTCAACCTCCCCTATATCCTGCCTTCCCAGGCGCAGAAGCACGTCACCCATAACGAGGCCATCCGCGCGCTGGACGCCGTGCTGCATCTGGCGGTGCTCAGCCGTGCTCTCGCAAACCCGCCCGAAAACCCCGCCGGCGGCGACCGCTACATCGTGCCCCCGGGCGCCACAGGAGACTGGAGCGCAAAGGAAACAAGCGTGGCGGCGTGGCAGGACGGCGCCTGGGCCTTCTATGCGCCGCGCGAAGGCTGGCTCGCCCATGTCCTCGACGAAAACCGTATCCTCGTGTTCAAGGCCGGCAGCTGGAGCCCCGCCGCCTTTGCCGTCGCCATTCCAGACCAGGTCGGCATCAACACCTCCGCAGACGCAACAAACCGCCTCGCCGTCGCCTCCCCAGCCTCCCTCTTCACAAATGAAGGCGCAGGACACCAGATCAAGATCAACAAAGCCGCAACCGCCCACACCGCATCACTCCTCTACCAAACAGCATGGTCCGCAAGAGCAGAATTGGGACTCGCTGGGAATGGGAGAAACCTCTGTTGATGCTGCGGCGAAACCCTCCTTCTCTGTGTGAATCATCACGTAACGAAATTCACGGCGCCGTGGGCGCAAAGAGTAGGGACCGGGCGATGTGCCGGTTTCCTTCAAATTGGACTGTTTCAACGGGCCAAGTCGCCGGAAAGTCCGCGTAATATACGACAAGGCCCGGCAGGTGGTCCTGCCGGGCCTTTCACGCATTGCGCCTGCGGAGGAGCGTCAGGCGGCGTCCTCGATGTGGCCGCCGAGGAAAAGCTGGCCGACCCGGGGATCCTTCAAGAGCGCATCGGCCTTGTCGAACATGCGTGTCTGGCCAAGTTCCAGCACCAGGCCGTAGTCGGACATGGCGAGCGCCGCCTTGGCGTTCTGTTCGACCATGAGGATTGTCACGCCTTGGTCCCGCAGGCGGATCAGCGTCTGGAAAACCTCCTGGACGAGATTGGGCGATAGGCCGATGGAGGGCTCGTCGATCAGGATCAGCTTGGGGTCTAGCAGCAGCGCACGTGCGATTTCCAGCTGCTTCTGCTGGCCACCGGACAGTTCGATGGCCTTCTGATCCTTCCGCTCGCGCAGCATCGGGAACTGGTCCATGACCTCGCCCATGCGCCGTTTCACCTTGGTTTGGTCCTTGGACGTGATGCCGCCGAGCTCGAGATTGTGCAATACGGAAAGCTGCGGCACGACATTGCGGCCCTGCGGCACGTAGGTGACACCCCGGGCGATCATCTGGGCTGGCGACTTTCGCGTCACCGTCTCTCCGTCAAGCCGGATTTCTCCCGACTGGATGTTCAGCAGGCCGAAAATGGCCTTGAACACGGTGGACTTGCCTGCGCCGTTGGGGCCGATCACGGTGGTGATCGACGCCTTGGGAATGGCGAAGGACGTGCCGTTGAGAATGGTGATCCGGCCGTAGCCGCCGGTGATGTTCTTCAGTTCCAGCATGTCAGCCTCCGAGATAAGCGTCGATGACCATCTGGTTCGACCGGATCTCGTCCGGGCTCCCCTCGGCAATGATCTCGCCCTGCGCCAGCACGATGATGCGCGTGCACAGCGACATCACGAACTCCATATTGTGCTCGATGACGACGAAGGTCGTGCCGTGCTCGCGGTTGTAGGTGATGAGCCGTTCCTTGAGATGGCCAAGCATGGTGAGGTTCACGCCGCCTGCCGGCTCGTCGAGCAGCACAATGCCGGGCCCGGCCATGAAGGCCATCGCGGCATCCACGAGCTTCTGCTGGCCGTAGGACAGCGAACCCGCCTCCGTATCGCGGTAGGGCGTCAGGCGGAAGAACTCGATCAACTGCTCGGCTTTCTCCGTGAGCCCCGCATCGGATTTGCCGAAGAGGCGTGAGAGCATCGATCCCTCATGCTCCTGGCCGGCAAGGATGATGTTGTCGAGCACAGACATTTTCGGGAAAACCGAAAGCTGCTGGAAGGTGCGCCCGACACCCATGAGGGAAAGGTCAGCCGGGCGCACGCCATCTGTCGATTGGCCGTTGATCTCGCAATGGCCTTCCGTCGGGCGCAGCTGGCCGAGGATGCAGTTGAACAGTGTGGACTTGCCGGAGCCGTTCGGGCCGATCAGTCCGAGGATCTCGCCGCGCTGGACATCAAAACTGACGCCGTTGACGGCGCGGATGCCGCCAAATTGCTTGGAGATGTTGCGGACCGAGAGGATGGGGCCGTTGTGGTGCTTGGTGGGCATGTTCACAGCTGGGCTCCCTGCTTGAGATCCCGACGGGCTTCGTGTTTCGGCTTGAACGTCTCGAACAGCTTATGCCCAAGGCCGATCAGGCCGTTTGGCGAATAGACCATAAGAACGATCACGAGGAAGGCGTAGATGATGAGGTAGTAGCCCTCGGTGAAGCGCAGCACTTCCGGCAGCAGGATGACAACCGCTGCCCCCAGCATCGGTCCGAAGAAGAAGCCCGCACCACCGACGACGACCATGAGCAGCAGCTTCAGCGAATGCATGAGGGCGAAGCTCGACGGTTCGATGAACTGCACCAGCGGCGACTGGAGCGCACCGGCGAGACCGCCGAAGGCCGAGCCGATGGCAAAGGCGAGCAGCGTCTGGCGGCGGACCTTCAGGCCGAGGCTTTCGGCGCGGATCGGGTTCTCGCGCAAGGCCTTGAAGGCGCGACCCCAGGGCGAGCGCAGGATCCACCACATCGAAAAGGCGGCGATCAGGAAGCAGACCAGTGAGAAATAGTAAAAGGCGAGGTTGCTGTCCGTCGACAAGCCGAAGAACGACGGGCGCTCCATGCCGCTGAGGCCGAAGGAGCCGCCGGTAATGTCTTCCTCATTGCGCAGCACCAGGAACAGCAAGGTATTGAAGGCAAGGGTTACGAAGGCGAGGAAGTGATGCTGGACGCGCAGGGCCGGATAGCCGAGCAGCAAACCGACGGCAAAGCTGGAGAGGATCGACGCGATGACCGCGACGCCCCAGTGCATGCCGGCAAGCGTCATCAGCGCGGTGATATAGGCGCCGATGCCCATGAAGCCGGCCTGGGCCAGGCTGACCTGGCCGGCATAGCCGAGCGTCAGGTTCAGCCCCATCGCGGCGATGGAAAACAGGAGCCACGAGCAGAGCGTATAGACGATGTAGTTGCCTTGGCCGATCGGCGCCAGGATGAGTGCCGCGACGCCGGCGAGGAGAAGAAGGGGGCGAAGGCGGGTCATACAGTTCTCCCTTCCGAGGTGCCGAGCAGGCCCTGCGGGCGCAGCAGGATGATGACGATGAGCAGGATGAGCGGCATGGCCGAGCGATACTGGGCGGAGATGTAGACCGCCGAGAGATTGTCGATGACGCCGATAAGCAGGCCGCCGACAAGGGCGCCGCGGATCTGGTTGAAGCCGCCCACGATAGCCGCAATGAAGGCGACGAGGCCGAGCGTTTCACCGTTCGAGAATTTCGCCAGATAGATAGGCGAGATCAGAACGGAGGCGATGGTGGCGAGCGTCGCGTTGATAAGGAACGTGTAGAGCACCATGCGCTTGACGTTGACGCCGAGGATTTCCGCGACGGCCGGATTCTGCGCGCTCGCCTGCATGCAGCGGCCCGTTCGGGTGCGGCTGAGGAAGAGCTGCAGGCCACCGATGGCAAGCATGGAGACGACGAGATTGCCGATATCCTGCACGGAAACGCTGGCGCCCGCGATGTGGTAGACATCCTGCGGGAAGATGGCGGGGAAGGGCTGGGCGGTCGCGCCGTAGAACTCCTTCACGCTTTCCTTCATCAGAAGGCCGAGCGCGATGGTGGCGATGACCAGCGGCAGCGTGCCGTGCGGCAGCATGGGCTCGACGATCAGCCGCTTGAAGGCGACGCCGAGAATGAGGAGCGAGAGCACTAGCGCGAGGATGACGGACGTCCACATCGGCAGGCCGAGCATGGTCATGCCGATAAGGACGAAGAACGCCGGCAGCATGACGAACTCGCCCTGGGCGAAATTAATCGTCTGCGACGCCTGCCAGAGCAGCGTGAAGCCGACGGCGGCAAGCGCGTAGATGGAGCCTGCGGCAAGGCCGGAGATCAGGATTTGGAGAAGCTCGGCCATGATGAAGTCCTCAAGGGCTGGTGGTCGGCTTGGCGATGTTGGATGGGCATGCCGGTGGCGCAATGCGCCACCGGCGATGGGACCGGTCGTGCCGGTCAGTTCGCGGGCAGGATGGCCTCGACGACCTGATTGCCGTTCTCGACCTTCACGAAGAAGCTCTCGCGCGACATTTCACCCGTTTCGTCCCAGCTCACATCCATCAGGACGCCAGGATATTCAGAGGCCTTGAGGGTGAGGCCATGCATTTTCTCGGCGATGGCCTTGCTGTCCGGCGAGCCGACCATTTCGGTAACGTATTTTAGCGTCCAGGCGGCAGTATAGCCCTTGAAGGCGTTGTGGTCCGGCGTGTATTTGAACTTGGTCTTGAAGCGCTCGACCATGTCCTTCAGGGCGGGCACATCGGCATCCGGTGTCAGTCCGACATGGCCCATGGCGCCGTTTGCGGCATCGCCGGCAAGCTCGATCACCTTGTGACCGATGAGGGTGGTTTCGCCGATCAGCGGCTTGTCGATGCCCTGCTTGCGGGCCTCGCGCAGGAAGCGCGCGCTTTCCTCTTCGGTGTAGTAGACGAAGAAGGCATCGGCATTGGAGTTCTTGAGCTTCAGCACGTCGGCGGAGAAATCGGCCTGGGCCTGTTCGGAAGGAACGTCCACGACGATCTCGAGGCCGGCCTTGGCCGCTTCATCGATAAAGGCCTGATGGCCACCCTTGCCGAATTCGGTATTCGCCCAGGCGACGCCGACTTTCTTCACGCCCATTTTCTCGACCATGTACTTCACCATTTTCGGTACGCCCTTCTGCGAACCGAAAGCAGTGCGGAAGATATAGGGGTTGCCCTTGGCGGTGATCGACGGGGCTTCGGAACCGGTGAACTGCGGAATGCCATACTGCTTGGCGACGATCATGTTAACGACAGTCGAAGACGAGAAGACGGTGCCCATGATGGCGTAGACTTCATCGTCGATCGCCTTCTGGACCATGGCGCGGGACACCTGCGGATCAGTCTGGCTGTCATATTCGATAACCTTGACCGGCTCCTTGAGGATGCCGCCCTCGGCATTGATTTCCTCGAAGCCCATATTCACGCCATCACGGAAATTCGTGCCGGCGGCAGCGCCGGGGCCGGACAGCTCGACGATCGAGCCGACCTTGAGATCTGCCAGCGCGGGTGCCGCGCCAAGCGCCAGCACCATTGCGGTTGCGGAAAGCAGTTTCTTGATCATCGTGTTCCTCCCTTGAATGATCATATGCCGAAATCCGAAAGCGCACCCGAATGGCTCGTTTTCGAAACGCAGTCTCCAGGTCTCCTCCCCGGCAGGCCGCGATTTGTCTTCCTCCTGTCACCCTATGTCCGCGCGCGACGGTTCGTCTTGTCCGGCGGGCTGTCGGCTTGATGATTGACAAGACCATGCGAACGGTAGCGGGGAAATGGACAATGGGGGTTAAACATTGGATGATTCCGCATCGCCTGTGCCGGTGATTTCGGCAAGCGACAAGCGGATGCCGGTCTTGATATCGGTGATCGGCTGGGCACCAAGCAAGGCCGGGACCGGGTCCGAGGCGAGATCGGCGGGGATGCGCAACGGTGGTCCATCAATGGTGATGTCCGACCAGCCGGTCTGTATCGACAGTTCGGTCACGAAGTCTTCCATCTCGGCGGTATCGCCGGCTATCGTCAGCGCGGTCGCACCCGCCAGCGGCGCCGTCATCGCTGTGGCAAGCAGGCGGGCGACATCATCGACGAAGACGAACCCAACACGGCCGGAAAAGCGGATCTGCGCCGGTTTGCCGTTCGCAGCAGCCGCAAGGGCGATGGACGGGCCGGCGGCGATGCCCGCGCTGATGCCCGGCCCGTAAACGATGTAGGGACGCAGGCCGAGGCTCGGCACGCCATGGTCGAGGAAGAACGCACGGGCAGCTCCTTCCACCGCAAGCTTGGTCGCGCCATAGATGGTCATGGGCTGCGGATGGATTGCATCTTCCGGCCCGAACACGCCGGCCGTCGAGAGATAGGCGACCGGAAGACGGCTGGGTTTTGCGGCCTCGAATACATTGAGGCTGCCGATAAGATTCACGCGCGCGCCAAGCACCGGGTCGCGGGCACAGTCCACCGTCATAAGCCCGGCAAGATGGACAATTCCATCACAGCCATGCACTGCCTCGATAACGGAGGCGGTATCGGTTATATCGCCCGAGACGATTTCCACATCGAGCCCCGGCGGAAGCCGTTCGGGGCGGGGTGCGAGATCGAAGACGCGCACGGAATGGCCTGCGGCCGCGAGGGCCGCGGCAGCGCGCGCCCCTACGAAGCCGGTCCCGCCGGTCAGGAGGATGTGGCTCACGTCCGCTCTCCAATATGTCCGACGTGGCAGAGTCCGGTAACCCGTTCTGTTCCAGAGTGCTGCATGCGGTCTCCTACTACTCTATCGATCTTGATCATTGCAAAAAATGGAATGACGTTCAATATTAAACTTGAATTCCAATTTATTTTTGTTCTGTTACGTTTTTGGAATGGCCAGGGAGGACCTTATGACAAAGAAGATCGGCATCGCCGTGATCGGTGCGGGCGTTATCGGCAAAACGCATATCGATACATTGGCGCGTATGGACGGTGTGCAGCTTTCGGCGATTGTCGACCCGGCACCCATGGGGCGCGCGCTTGCAGAGGCCCATGGTGTGCCGTGCCTGCCCGATGTCGCCGCGCTCATCGATGCCGGACTGGCACAGGCTGCCATCGTCGCAACGCCGAATGAAACGCATCTTCCGGTATCGGAAACTCTCATGCGGGCCGGCATTCCTGTGCTCCTGGAAAAACCCGTTGCCGAAAGCCTTGCCTCGGCCCTGCAGCTTATTGCGGTGGCGGAGGAAACCGGAGTGCCGCTTCTCGTCGGCCATCACCGCCGCCACAATCCGATCATCCGTGCCGCCCATGCTGCGATCCATGCCGGCCGGATCGGCGATCTCGTCATGGCGACCGTCACCTGCGCGCTGGCAAAGCCCGCCTCCTATTTCGAGGCGGGATGGCGGCGCGCGCCCGGGGCCGGCGGGCCGCTTCTCATCAACCTCGTTCACGAGATCGACCTGATGCGCCATTTCTTCGGCGAGATCGCCACCGTGCAGGCGATCGCCAGCAACGCGCGGCGCGGCTTTCCGGTGGAGGATACGGCCGCGGTGGCGCTGACGTTCGCGCGCGGCGGGCTTGCCACGCTGTGCATTTCCGACGCGGCGACGGGTCCCTGGGCCTGGGACCTGAGCGCAGGCGAGAACCTTGTGCGTTTCCCGGCCCATCCCGTCAGCGCTCATCACTATTCCGGCAGCCGTGCGGGGCTTTCCCTGCCCGACCTCACGCTGTGGGAGCCCGATGGCGAACCGGACTGGACGCGCAAGCTCACGCCATCCGTCCTGGCGGTCGAGGCCGCAGACCCCTACGAGGCGCAGATCGCGCACTTCGCCACGCTGGTCCGCGAAGGTGGTGCGCCGCTCGTTTCCGCGCGTGACGCCACCGCAAACCTTATCGTTCTCGATGCGATCCGTGCGGCCGCGCAAAGCGGCAGGACTGTCGCGGTCGATCTCTCCGCGCTGGGCTGACGCGAACCCGGGCGTCGGATCTGGAACAGGAGCAGGCTCAGAAAAAACCGGGCCTGCTTCCGATCCTGCGCGCAGGCTCGCGCATTGCTCAGCTCTTCGGCATGCCGTCAGGGCGCAGGAGGCGCCGTTGGGCTGCGATGCGAAACGGCGCATTCAACGCGCCGTAGCCGGCATAGGCGCCACGCCGTTCCACGACCTCGAAGAAGAAGCCCTCGCCGAAGGTGCGGCTGTAGATCTGGAAATATTCGCCGTTGTCGTCGCGGTCGTAGAGGATACTTGCCTCCCGCAGCGCGTCGGAGAATTCGGGTTCGAGGCCGAAGCGGGCTTCCAGGTCGTCATAGTAGTTGCGCGAAATCGGCAGCGCCTGGAAGCCGCGGGCTTCGAGTTGCTTTGCCGTTGCGAAAATGTCGTCCGTCGCCAGCGCAATGTGCTGGATGCTGGTGCCGAAGCCTTCCGCCAGGAACTTGCCGGCAAAGGTCTTGCGGCTGTCGGCGCCGTTCATGGTCAGCCGGAAAGCCGGCTCGGGGACGCTTTCGATCGCCTGGCTGCGCACGAGACCGCCCGGATCGACCACATCGACCATCGGCGTGCGCCGCGTCGAGAAGATCGACGTGTAGAACAGAAGCCAGGTCAGCATCTCGTCGTAGCGGGTCGTCTGGGCCAGATGGTCGATGCGGGTGAGGCCGGCGCCGGCTGCCTCGGATTTCTCGTCGATCGCAACGAACTCGTTGTCCCAGATGCCTGACAGCGCCGGCGTGTCATCGAGAAAATAGACCACTCCGTTGCCGACGCCCTGAATGGCCGGTACGGCGGCCTCACCGGGCTGGCGTGGCTCCGCGAAGGTCGGTGCGCCGAGCGCAGCCGCACGCTTCAGCGCATCGGCGGCATTCTCGACCTTGATTCCGAAGGCATAGGCATTGGTGCCATGCACGGAATAGGAGGCGCTGGCGAAGCTGTCGCTCTCCGTGTCGGTATTGATCACGATGCGGATGTCGCCCTGTGTGTAGAGATCCACGTCGCGGTTGCGGTGACGGGCCGAGCGGGAAAAGCCGAGTGTGGAAAGCAGGGCGCCGAGATCGTCCTTGTCCTCTGCAGCCGTGGTGAACTCAACGAATTCCACGCCCTGCGCGTGAATGCGGTCGGGCATGTCGGGTGCCGTGATGGCGATATCGGGCTCCAGCCGCCGAACCTGATCCATGATGTAGACAAGAGAACGATGGCCGTCTTCGGCGAGCGCGCGGGCCGAGCCGCCGCGGAACTGGTCGTTGAAGATTTCGAGCGAGAGCGGGCCGTTATAGCCGGTGGCGGCAACCGCGCGCATGAAGTCGACGACCGGTAGGTCGCCTTCGCCCGGCATGTTGCGGAAGTGGCGGCTCCAATAGAGCAGGTCCATGTCGAACAGCGGTGCGTCGGCCAGCTGCACGATGAAGATCTTGTCGCCGGGGATGGAGCGGATCGAGTTGGGGTCGATCTTGCGCGAGAGGGTATGGAAGCTGTCGAGGATGATGCCGACATTGGCGTGATCGGCGCGGCGCACCACTTCCCATGCGTCGCGGTGGTCGCTGACATGGCGGCCCCAGGCCAGCGCCTCATAGCCGACACGCACGCCGTGTCGCGCGGCCAGTTCGCCGAGTTCGTGAAAGTCCGCCGCGGCGCGGTCGATTCCGCCCAGCGAGATTGGCGAGACATTCGAGCAGATCAGGATGAGATCGGTGCCGAGTTCGCCCATGATATCGAACTTGCGCTGAGCGCGATCGAAAGCGCGGGCACGGTGCGGCTCCGGCATGCCCTCGAAGTCGCGGAAGGGCTGGAAAAGCGTGATGTCGAGCCCGTGATCGGCGGCCATCCTCGCCACTTCGCGCGGCGAGGCATCATAGGTCAGGAAATCGTTCTCGAAGATTTCGACGCCCGTGAAGCCCGCCTTGGCGATGGCCGCCAGTTTTTCGGGAAATTCGCCGCTGATGGAGACAGTGGCGATCGAGGTCTTCATTGCCGCGCGTGCTCTGGCTGTGTCGACGGGGGCCATATTGCCTTCCTTTCCGGCGTTATGTACGATTCAGTTAATAATGTGACATGCGCGGGCTTGGCCGGCAATGGATGATGATGAAACAGGGCGCTGCGACGAGAGAAGAAAAGCAGGTGCGGCAGGCCAAGCGCGATCCCGAGGGCGTGCGTCGCGATATTCTCGCTGTTGCGATGGAGGAATTCTCGCAGAACGGTCTTTCGGGCGCGCGCATCGACGAGATCGCGGCACGAACGCGCACATCCAAGCGCATGATCTACTATTACTTCGGCGACAAGGAAGGCCTGTACCAGCGCGTTCTGGAAGAAGCTTACGCGGAGGTGCGCGGCGGTGAGAGCGAGCTTGAACTCGATGGGCTCGATCCCGTCGCGGCGCTGGTGAAGCTCTGTCGCTACACGTTCGACCATCATCGCCGCAACCCGTCCTTCATTCGCATGGTGATGATCGAGAATATTCACCACGGCCGGCACATGCAGCTTTCGGAAAACATCAGGGGACTGAACCGTCTGGCGATCGAGGCGCTGGAAGCCGTGCTGAAGCGCGGGCAGGAGGCCGGCCTGTTCCGCAAGGGGCTCAATCCGCTGGAGCTGCACTGGCAAATCAGCGCTCTGTCCTTCTTCAACGTGTCGAATGCGGCCACCTTTTCCTTCATTTTCGGCGACGCGCTGTTTACGCCTGATGGTCAGGAGACGCTGTCCAGCCATGTCGCCGATATGGTGCTGCGCTACGTCAGGGTAGAGCATCCTCGTCCTGGAGCTTAAGCCGCCGTTTCAATCATGTCCTTCGCGGCCCAGCCGCTCGATCTGGCCGAGAAGCCGTATTGCCGTCGAAAGCGCGACGCCCGTCGCCGCCACCATCTGCGGCAGCACGAGCCATTCCAGCGTCCAGGCAGCGCCGGACCGCTCCTGTTCGTGCACCAGCGAGTGATGCATGGCAGAAAGCTGCACGGCGTTGAAGCGCGCGAGCGAGACGAGAAGTTCGGCTGCGACCGGATTTTGCTTGTGCGGCATGGCAGACGAACCGCCGCCGCCCGATAGGCGGATCTCGCCGCCGACTTCTGCCAGGAGCGCCACGTCCTGTCCGAATTTTCCGAGGCTTCCCGAAATGAGCGAAAGGATACCTGCGAACTCCGCCAGACCATCGCGCTGGTTGTGCCATTGCGGCCGGTTGGCAAGATCAAGCTTGCGGGCTAGTGCCGCCCTCACATCCGCGCCCTTGTCGCCAAGCTTTTCGAGGGTGCCGGCGGCCCCGCCGAACTGTACGGCAAAGCCTTCGGCACTGAACAGCGCCAGCCGCTGTGCTGAGCGATCAAGCGGCTCGCGCCAGCTTTGAACCCGGTCAGAAACGGTGATGGGGATCGCCGCCTGCATGCGGGTATGGCCCATCAGCGCGTTCTGGCCATCACGCCTCCGAACGGTGTCGAGGCCAGCGATCGTAGATGCTAGCCTCTTTGCGAGAAGGCCCGTTGCGGTCTTCAGCCTGAGCAAGAGGCTGGTGTCGATCACATCCTGGCTTGTCGCGCCGAAATGGACGTTTTTGGACGCGGCGCCGCCGACGGTTAGACGCAACTGCCGCACGAGTTCTGGAATGACGACACCGTCGTTTGCCACCCCGTTCGCCAGAGCTTCCATGTCGGGCTTGAAGTCCGACAGGGCGGAGGCGATGGATGTCGCCGCATCCGCAGGAATGATGCCGTGTTCCGCTTCCGCCTGCGCCAGCGCTATCTCGAAGCGCAGCATGGCGGCGATATCCGCCTCAGCTGAAAAGAGTGGCGCAATCTCGGTGTCGCCCATCAGGCCGGAGAGGAAAGGGTGCTCGAACGGTGTGAGGCTCATGAAGACCTTTAGAGCATTTACGGCCAAAGCAGGATCGCTTCGGCGTCGGACAATGCGGCAAAGACAAAAAGACAGGCCATTTCCGGTGAACCGGTGCTCACCGGAAATGGCCTAGATGTCGAAGAACACGGTTTCGCCGTCGCCCTGCAGGCGAATGTCGAAGCGGTAGGTGTTGTCGCCTTCCTTCTTCGCGATCAGCGTCGGGATGCGGTCCTTGTGCTCGATGCGTGCGAGAACCGGATCTTCCGCATTGGCCGTTTCCTCCTCGGGAAAGTACATGCGGGTATGCAGGCCGATATTGATGCCGCGGGCGACGATCCAGAAGGTGATGTGCGGCGCCATCCAGCGGCCGTCCTTGAAGGGAACGCGGCCGGGCTTGATGGTCTCGAACACGAATTCGCCGGTGTCCATGTCGCCGGGCGAACGGCCCCAGCCAAGGAAGTTCGGATCCGCCTCACCGCGCGTTTCGCTCGGGCTGTTGTAGAAGCCGGCATCGTCTGCCTGCCAGATCTCCACCAGCGCGTCTTTCAGCGCGTAACCGCCGCCATCATAGACGGTGCCGCGAATGGTGACACGGGTTCCGCGTGTCTCATTATTATAGAGCGCGCCGGAACCGAGATCCTTTTCGAAGATGCCGTGAATGCCGACGAAGTTCGGCGTGCAGCCGATATGGACGTAAGGACCTGCGGTCTGCGAGGCGCTTTCCTTGAGATAGCCAAGCGGTTGAACCATGTCAGTTGCCCTCCGGACGGTTCTCGAAGAAGGTGGAGCGGCGGCCTCGCAGCACGATGTCGAACTTGTAGGCGCGCATGTCCATGGGAATGGTCGCGTTCATGTCGAGCGGGGCGACGAGACGGCGGATCGCATCCTCGTCCGGTACCGTCTTGACGATGGGACAACGCCAGATCAGCGGGTCGCCCTCGAAATACATCTGGGTGATCAGGCGCTGCTGGAAGCCGTGGCCGAAGATCGAGAAGTGGATATGCGCCGGGCGCCAGTCGTTGACGCCGTTCGGCCAGGGATAGGGGCCGGGTTGGATCGTCTTGAACCAGTAGTAACCGCTGTCATCCGTGATGGTGCGCCCGACGCCGCCGAAGTTCGGGTCGACCGCTGCCAGATAGGTTTCCTTCTTGTGGCGGTAGCGGCCGCCGGCATTGGCCTGCCAGAATTCGACCAGGGCGCCCGGAACACCCGCACCACGCTCGTCCAGCACGCGGCCGTGCACGAGGATGCGTGGGCCGATCGGCATTTCGCCCGGCTTCGCATAGTTCAGGATAAGGTCGTTATCGAGCGGGTTGAGCATGCCGTGGCCGAAGACCGGCCCGGTGATTTCGCTCTTCGTACCCTCAAGAGAGATGAGCGCGCGCTGCGGTGAACGCAGGATGGAGGTCTTGTACCAGGGCGTGTAGGCCGGCGGATGAATGTCGCGGTCCCGTGCGAAGAAAGGCCCTGTCTCCGGCGGTTGATTGCTCATTTCACTCCCTCCTTCTCGGTGTTTTCGGCGCGCATGCCGGCGAGCGCCTGCTTGGCGATCTTGAAGGCATGGTTGGCCGCCGGCACGCCGGCATAGATCGCGACATGCATCAGCGCCTCGCGAATGTCTTCCTCCGTGGCGCCGGTATTGGAGGTGGCGCGCACATGCATGGCAACTTCCTCATCCTGCCCGAGTGCAGCCAGAAGCGCGATAGTCACCATCGAGCGCTCACGCTTAGTCCACTGGCTGCCTGACCAGACGGTGCCCCAGGCGGCTTCGGTTATCAGCGTCTGGAACGGCTGGTCGAAGGGCGTTGCATTGGCGCTCGCGCGGTCCACATGCGCATCCCCCAGCACGGCACGCCGGGTGGCCATGCCCTTGGTGTAGCGTTCGGACGGCTGGGTAGTGTCGGTCATGCTCGATGCTCCGGCAGGGATGTCAGGAAAGCGCGGACGGCGGCGCTGTAAGCGACCGGCTGCTCGACACAAGGAATGTGGCCGCAGCCGGGAATTTCGACAAAGGCGCTGTCGGCAATCAGGCCGGAAAGCGATCTCACCAGTTCGGGCGGCGTGGAGCCGTCCTGATCGCCCACGACGCAGAGAGTGGGAACGGCGATCCGTCCTGCGGCCTCGGTATAGTCGGCATCCCGAATGGCCGCGCAGGTTCCGCAATAGCCGTCCACCGGCTGACGTGCCAGCATGGTGCGGCAGCCGGCATATAGCGCATTATCGGCTGTGCGGAATGGCGGCGTGAACCAGCGTTCCATGATCGGGTCGATCATGCCCTCAAGGCCGTTGGCCAGGATGGTATCGATGCGCGTGTTCCACATGTCGGGCGTGCCGATCTTGTGGGCGGTGTTGGACAGGACCAGCGCTGCAACAAGGCCGGGGCGCTTGTCGTGCACCGCCTGCGCGACGAGGCCGCCGACGGAAAGGCCCCAGACGATCGTCTTTTCGATCTTCAAATGGTCGAGAAGCGCAATGAGATCGTCGGCATGGCGGTCGATCGAATAGGGTGGGGTGCCGGTGCCGGAAAGCCCATGGCCGCGCTTGTCGTGCAGCACATAGCCATAGGCGTCGCCCAACGCATCCATGACCGCATCCCAGATGCGGAAATCGGTGCCAAGCGAGTTGACAAAGGCAATGACGGGCTTGCCCTGCGCGATGCCCACGGTGCGGTAGTGGATCGCGGCATCGCCGACGTGCAGAAACTTCATGGTCGCGCTCCTCTTGATCTCAGGTCTAGCAATTATAAAACGGTTAAGTAAAATGAGATTTTCGGCTATAAATATAACCTGAGAGTTATGGTTTCACCAATCGACGCCCGGATCAAGTTTCGCCATCTGCAAGCCTTTCTGGAGGTCGCCCGTCAGAAGAGCGTCAACCGTGCGGCGGAGCTTCTGCATGTCAGCCAGCCGGCGGTGACGAAGACGATCCGCGAGCTGGAGGGCATTCTGGGCGTTGCGCTCTTCGAGCGCGACGGGCGCGGCATCCGCACCACCCGCCACGGCGAAATCTTCATGCGTCATGCCGGCGCGACCTTGACGGCGTTGCGGCAGGCCGTGGATTCCGTTTCGCAGGAGGCTGCCCTGTCCGGCCCTCCCGTGCGCATCGGCGCGCTGCCGACGGTCTCTGCGCGCATCATGCCGCAGGCGATGAACCGCTTTCTTGCCGGGGGAACCGTTGGTCCGGTCAAGATCGTGACGGGTGAGAACGCCGTTCTTCTCGAGCAATTGCGGGTCGGCGACCTCGATCTTGTCGTCGGCCGTCTTGCTGCCCCGGAGAAGATGACCGGCTTCTCCTTCGAGCATCTCTATTCGGAGCGGGTGCTGTTCGTTGTTCGCACCGGCCATCCGCTCCTCGATGCGCGTGCCAACGCCTTCGATCGGCTCGGTTCCTATCCGGTGCTGATGCCGACGCGTAATTCCGTCATCCGTCCTATTGTCGAGCAGTTTATGATCGCGCACGGCATGCCCGCGCCGCCCGTGCAGATCGAGACAGTTTCCGATGCATTCGGCCGCGCCTATCTGCGCATGAGTGACGCGGTCTGGATCATTTCGGAAGGCGTGGTGGCTGGCGATATCGCCGATGGCGTGCTCGCCGCCTTGCCGCTGGAGACCGTGGAAACGCGCGGCCCCGTGGGTTTGACGATGCGTGCAGAGACGCCGCCGTCGCTTCCGCTCTCCCTGTTGATGCAGGCCATCCGAACCGCCGCGGCGGAGATTGCGGCGGCAGGCGTGTAGCCCACCCGGCGCTTCGAGGCCTGCGATTTCCTCTGGACCTGATAATAGTGGATGTGTATTCCATAATAGAATATCATTCAGTTTTATGGAGGGATCATGAATCTGGAACTCGACGGCGCATCGCGCCTCCATTTCGTGATCGGCGATCCGATCGCGCAGGTGAAGTCGCCGGCGGGCGTCAGCGAGATGCTGCAGGCACGCGGCCATAACGCGCTGTGCATTCCGGGCCATGTCGCCCCGCAGGATCTCGATGTGCTCTGGGCAGGGCTGAAAACTCTGAAGAATCTCGACGGTGTGATCGTCACCGTGCCGCACAAGATCGCCGCCGTGCACATGGCCGACCGGCTGTCGGAACGTGCCGCGTTCCTCGGCGTCGTGAATACGCTCCGGCGCACGCAAGCGGGCTGGGAAGGCGACATGTTCGACGGTATCGGCCATGTCTCGGCGCTGCAGAAGGCCGGTTGCGTGTTGGAAGGCAAGCGCGCCGTTCTTGCCGGCGCAGGCGGCGCGGGCAGCGCCATTGCGCATGCGCTGGTGCTGGCAGGCGTTTCCGAGCTTGCCATCCATGAAACGGACGAAGTCAGACGTGAGGCGCTCATCGCGCGTCTCTCCTCGCTCGGCATGGCGAAGGTGTTTGCCGGAAGTGCCGATCCGACCGGCTTCGACGTGGTCGTGAACGCCACGCCATCCGGCATGAAGGAGGGCGATCCGCTGCCCTTCTACGGCGACAAGCTGACGCCGGACATGTTCATCGGCGAAGTCATCACCAAGCCAGCGGTCTCGCCACTGGTCGAGCGCGCGCGGTCGATCGGCTGCCGCGCGATTACCGGTGTCGATATGTTCGTCGAAGTCCGCGACCTGATGGTCGATTACCTGAGCGCGAGGTGAGCCCACCATGGACAGACAGTACGCACTTGCCTTTCTGACCCTGCCAGATGTGGCGCCTGCCGAGGCGATCCGCATCGCTGCCGAGACCGGATATTCCAGCGTCGGATTGCGCCTTTTGCCGGCCGCAGCGAGCGGGGAAAGGCCCTACCCCATCATGACGGACAAGGCGGTGCTTGCCGAGGCCCGCGCCGCGCTGGCCGAAACCGGCATGCGGGTCGGTGATGTCGAGATCGCACGGCTGAAGCCGGAAACGAAGGCCACGGACTTCAGGGCTTTCCTGGATTGCGCGGCCGCGCTAGGGGCTGCCAACATTCTGGTGGCGGGCGACGATACGGATCATGCGCGCCTTGCACAGACCTTCGCAGCCTTTGCCGAGCTTGCGGCGGCCTACGGCCTGACCGCCGACCTTGAATTCATGCCCTGGACCGGCGTGCGCAATGCCGCGGAGGCCGTGGCGATCGTCAAGGCGGCCGGTCAGGCGAATGGCGGCGTGCTGGCCGATGCCCTGCATTGGGATCGCACGGGCGGACGTATCGAAGACCTCGCGCTCATCCCGCCGGAAACGATTCACTATTTCCAGCTCTGTGACGCACCGGCCGAATACGATCCGAGCGACGTCGGGCTCATAGAGATCGCGCGGGGCGGTCGCCTGCTGCCGGGGCAAGGCGGCATCGATCTTCGGGCATTCGTCCGGGCGTTGCCTGAGACGGTGCCGGCCAGCATTGAGATTGCGAATGTCGGTTTCAATGCCAGCCTTTCACCGCGTGCGCGGGCTGTGCAGGCGCTCGCCGCCGCAAAGGCAGTTATCGCCGCGCTTTAAAATGGAATGAAATTATTATTTTGAATATAATTCCATTTTGTGTATAGCTGGTCGTCGGAAGCGCCGAGGCGCGTGAACGACGGCCAGCGACACCTTCCAGACACGTCAGGATGCCGCCGCCCCGAAAGGACGGGCGGGTCGTTGCGCCTTTGAGGAGGCAAGAATGCAGGCAATGGACGCGCGGTCCGATGATCACCGGCGTGCCGATGAGGCCGGGCCTCGTGCCGAGACACCACGCCATGCGCAATGCGATGTGCTGGTGATCGGCTCCGGTGCGGGCGGCCTTGCGGCTGCCGTGGCTGCCGCGCATCACGGCCTTGATGTGATCGTGGCCGAGAAGGCTGCGGCCTTCGGGGGAACCTCTGCCTTCTCCGGCGGCTGGCTTTGGGTGCCCAATGCGCCGCATGCGGTTGCGGCGGGCAAAGGAGAGGACCCGGAAGGACCGCGGACCTACCTGCGCCATATTCTCGGCAACCGATACGATGCCGGCATGATCGACGCCTATCTAGAGGCGGCGCCGCGCATGCTGGATTTCTTCGAGAAGAATACGGCCGTGCACTTCCTCCCGGGCAGCGGCATGCCGGATTTCCATGGCAATCTGCCAGGTGCCGCCAAGGGGTGGCGTTCCGTCGTCGCCGCGCCCTATGATGGAAGAGCACTTGGCGGGCTCATCGGACGTCTGCGTCAGCCCATTCCCGAGACCACGCTGCTCGGCATGGGCATTGGCTCGGGCGTGGACATGCGCATGTTCCTGACGGCGACCCGTTCTCTGCCGGCCTTCGCCTATGTTACCGGCCGCATGCTCAAGCACGCGCGCGATCTCTTCTTTCATCGCCGCGCCATGCAGCTCGTCAACGGCAATGCACTCGTCGGCCGTCTCCTGCGTTCCGCCGCCGACCGGCGCGTTCGGCTTTGGCCCAATGCTGCGGCCCATGACCTGCTTCGTGACGGTCCCAGTGTAAACGGTGCCGTTTTGAAAACGGCTGACGGCCCCGTCCATGTCGTTGCCCGGCGCGGTGTCATTCTGGCGACGGGCGGCTTTCCGAACGATGCTGATCGCCTCCAGGCCCTTCTGCCGCATGTGCAGGCCGGTACGCCGCATTACTCAGCGGCACCTGTCACCAATAGCGGCGATGGTTTGCAGCTCGCGGAAAGTGCGGGTGGTCACGTATCGCGCAGCATGGTCGACGCCGCTGCTTATGCGCCGGTCTCGCTGGTGCCGCGGCCCGATGGTAGCCTTGGGCGCTTTCCGCATCTTGTCGAGCGCGGCAAACCCGGCATCATCGCCGTTATGGCGTCGGGCCGGCGGTTCGTCGATGAGGGCGGGCCCTATCACGACTATGTGCGCGAGATGATCACCGCGACCGCGCCGCAAACGCCGGCCGTCTCTTGGCTGATCTGCGACCGCCATTTTCTTCGCCGCTACGGCCTGGGCGCCGTGAAGCCGGCTCCAGTCCCCTTCGGCCGATGGCTGCGCAACGGCTATCTCATAGAGGCGCCAACCATCGTGGATCTCGCGAAACGTTGCGGGATCGACCCTGCCGGGCTTGCCGCAACGGTCGATGCGTTCAACCGCAACGCGGCGCGCGGCGAAGATCCGGAATTTCATCGCGGCACGACGCCATATCAGCGGGCCCAGGGCGATCCCGATCATCGGCCGAACCCCTGCCTCGCGCCCATCGTCAAAGCGCCGTTCTACGCCGTGAAGGTCGTGCCCGGCAGCCTCGGCACCTTCGCCGGTATCGAGACCGATGCGAAGGCGCGCGTGCTGGATGGAGCACAGCGCCCGGTGCCCGGGCTCTATGCGGTCGGCAACGACATGAACAGCGTCATGGGCGGTTATTATCCGAGCGGTGGCATCACCCTTGGGCCGGCCATGACATTCGGATTCCTGGCTGCCGAGACCATCGCCGCGGGCGATGCGGTGCACGGCGAAAGACATGAAGGAGAGCAAGATGCCGTCCGATCGCAATCCTGATGATCTTGAGGAGGTCGATCTCCTCGTCTGCGGCGCCGGGGCAGGTGGGATGACGGCGGCTCTCGTCGCGCAGCTGGAAGGGCTTGATGTGGTCCTTGCGGAGAAGACCGCGCAGGTGGGTGGCACAACCTCGACATCCGGCGGCACGACATGGGTGCCCGGCACGCATCTTTCGGAGCTGGCCGGGGTGCCCGACAGGGTGGAGGACGCCCGGGCCTTTCTGGAGTCCGTCGTCGCAAACCGTGGCGGTGCGCGGCTGCGCGAGGCCTTCCTCACGTCCGGCCGCGCTGCCATCGAGGAACTCGACCGCAAGACCGATGTGAAGTTTGCCGCCGCTGCGGCTCACCCCGATTATCTCGACGGTCCCGGTGCCGCCTATGGCGGCCGGGCGCTTGGCCCGATCAATTTTGACGGGCGTCTGCTCAGCCGGGAGGATTTCGAACGGGTGCGTCCGCCGCGCGGCGAATTCATGGGGCTGGGGGGCATGATGGTAGGACGCGCCGAGGTTGGCGCCCTGCTCGCGCCCTTCGCATCGATCGCCAATCTCCGCAGCGCCATCGCCATCGTTGGCGGCTACATGCTCGACCGGCTGCGCTACAGGCGCGGCACGCGGCTCCTCATGGGTAACGCGCTGGTTGCCCGGTTGCTCTACAGCCTGCGCAAGGCGAAGGTTCCGATCCTGTTCGAGAGCGGCATGAAGGAACTGATCGTCGAGAACGGGCGCGTCGTCGGCGCCGTTTTGGAGGGACCTGCAGGCCTTCGCCGCATTCGCGCGCGCAAGGGGGTGGTGCTGGCCACGGGTGGCGTGTGCTGGAACAAGGCGATCCGCGAGAGGCTGTTTCCGCAGGGAACGCGCGACTATGCGCTCGGGCCGGTCACGAATACCGGCGACGGTGCCGATGTGGCGAAGGCCATCGGCGCACGCTTCGAGGATGGCGGCGACAGCCCCGCCCTGTGGATGCCCTGCTCGTCCTACCGTCGGCCTGATGGAACGCTTGCTGTCTGGCCGCACATCATTCTCGATCGCGCCAAGCCCGGATTGTTCGCCGTTGATGTGCGGGGCCGGCGGTTCGTCAACGAGGCGAATTCCTACCATGACTTCGCCATGGGCCAGATCGCCACGGGTGCCATTCCGGCGCATCTCGTCTGCGACGCCGCATTCATGCGCCGCTATGGCATGGGCATGATCCTGCCCGGCGCCAGGAACCTCAGGGCGATGGTGAAGGCCGGTTACGTCATCGAGGCGAGCACGCTCACGGAACTGGCCAGCAAGATCCAGTGTGATCCTGCAGCGCTGGCCGCCACGGTTGAAAGCTACAACCGCGCTGCCGCATCAGGCGTCGATGATGAATTCGGGCGCGGATCAAGCGTCGTGAACCGCTTCAATGGCGATGCGGCGTCGGGCAGCAAGAACCCCTGCCTCGGTGCGGTTGGCGCGGGGCCCTATTACGCCATGGCGGTACGTCCCGCCGACCTTGCCTCAAGTGCGGGCCTTTCGGGCGACGAATTCGGCCGGGTGCTCGATGAAGACGGCGAGTCGATCAGCGGCCTCTATGCCTGCGGCAACGATCTCGCTTCGATCTTCCGCGGCACCTATCCCGGCCCGGGCACGACGCTCGGCCCCGCCCTGGTTTTCGGCTGGCGTGTAGCAAAGCACGCTGCCGGCAAGCTGGCCGACAGCGCCGGCGCAACGACGGATGAAAGGAAACAACATGCAACGCTATGAAATCGCGACACTCTCGACCACGATGGGCGCTGCGGCGAAGGCTGCACCCGCCATCGAAGCCTTTGCCGGTGAAGGCAACGGCAGGCTGCTTGGCATCTTCTATGCCGATATCGGCGTGCTCAATCGTGTGCTCGTCCTGCGCGGCTTCGACACCACGGCGGATTATGATGCGGAGCGCGAGCGCACGCTCAGGGCATCGAACCCCTTCGGTTCTGCCGAGTGGCTGACGGGGCTGGAGCTGGAGGGATATGCACCCTTCCCATTCCTCCCGCCGGTTGAGACCGGCAGCTTCGGGCCGGCCTACGAGTTCCGCACCTATGTCCTGAAAACCGGCGGCTTGGAGCCGACGATCCGGGCATGGGAGGCAGCCGTTCCGGCACGCACCGAACTGTCGAAACTGACGATCTGCATGTACGGCATCGATGGTAAGCCGCGCATGACGCATATCTGGCCCTTCAGCTCGGTCAACGAGCGCGGGCAGGTGCGTGCGGATTCCGTTACGCAGGGTGTGTGGCCGCCAAAGGGTGGACCGGACTGGCTGACGAGGGACATGCAGTCCACCATCGCTTTCCCGACGGCAAACTCGCCGCTGAAATGAGGATTTGATTCCAGCGAAAAGCGCCCCTTTCGGCAGGAGAGGGGCGTTGTTCGTTGCAGGCGTCAGGCTTGCTTGTGCAGCCCGGGGAAATAGCGCGAGCCGGTGGCGGACATGCCGATTTCCCGCGCTGCCTGTTCCAGATCCGGCGCAAGCTCCTTCATGCGATCCGGTGTCATGCGCACGGCAGGGCCGGCAATCGACAGGCAGCTGATCACCCGGTCGCCGCCGAAGACCGGCACTGCCATGGCCGCCATGCCGACAATATAGCTGTCGATCGACACGGCGTAGCCGCGCTTGCGGGTTTCGGCCAGCACGGTCAGCAGCTCGGCGATCGTTTTCGGCGCGCCCGGTCCGGTGGGTTTGGAGGAATCGATCAGCCCCTGCCGCGAGACCCGCTCCAGCGCTTCCTCGTCGCTCATCGCCGATAGCCATGCCTGCCCGCCGGCGCTGGAGGCGAGGTGTACCACCACGCCCTGTTCCTGGCCCGGGTCATAACGCAGGCCGCCCGTCGCACCCTGCGCCACGGCCACCCAGATGAGGTCGTCGCCGTCGATCACGGAAAGACGAATGAGTTCGCCGCTGGCCTGGGCAAGCCGGTCGAGAATAGGCTGCGCGACGTCGCCGACACCGGTCCGACCCAGGAAGCCCACGCCGAGGGCCGCAAGCTTCATGGTGAGCGCATAATCGCCCTGGTCCTGCACCTGGCGGACATAGCCGAGCCGTATCAGCTCATTGAGCGTGCGGTGCACCCCGCTTGCAGGCTGGTTGACCTGACCCGCGATGGAGGAGACGGATAGGCCGCCCGGCTTGGCAGCCAGCAGCTCGATGATATTCAAGGATTTTTCAAGCGTGCTCATACTCGTTCCAATATGGATTGTTATTCCATTTTGACCCTGCGCGTCGTGCAGTCAAGGCCTTTCAGCGAGGGAACGCCAACACGGAAAGGCCGCCCGCGGAAACCGCGTGCGGCTATCGATAAAACGCTGTTGGAAACGACGGCTCAGACTCTCTCGAGAGCGATTGCGATACCCTGGCCGACACCGATGCACATCGTTGCCAATGCCTTCGACTTGCCGGTGATCGAGAGTTCGAGGGCTGCGGTACCGGCGATGCGTGCGCCGGACATGCCGAGCGGATGCCCCAGCGCGATCGCTCCACCGTTCGGGTTCGCGCGCGGATCGTCATCGGCGATCCCGAGCTGGCGGAGCGTTGCAAGGCCTTGGGAGGCAAAGGCTTCGTTGAGTTCAATGACGTCGAGATCGCCGGCCGTCCAGTTGATGCGGTTCAGCAGCTTCTGCGAGGCCGGTGCCGGGCCGATACCCATGATGCGCGGGGGAACACCCGCCGTCGCGCCCCCGACGATGCGGGCAATCGGAGTGAAACCATATTTCTTCGCCGCCGCTGCCGAGGCGACGATGAGCGCCGCTGCGCCGTCATTGACGCCGGAGGCGTTGCCTGCGGTGACGGTCGCGCCATCCATGCGGTTTACCGGTTTGAGCTTGGCAAGCGCTTCCAGGCTGGTGGCACGCGGATGCTCGTCCTGTGCCACGGTCAGCGGATCGCCCTTCTTCTGGGGGATGCTGACGGGCACGATTTCCCTGGCGAGACGGCCATTGGCCTGTGCAGCGGCGGCCTTCTCCTGGCTGCGGACGGCAAAGGCATCCTGATCCTCGCGCGAGACCTTATAGTCGATGGCGACGTTGTCGCCGGTCTCCGGCATGGAATCGAGGCCATAGAGCGCCTTCATGACCGGGTTGACGAAGCGCCAGCCGATGGTGGTGTCGTGTATCTCCGCCTTGCGCGAAAAGGCCGCGTCGGCCTTGGGCATAACGAAGGGTGCGCGGCTCATGCTTTCCACGCCGCCGGCAATCATAAGCTCGGCTTCGCCGGCCTTGATGGCGCGCGCGGCGATGATGACGGCATCCATGCCCGAGCCGCACAGGCGGTTGACGGTCGTGCCGGTAATGGAGACCGGCAGTCCCGCCAGAAGCAGCGACATGCGGGCGACGTTGCGGTTGTCTTCGCCCGCCTGGTTGGCGCAGCCGAACACCACGTCGTCGACAGCCTCCCAGTCGACGGACGTGTTGCGCTCCTGCAGGGCCTTGAGCGGGAGGGCGCCAAGATCGTCGGCGCGCACGGAGGACAGGGCACCGCCGAAACGGCCGATGGGCGTGCGGATATAATCGCAGATGAAGACTTCGGTCATGGTTTTGGTGTCCTCACAGTTCCGGGGCGACGAGATCGGCGACGGGGCCATCGGTGTGCAGCTTTGCGCCGGTCTTTGCCTGGAGATCCTCGAAGGAGAGGCCCGACAACTTTTCCCGCAGCACAAAGCGGCCGTCCACGATGTCGATCACGGCAAGGCTGGTGTATACGCGCGTGATGCAGCCGACGCCGGTCAACGGGAAGGTGCAGGCTTCCACCAGCTTGGGTTTGCCGTCCTTGGTGACGTGTTCGGTGATGACGAAGACCTGCTTTGCGCCATGCACAAGGTCCATCGCGCCGCCGACGGCAGGAACGCCCTTGGAACCGACGCGCCAGTTTGCGAGATCACCGTTCTGGGCCACCTGATAGGCGCCGAGAATGGCGACATCCAGATGGCCGCCGCGCACCATGGCGAAGCTGTCGGCGTGGTGGAAAAAGGAGGCGCCGGGCTTCAGCGTCACGGCCTTCTTGCCGGCGTTGATCAGGTCCCAGTCCTCTTCGCCCTCGGCCGGCGGTTCGCCGAAATCAAGAATGCCGTTTTCCGTATGGAAGATGGCCTGCCGACCGGGCGGCTGGTAGCGCGCGACCATTTCCGGGAAGCCGATGCCGAGATTGACATAAGCACCGTCCTGGATGTCCTGCGCGGCGCGCCAGGCGATCTGGGCGTTGGAAAGCTTGAGGTCTTCTGTGGTTTCGACGGTCATGCGTAAACGGCTCCCGACCGGATGAGGACTTCTTCCTGTTGCGGATTGGCGATCTCGACGACGCCATCGACGAAAATACCCGGTGTCACGACATGCTCGGGGTCGATGCCGCCGAGCGGCAGGATCTTGGAGACCTGCGCGATGGTCTTGGCCGCGGCCATGCACATCAGCGGATTAAAGTTGCGCGCAGCCTTGTTGTAGGTGAGGTTGCCGTGGATATCGCCGACATGCGCCTTCACGATGGCGAAATCGGCCTTGAGCCAGCGCTCCTGCACATAGGCGCGGCCATCGAATTCGGCGATGACCTTGCCCTCGGCAAGTTCCGTGCCGTAGCCCGTCGGTGTGTAGAAGGCGGGAATGCCCGCGCCGCCGGCGCGGATGCGCTCGGCGAGCGTGCCCTGCGGCACGAGTTCCAACTCCACCTTGCCGGCGAGATAGGCTTCCGTGAAGGCGCGGGGGTCAGACGAGCGCGGGAAGGAGCAGATCATCTTCTTCACCAGCCCGGCATCAATCATCGCGGCGATGCCGATGCGGCCGTTGCCGGCATTGTTGTTGATGACGGTCAGCCCCTTCGGGCCCTTGTCGATCAGGGCGTGGATCAGCTCGATGGGCGCGCCCGAGCCGCCGAAGCCGCCGATCATGACCGTCGCGCCATCGCCGATCCCGGCGACGGCCTCGGCCGCACTCGCGATTGTCTTGTCCATGTTTCAAACCTCCATGCGACGGCTGATCTATGAGCCGCCGTTTTCGGTTGGGACTAAAGGCGCAAAAGCGTTCGACGACAACCAATTTGTGCGTTATATAACTTTTGTTCGAATATCGCACAAAATGGGGCGCCTAATGACGGTGAAAGAACGGGACATGATGGGCGGGCTCGCCAAGGGGCTGAAGGTGATCGAGGCCTTCAGCGCCGAGCGTCCGCGTCTTTCCATTGCCGAGGCGGCCGACATCGCCGGGCTCGACCGCGCGACGACGCGCCGCTGTCTGCTGACGCTTTCCGAACTCGGCTATGCCGCCTATGACGGCAAGTTCTTCACCGTCACCCCGCGCATCCTCCGGCTGGGCACCGGCTGTCTTGCCACCATGCCGCTGCCGCGCATCGTCCAGCCGACGCTCGACCTTCTGTCGGAAGAGATCGGGCAGAGCACGTCGGTATCGATCCTCGACGAGTGGGAAATCGTCTATGTGGCCCGCGCCGCCCAGCAGCGCGTGATGTCCATCGCGCTGATGCCCGGTTCCAGACTGCCGGCCTATTGCACGTCGATGGGCCGCGTGTTGCTGGCCGCGCGTGCGGAAGAAGAGGCGCTGGCGCTGCTCGAGGCCTCCCCGCGCGTGGCCCGGACCGAGCGCACGGTGACGGAGTTGCCCGCGCTTATGGCGGCCTTGGCGGATGTACGCCGGCTCGGCTTCGCAACCATCGATCAGGAGGTGGAGACGGGGCTGCGCTCCATCGCCGTGCCGTTGCGCACGTCGCGCGGCAAAACCATCGCTGCGCTCAATGTAGGCCTTGCCGCCACCGCGGAACCGATGGCGGCCATTGTCGAACGCTATCTGCCGGCGCTGTTGAAGAGGCAGGTCGAGCTTGCATCGATGCTGGCCTGATCAGTAGGGCAGGCCGACATAGTTTTCGGCGAGCGCCGTCTGCGCGGCCGTCGAACCCGCGAGATATTCGATTTCCGCCCCCTGCATGCGGCGAAGGAATTCCCCTTCGTCCGGGAAGGTGTGCAGCATGCGCGTCATGGACCAGGAGAACCGCGAGGCCTTCCAGACGCGGGCGAGTGCCGTGGCGGAGTAGGACGTCAGGTGGCCATCGTCGCCGGCATAGTGGGCGATCAGCGCTCGCGAAAGGTAATAGACATCGGAGGCGGCAAGGTTCAGGCCTTTTGCGCCCGTCGGTGGCACGATATGAGCCGCATCGCCTGCCAGATACAGCCGTCCCCAGCTCATGGGCTCGTAAATGAAGCTTCTGAGCGGCGCGATGGATTTCTCGATCGAGGGTCCGGTTTCCAAGGTGTCCGCCAGTTCTGCGGGCAGTCGACGGCGCAGTTCCGTCCAGAAGGCCTCGTCGCCCCAGTCCTCCGTCTTGTCGGTCAAGGGTACCTGCAGATAGTGGCGGCTGAGACGGGCATTGCGCATGGAGCACAGCGCGAAGCCACGATCCGAGCCGGCATAGACCAGCTCGTGTTGAAGCGGTTTCGTTTCCGAGAGAATGCCAAGCCAGCCGAACGGGTAGACGTGCTCATATTCGCGGCGTGTCGTTTCGGGGATGGTCCTGCGGCTGACGCCGTGGAAGCCGTCGCAGCCGGCGATGTAATCGCAGTCGATGCGATGGCTCGTTCCACCATGGGTGAAGGTCACATAGGGCGCGCCACCATCGGCCCCGTGAATCTCGACGCCTTCGGCCTCGTGGTAGATCGGCGCTTCGGTGCGCTCCAGTTCCTCATAGAGGTCGCGCGTCACTTCCGTCTGGCCATAGATCGTCACCGAGCTGCCGGTCAGGGCCTTGAAATCGATATGGACCTGCTTGCCATGTGCGGCAAGCAGCGTGCCGTCATGCACGAAGCCCTCGGCATCAAGCCGCTTGCCGACACCCGCCTCGCGCAGCATGTCGCAAAGCCCCTGTTCCAGCACACCGGCCCGGATGCGCGCGAGCACATAGGCGCGCGCGCGCTGTTCCAATACGACGGCATCCACACCCTTGCGGCGCAGAAGAAGTGACAGCAGCAAGCCCGAAGGCCCGCCGCCGATGATGACGACCTGATGACGCATGGTGCGTTCGCTCCCGAGATTACAGCGGTGAAAAGGCAAGCGGGCGCAGCACGATATGGCTGCTGCCCCCCGCCAGAGGGATGGACGGAACGGGATCGGGGCTGCGAGGCAGAAGCGAGAGGGTGCCCGCCGCCCGGCCGGAAAGCACCGTCCATGTCGCAACCGCGCCGTCGATCGGCTCGCCGGACACGAGCGCGGCGCAGGTCGGCGCAAAGAGCGGCTTGCCCGCCGCCCGTCCCGGATGCGGCTTTCGCCTGTCCGCAACGATTGCCTCGAAGGCAGCGGAGGATGCGACCGTTTGAAGGAAGCGGTTTTCCTGCTCCTCCACCAGCGCGAAGGCCTTGGGAATGAAGCCTTCAACCCAGGCCGCCGCGGTGGCGAGCGAAGCGCGGCAGGCCTCGCGCTCGGCCCAGTCGGCATAGGACCAGAGGTGGTGGATTGTGTTGAGCGGACCGGTTTCGCCAAGCCAGTAGCCGGCAAGGGGCAGGTGCCGCGTAACCAGCGGCAGCCCCTCGTCGGCGAGCAGCGCAAGGTAATCGCCGGCCGCGCCGGGCTTCAGGCGGTAGCTTCGCCACTCATGGATCATGTCGGTCTCCCATGGTGCGCAAACTGACCATAGGGACCGATTTGGGAAATGGACGGAGCGTCGGAAAGATTGGACGATACCCGGTGGGCCGTCAGCTATCGTGATGCAGCGCCTGTTTTCGGAAGGCTCCGGGCGAGACGCCGACGCGCTGGGTGAAGAAGCGGTTGAAATAGGCGGGATCGTCGAAGCCCGTGAGATGGGCCACCTGCGCCACGCTGCTTTCCGTATAGACGAGGTAGCGTTTCGCCTCGATGACAATGCGCTCATAGAGGAGGTCTGAGGCCGTCTTGCCGGCCCTGGCCTTGCAGGCTGCGTTCAGGCGCGCCTGGGTGACGGCGAGATCGCCGGCATAGAAGGCCAGCGAACGTTCATTGCGGAAATGATCCTCAAGCAGGGCACGGTAACGAACGAGAAGATCGTAGTCGCGGTCAGGCGCGGCAATACCAGGATCGTCATGCGACACATTCAGCCTGAGCACGACGACGAGGACGCGCATGAACTGCGCCATGATCGCCGTGCGCCGCCCGGGCGCCGACCAGATGAACTCACGGTGCATCCACTCGAAGGTCTCCATGACGGCTGGGATGGAGACGCCGGTCCCTTCCAGCGGATAGACCGCCGGTCGTTCCGATGCCTGCGCCAGGCGTGCATCGGAGGCCGAGGCGGCCTTGAGGCAGCCGAGCGCGGCGGTAACGACAAAGCCGTCGGTGCCGGGGTTGAAGTCGATCTGGTGCACGATCCCGGCGGGCACGACGAGGATGCCCGGGGCGGGGATCTCCAGGACCTGTTCTTCCATGCGGATGGAGCCGCCCCCGCTTTTCACCAGCAGAACCTGCATGTGATCGGGATGGGAATGCGGACGAATTCTCCAATCGTTCGGGCCGCTGCGGTCGCGGATCGGCTCGACATGGAGGAAGTCGAGTTCGACGTCTGCGCCTTGATCGCCATAGAGATAGTAATGCGGAATGCTGCGCCCGGCCCCGTTCGCCATTTCTTCTCCCCGGTTTCTCACAATCGAATTGTGCAATAATTCCACGGGTGCGTCCATTGGTTCGGCTTGGCCCGCGGCTTAGCAAGATGTCCTGCCATTCATGACAGGGAGGATCCGATGGAGCGGCTTGAGGAGAAAGAGCGCGTCTGCGACGTGCTGGTCATAGGGTCGGGTGCTGGCGGTCTCGCCACGGCCATCGTCGCGAAGAAACACGGTCTTTCCGTCATCGTCATCGAGAAGGAACCGGTGTTCGGCGGAACCACTGCTTTCTCCGGCGGCGTTCTCTGGATACCCGGCAATCGCCATGGCAAGGCCAACAATCCTGCCGATACGCGCGAGGCGGCACGCCGCTACATGAAGGCGGAGACGGGAAACTGGTTCGATGAAAGGGCCGTCGATGCCTTCCTCGATGCCGGCCCCAAGATGCTCGACTGGTTCGAGACGCAGACGGACGTCAAGTTCGTGCCGACGCTCTATCCCGATTACCACCCGACGGTGGATGGCGGCGCCGATGTCGGCCGCTCGGTGCTTGCCGAACCCTTCGACACGAGTTCGCTCGGTGACAACCTGAAACGCCTGCGTCCACCGCTCTCGACCATCACCTTCATGGGCATGATGTTCAATTCGTCCAATGCGGACATCAAGCACTTCTTCAATGCCACGAAATCGCTGACGTCGTTCGCCTATGTTCTGAAGCGACTTGCGGCCCATGCGGGCGAGGTGGCGCGCTATGGACGCGGCGTGCAGGTGACGAGCGGAAACGCGCTCGCCGCCCGGCTGGCGAAGAGCTGCTTTGATCTTGGGATTCCGATCCTGACGGAAACGCCGGCGCTGCGTCTCGTCAAGGAAGGCGCCCGCGTGAGGGGGGCTGAGGTCGGTGGCGCCGAGCCCGGCACCATCACCGCGCGGCAAGGTGTGGTGCTGGCCTGCGGCGGCTACGCGCAGGATCTTGCCCGGCGGGCTGATGTCTATGCCCATCTCAAGTCCGGCAAGGCGGGGCATTATTCTCCGGTGCCGGAGGGCAATACCGGTGACGGTATTCGCCTTGGCGAGGCGGCGGGTGGCGCCTTCGATGCGGAATTTCCACAGCCGGCGGCCTGGATGCCGATAAGCAGGGTACCCGGACAGGGTGTTTTTCCGCATCTGCTCGACCGTTACAAGCCGGGCATGATCGCCGTGCTCTCCAACGGCAAGCGCTTCACGAACGAGAGCGAGAGCTACCACGACGTGGGTGCGGCGATGATCACTTCCGGTGAGGGCGCGGCGTGGTTGATCTGCGATCACCGCACCATCCGCAAATACGGTCTCGGCCATGCCAAGCCCGCGCCGATGCCGCTCTCTCTGTGGCTGCGCAGCGGCTATCTCAAGAAAGGCGGAACGCTGGCGGAGCTCGCGCGGGCCTGCGGCATCGAACCCGCCGCACTCGAAGCAACGGTGGCCGACTTCAACCGCGGCGCAAGAGTGGGGCGCGATGAGGCGTTCCATCGCGGCGAGACGTCGTTCAACCGCTATCTTGCAGATCCCGAAAACAAGCCGAACCCCTGCGTGGCGCCCGTCGAACAGGGACCGTTCTATGCGGTGAAGCTGGAGATGGGCGATCTCGGCACCTTTGACGGCCTGAAGACCACCGTGCCCGGCGAAGTGTTGGATCGTTCGGGCGGCGTCATCCCCGGCCTTTTCGCCGTCGGCAACGATCGGGCGTCGATCATGGGCGGCAACTATCCTGGAGCGGGCATCACGCTCGGTCCGGCCATGACCTTTGGCTGGATCACCGGCCGCTATCTTGCGGGCATCGCGCCCGATGCGAAGAAGAGGGAGGAAGCCGCATGAGCTGGCTTGGACTGGATGGAAAGACTGTCGTCATCACGGGCGCGGGAGGCGGGATCGGCCAGGCCTTGGCGCGGGCCTTTGCCGCAGAGGGTGTGCGTGTCGTCCTGCTCGATCGCACGGAAGAGCGTACCCGGGCGCTGGCGGACGAACTCGGCAACGGTGCCTTCGTGCTGTCCTGCGACCTCTCCAAGAGCGATGAGATCACCGCCGCTGCAACGGCGGTGGAGGCGCAAGGCGGGGCCGACATTCTCGTCAACAATGCCGGCATCCTGCGGCCAGGACCGCTCGAAAGCGTGAGCGAGGCCGACTGGTCGGCCATGCTCTCGGTCAATCTCAATGGCTATCTCGCGGCCGCGCAAGCTTTCGGCAGGGGTATGATTAAGCGCGGCAGCGGTACTCTCGTCCATGTGGCGAGCATCGCCGGCACGCATCCCCAGCCGTCAAGCGGCGCCTATTCGGCCTCCAAGGCGGCGATCCTGATGCTGTCGCGCCAGCTTGCCTATGAATGGGGTCCGAAGGGGATCCGCTCCAACACGGTCAGCCCCGGCCTCGTGCGCACGCCCCTTTCCGAGCCGTTCTATCGCGATGCAGAGGTAAAGGCGAAGCGGGAGGCTATGGTGCCTCTTGGGCGGATCGCCGAGCCGAAGGACATGGCGGACGTTGCGCTGTTCCTCGCCTCGCCTCGCGCGTCCTATGTGTCCGGGCAGGACATCGTGGTCGATGGCGGTCTGTCGCAAACCCTCATGGGTCTGGTGCCGAGACCTGGCTATGCGTGACGTAAAACACGCACTCGTCACCGGCGGTGCCGACGGGATCGGGCTTGCCATCGTGCAGGCCCTGGCGAATGCCGGCTATCGCGTCACCATCGCCGATCTCGATGGCGAGAAGGCTTCAGCGCGGGCTTTGGAGCTTGGCGAAGGCCATCGCGGTCTCGCCTGCGACATCACCGATGAGGCGCAGGCGATCGCGGCGGCGTCCGCGGCGCCCTTCGACGTTCTGGTCAACAATGCCGGCATCGGCGACAGCCACCTACCTACGCTGGAACAGGGGATCGATGCCTTCCGCAAGGTGCTCGACGTGCATCTTGCTGGCACCTTCCTGATGTCGCGCGAGGTTGGCCGAGGCATGGTTGCGCGCCAATCGGGCGCCATCGTCAACCTATCCTCGATTGCGGGACTGACGGGATTGCCGAAACGCAACGCCTACGGCGCCGCCAAGGCCGGCATCGTTGCCATGACGCGCGCCATGGCCTGCGAATGGGCGGGCAGGGGCGTGCGGGTCAATGCGGTTGCACCGGCCTTCGTGGAAACGGCGCTTGTCCACAAACTCGCCGATGCGGGGCGCATCGACCTGCCGACGTTGCGCCGTCGCACGCCGATCGGCCGATTGATCGCCGCGCAGGAAGTGGCGTCCGCCGTGGCCTTTCTCGCGTCGCCCGCAGCGTCCGGCATTACCGGTGCCGTCCTGCCGGTCGATGGCGGATGGACCGCCTTCGGTGATTTCGGGGATGCGTGGCGGGATGACGCCTAGCCGGCCACGGCGGGGAAAACACCCGCAAGTTTGGCAGGCGGCGGTGGAGCATAACCGCCGAGGCGGGAGGTGCGGATGTTGAGGCCGGCCATCGCTTCGGCCAGCTTCACTGCGCAGGACACGCCGTCGAGAACGGGTAGCCCGTGTTCGGCGGCGAGATCCGCAGCAAGGCTCGCCATGCCCGCGCAGCCGAGCACGATGGCTTCGGCGCGGTCCTCGCCGATGGCAAGACCGATCTCGGCACTGATCTTCTGGCGGGCGTTGGAGCCAGGCTGTTCCAGTTCCAGCACGGCGACTTCCGAGGAACGCACGCGGGCGCAGCGCGCATCGAGCCCGTAGCGGGCAAGATTGTGTTCCAGCGCCGGCACCGAGCGGGCCAGCGTGGTCACGACGGTGAACTTGTTCGAGATCATCGAAGCGAAGTGATAGGCGGCCTCGCCGATGCCGATCACCGGCTTGTCGGTCAGGCAGCGGGCGGCATCAAGGCCCGTATCGTCGAAACAGGCGATAACGACGGCATCGCAATCCGGGTTACGGCGGATTGCGTCGAGCAGGCCGGCAAGGCTCATCGCCTCATCGAAATAGCCCTCGATCGAAACAGGGCCATGGACGGGATTGATTGCGGTCACCTGCGTGCTGGGAGAGGCGGCGGCACGCGCCGCCTTCCCGATATGCGCCGTCATCGAGGCGGTTGTGTTAGGATTGATGACGAGGATTTTCATGTCAGAGTTCGCCTCCGAGGTAGGCAGCCTTGATGCGGTCGTCGTTCATCAGTTCCTTGGAATTACCCGACAGCGCGATAGACCCGGTGGAAAGCGCATAGGCGCGGTTGGAGATGGACAGAGCCATGCGGCTGTTCTGCTCAACGAGAAGGATGGAGACCTTCTCGTCGCGGCTGATCGCGACAATGGCGCGTGCGATGTCCTGCACGAGCTTCGGGGCAATGCCGAGCGATGGTTCATCCAGAAGCAGCAGCTTCGGGCGTGCCATCAGAGCGCGGCCGATCACCATCATCTGCTGTTCGCCGCCGGACATGGTGCTGGCCTGCTGGTGATAACGCTCGCGCAGCCGCGGAAACCGCGTCAGCACGCTTTCCAGCGTCTGTTCGATTTCGGCTTTATCGGTGCGTGTAAACGCCCCCATCAGGAGATTGTCCTTCACCGACATCAACGGAAAGGCGCGGCGCCCTTCCGGCACCATGGAAATGCCCCTGCGGACGATATCCGATGCCGATGTGCCGTCGAGCCGCTCGCCCTGATAGAGGATCCGCCCGGACTTGAGTGGCCGAAGCCCCGTGATCGCCCGCAGGATCGAGGACTTTCCCGCACCGTTCGCGCCGATCAGCGCGACGGTTTCGCCTTCCGCCACATCGATGGACACGCCTTTCAGCGCATAGATGTGGTCGTAATAGAGTTCGATGTTCTCAACGCTCAATATGTTCGTCATGGCTTACATCCCGATCGCCGCATCTTCGGAGCCGAGATAGGCCTCGATGACCTGCTCGTTCTCACGGATTTCCTGGGGCGTGCCTTCGGCGATCTTCTGGCCGAAATTGATGCACACGATCCGGTCGCTGATCTTCATGACCGCAGGCATGTCATGCTCGACCAGGAGCACGGTGACGCCGCGCTCGTCGCGCAGACGCCGCACGAGCGCGACCATCTTCATGGTCTCGTCATGGTTCATGCCGGCAAAGGGCTCATCCAGCAGAATGACCTTCGGATCGGTGGCAAGGCCGATTGCCATGCCGAGTGCGCGCAGATGTCCCTGCGGCAGGTTGGAGGCGAGTTCGTTGCGGATGGCCTGAAGGCCGAGGAAATCAACGATATCGTCGGCCGAGGCAGCGAAGGCTTGCTCGTCCTCCTTCGCCTGCTTCGTGCCGAGGAAGAAGCCGAGAAGGCTCGCTTTCGAGCGCAGGTGATGGGAGACGATGATGTTTTCGCGCACCGTCATGGAGCGAAAGATCGTCGTTTCCTGGAAGGTTCGCACGACGCCCATGCGGGCCACCTTGTGCGGGGCAAGGCTCGATATGCGCTCGCCGTTGAAGATGACCTCGCCGGATGTCGCCGGCACGAAGGAGGAAATCAGCTTGAAGAGCGTCGACTTGCCGGCGCCGTTCGGACCGATCACCGAGAGGATTTCGCCCTTGCTGACGTCGAAGGAAACGTCGTTGACCGCTGTCAGGCCGCCGTAGCGTTTGGTGATGTTGCGAATTTGCAGGATCGGGCTCATGCGCGGCCCTCCTTCTTGTCGAGAAGGCTGAGGACACCGTTCGGCAGGACAAGCATCAGCAGGATCATGATGCCGGAGTAGATGAGAAGCTGGTACTCACGGGCAATCGACAACAGGTCCCAGCCGAAATAGAGCAGCAGCGTGCCGAGCATCGGGCCGAAGACGTAACCGAGGCCGCCGAGGAAGCAGTAGAGCATGAAGTTCACGCTGTCTGCGACCACGAAGGAGGACGGGTAGATCGACTGGGCGATGGAGGCGAACATGGCGCCCGCGATGCCGCCGAAGAACGACGAGATCGCATAGGCGAGCACCCGCAGATAGGGCGTGTTGACCCCGATCGACGCCGAGAGCTCCTCGTTCTGCTGGAGGCTGCGGCAGAGGTGGCCGAGCCTGGAGTTCACGATGCGCCAGAGGACAAGATAGGTGATGGCCATCAGCACGACGGCCATGACGTAGAAGCCGAAACGCGGATTGGCGAGCGAGCCGAAGGCCGGGATGAGGGTGATGCCGAAGAGCGAGAGCTCACCCGGTAACGGGATGGAGGTGATGCCCTTTGCGCCATTGGTAATCGGCAGCGCCAGGGCAGTGAGGCGCGCGACTTCGGTGAGCACGAGCGTCACCATGGCGAAGTAGACGCCGCGCAGACGCAGGATCGGCAGGCCGATCAGGACCGAGATCACCGCGCAGAACAGGCCCGCGAGCGGCAAGGTCAGCCAGAAGGGGACGCCGGCCTGCGTGACGAGGATGGTCGAGACGTAGCCGCCCACCAGCGCATAGGCACCCTGGCCGATGTTGATGCGGCCGATATAGAAGGTCAGCCAGACACCGGCCGCGCCGACGGAGAGAAGGGCCACGGATGTAAGCGTGTAGTAGAAATCCGACCGTCCGGTCGCCTTGATGATGAGCGGCACCAACACGAAGACGGCGAGAAGGAAGGCGGCAAAGCCAAGGAGTTTTTTCGCGTTCATGATCTTAACCCCACGGCTTGCCCATCAGCCCCTGCGGGCGGACGGCCAGGAACACCATCAGCGTGGCGAAAATGACGAGATAGGTGATGTCGCCGTAGGCCGAGAGCACGGTCAGGCCCACGCTTTCCATCATGCCGAGGATGAAGCCGCCGGCGATCGCGCCCGAGATCACGCCGGCGCCGCCGATCATGATCATCAGGAAGGCCTTGACCGAAGTGGGGCCGCCCATGCCGAGATTGACGCCGGTAATGGTGACGAGCAGGCCGCCGACGAGACCGGCGAGCATGGCGCCGAGCGCAAAGCCGATCATGGAATAGCGCGCGACATTCACGCCCATGAGCTGGGCGGCCATCTTGTCCTGTGCCAGGGCGCGCATGGCGCGGCCGGTTCGCGAATAGTTCATGAAGCCGATGAAGACGACGATGAGCAGGATGGCGAGGACGCCGATCAGGATGCGGTCGTAGGGCATGATGATGCGCATGTCCCAGTTGAACACGCCGTTCACGATCTTCGGCACGCCGCGCTGTTTTTCTCCAAAGGCGAGCAGAATGACGGCATCGAGGAAAAAGGCGATGCCGGCCGCGAGCAGCATGGTCGACTCATCGCGCTTGGAGCGTCGTATGACCGGCGCGAAAAGGAACTTCTCGATGGCGGCACCCATGATCGCCAGCACGAGGGCTGAAGCGAAGAGGCCGACGACGAAGGGCAGACCGAGCTGGACCACGACCGTATACGTAACGAAGCCGCCGAAGACGTACATCTGCCCGTGGGCGAAGTTCAGCACGTTCATCAGCGAGAAGATCAGGGTCAGTCCGAGGGCGATCAACGCATATTGCGCCCCGAGATAGAGACCGTTGGCGATTATCTGTTCCATCGTGAGCCTCCAATGGAAGGTTCAGGCAAGGTGGGACCCGGCCGGACTGCGCGTGCGTTCCGGGCCCCGTTCAGCAAATGCCTGGGCTCTGGTCAGTCGACCTGGCCGACGAACAGCGTTTCGAACTTGCCGCCCTTATACTCGTTGACGACGAGCGGAACGGAGACCTGACGCTTCTGGCCGAAAGAGGTCATGCCGACATATTTCAGCTTGGCATCCCCCTTCATGAAGGGGTTGGCGGCTTCGAACGTGTCAATGGTCTTCTTGTATTCCTCGACATTGTCGATTGCCGCAGGGTTCGCCTTCAGCGTTTCGATGATGTATTCGAGCGCATAGACCTTGGTGTTGGACTCGTCGTTGTATTCGCCGAACATCTTGGTGTAGCGTTCGACGAACTCCTTCATCGTATCGCTGGCGAGTTCCGGTGTGGATGCGCCGCCGACCGAGATGAAGCCCTCGGCAAGTTCGCCGGCACCTTCCTGCAGAACCGTCGCATCCTGCCCCGTTTCCGTGGAAATGAAACCGGTATAGCCAAGCTCGCGGGCCGAGCGGATGAGCTGCGGAGCGTTGGCGGGCGAAACGCCCGAGAGAACGAGCAGGTCGGGCGAGGCCTGGATGACGGGCAGCAGCACCGGCGTGAAGTCTGTGGTGTCCACCTGATACGTCACGTTGCCGGACACCACTTCGAGGTCCAGCGCCTGCGCGGCCGCGATGCCGGATTCACGCTGGCTGAGCGGGTCGGACTCGTTGGCCGCGACGAAGGCCACCTTCTTCACGCCCTTGTTTTCCTTGAGATATTTGTAGATGGCCGGGCCAGACTGATAGTTTGCGACCATGCCGAGGATCGCGTTGGATGCCGGCGCGGTGAAGAGCTCCTTGGGGAAAGCGTAGGGGAAATACATGATGCCGTTCTGCTCGGCGACCGGGCGAACGGCGGCCGCGCCGTCATCGACGTTCGGGCCGACGACATAGTGCACACCGTCCTGGGCCATCTTTTCCATGCCGGCGATGGCGCGCTTTGGGTCCTTCTGGTCATCGAAGGGCACGATCTGGATATTGTAGGTCTTGTCGCCGATCTTCACGCCGCCAAGTTCGTTCAGCCAGGCTGCGCGCGTTTCCATGGAGCGCTGGTTGGAAATGCCCCAGGCCGCGGCCGGGCCGGAGGTGACGCCGACGAAGCCGATCTTCAGGGTGGCGTTTTCGGCGTGGGCCATCAGCGGCATCGACAGGACGGTCGCTGCGGCGAGGGCGGAGAATTTCAGGAATGTACGCTTGTGCATGATGTTCTTCCTCTGGGCCATTGATTATTTTCTATCGGCAAGCGGGCCGCTAATGGCGGTCATGCTCAGCCTTGGCCCAGTCATTGAGCGTATTGTTAACAATCTTGTCAAGTGGGTGTAAACAAATCAACGAGCGCCGTGTCGACGAAATGGGCGCTTGTTGGTGAACCAAATCGGACCTATTTAGTGATATGCGATCCCGAGGCGCATGAGGTGAATTCGGTGGTGAATGTAGACAGGGACGACCTGGTCGAGGCGGACGAGAGCGATATTGTCGATCGCATTTTCGAAGCGGTGATCGAGCAGAGATTGCCCCCGGGCACGAAGCTTTCCGAGTCCGCGCTGTGCGAGGCGTTCGGCGTCGGACGCATGCGCATTCGCCGCAGCCTGCTTCTGCTGGCAAGCCGCGAAGTCGTGGAACTGCACGCCAATCGCGGCGCCTTCGTTGCCTCTCCGACCGCCGAGCAGGCGCGCGAAGTCTTCGAGGCGCGCCTGGCTCTGGAGCCCAACATTGCCCGGCTTGCCGTCCAGCGAGCGACGGACGAAGACATAGCCCAGCTCAACCGGCATCTCGAAATGGAATATGTCGCCCATAAGGAGCGGCACCGGCACGATGCCATCCGCCTGTCCGGTCAGTTTCATACCCTGATGGCGCAGATCGCCGGCAATGCCGTTCTCCTGCGCACGATGAAGGAGCTGGTGACGCGGACGTCGCTGATCATTGGGATCTTCGGGGCGCCCGGTGTCAGCAACTGTCGCGACGACGACCACGCGGCCATTGTCGGATCTTTCCACACAAGGGACGCCGAAAAGGCGGCGTGGATGATGACGCTTCACCTGCGCCATATCGAAAGCCATCTCCGGCTTGGTTCCCCAGAGACCGGTGCGGTGGATCTTGTCCAGCTTTTTGCAAAGGGCTGAGCCGGTCACAAGGCCGGTAGCGGTTGCGCTATGCCGAAAGCAGAAGCGCCACCGGATCCGTCCGGAAGATCTCCGAAAGCGGTAACGAACTGCCCAGCGTGAAAGTCCTGTCATCGAGGGCCGAGCGCACCGTGCGGCCTTCGAATACGCGTGGAATCGTAAGCGATAAGTCTCGGGTCGCCGCTTCTGACAGGCACAGTGTGTCCATGTCCATTTTCCCAAAAACAAGGCGCGGGACCACGGTGATGGCAAAATCGTCCGTGTCTCCCCGCAGGAATGCCAAGGCTTGATGTCGGCCATTAGAGAGCGCGAGGGCTTGGTAGGGGCCGTTAAAGACCTCTGCGGACTGGCGCCGGCAGGCAAGCACCTTTGCCGTCAGCCATTGCTTGTAGTTGGAAAAATGCGCTCGCGACGGAGCGGGCTTAGCGGGTATCCGCAGGGATTCTGTCGCGAGGGTTGCCCTGTTGTCTGGATCGACCAGCGAGAAATCGCTGCGCTCGCTTCCCTGGTATATGTCGGGAACGCCCGGCGCCGTCAGCTTCACCAGGGTCTGGGCGAGGGCGTTGGACAGGCCGGCATCGATGAATGGCGAAAGCGTCCGGGTGAAATCGTCGATAAATGCCTTATCCGATAGCAAATCCTCCACAAAACCGGTGACGCTGGCCTCGTACTCGCGATCCGGCTCGCTCCAGTTCGTCTGTCTCTTCGCTTCACGAAGCGCCTTCTCGACATAGGCCTGCATGCGTTCCGGCAGCGCGTCCATTGCAGCACGGTCACCGCATCCACCGATCGGCCACGCGCCGGCAAGAGCCTGGTAGATCAGCCATTGCGTATCGGCAGCCGGTGCTTCTCGTCTTGCCCGGCCTGACAGAGCGTGCCAGCGCTGCGTCGCCGAAATCCACGCTTCGGGTGCCTCGTTCAAAGTGTAGAGGCGGGCGCGCGCATCTTCGCCGCGTTTTGTATCGTGCGTGGAGGTCGCCGAGAGGCCGAAAGGCCAGTTTTGTGCGCGATCCTGCATCGCGGTGTGGAATGCAGCCGGTCCGCCAGGAGGATGCCCCGGATCGCCGCCAACCTCGTTGAGGGCGATGAAGGCATTTTCGCGGTAGAATAGGGTGTCCTCAAGTGCCTTGGCCATGATGGGGCCGGTCAACTGCTGGAAACGCGTGCGGAACTCGGTGCATTCAGGTATCTTCTCGCAAGTCTTGTCGTCGGTCAGCAGCTCCCAGATGAGGTCGATCGCCTCGCGCACCTCCGGTCGCACCCGCGCCTGCGCTTCGCAACGCGCCGTTGCCAGGATTTCATGATCGCGCCGGTCGATACTTTGCCCGGATGCGAGATAGGTGCGATAAACCGGGAGGGCGATGATAACGGCGCAGATGGCCTCGGTCAGCGCGCTGCGAGAGAAATCGGCGCTCAGGCAGTCGGCCACGCGCTTGGCAAACCCGCCAAGGCGGCGCACTTCCCCACGGAAATTGTCCGCCAGCATCTGCCGCTTGCAGGCGTACATCTCATCCGAATAGGCATGACGATCGTCGTCGCCCTTTAACGCGTTGAAGGCTGCCGTCAGTCTGCCCTCTTCCTTTTCATCGGCAAAGGCGTCGGCGAGTGCTGCGATGAATTCGTATCCCGTCGTGCCGGCGATCGGCCAGTCGGACGGCAGCTGCTCCTGTCTTTCCAGGATTTTCTCGACAAGGATGATGGTCTCCGGCCCGACTGCCGCGCGCAGGCGCTCAAGATAGCCCTGCGGATCCGCAAGGCCGTCAATATGGTCGATCCGCAGCCCGTCGATGGTGCCGTCTTGCACGAGTTCGAGGATCAGGCGGTGGCTGTCCGTGAAGACGCGCTCATCCTCGACGCGCAGGCCAGCGAGGCCTGCGATCTCGAAGAAGCGCCTGTAGCTGAGGTTCTCGCTCGCCGTCTTCCAGTTCACCAGTCGCCATGGCTGCGCATCGTGAATTGCGGCGATGCGGGAGGGGGCGGATGAGATGTCTGCCAACTGCGTCTCAAGATAGACGCGGGCCGTCTCCGGTGCGAGGGCGGCAGAAAGGATCGCGCGACCTTGCGGGTCTGTTGAAGCCGTGGAGTTCGTGAAGAATACGTCGGTTGCTTCGAGCACATCGCGGTAGGTTCCGGGATGAAGCGGGTAATAACTGTCGTGGTAGCGAATTGCCAAGGCATCGAAGCCAGGCTCCAGCGCGAGCGATATCGTTCCATTCGCCAGTTCCTCGGCAAAGTCGTTGCCAAGGAAGGGGAGGGTGAGCTTCTCAGACCAGTCGATGTCGAAATGATGCGCAAAAGGGCTTTCTGATCCCCAGACGACGACGCTTCGCCACCATGGATTTTCCAGGCTTGCGGCCATGTGGTTCGGCACGATGTCGAGGATGAGACCCATGCCGTATGCACGAAGTTCGGCTGCCAGCTGCCGCAGGCCCTCGATACCGCCGAGCGCCGGATCGATTTCGTCAACCCGCGTGGCATCGTAGCCATGTGTCGAGCCGCTGACGGCCGTCATCAAGGGTGACGCGTAAAGATGGCTGATGCCGAGTGCATGGAGATAGGGCACGAGCCTAGCGGCTTTGCCGAAGGTCATGCCGTTGCGAAACTGGAGGCGATAGGTCGATAGAAGGCGGGTCATTCTGTCCTTGATCGCCGATGTGAACGCCAGATTGGCGGCGTTAAACGCGTGCAGGACCGCTTTGTTCCGTTCGCCTTTTAAAGGTTGTGTCGAGCAAAATCCGACCGCGAAACGACACCGGTCAACCGGTTCTGACGGTCGAGGACGGCGATCCGGCGCAGGTGTAGCGCCAGCATGTTGGCCAGCACCGTGCTCGCCGACTCGTCATCGAAACAATAGGTGATATCCGTGGTCATGATGTCCGAGACGAGTGTGGTTTCCGCATTCAAACCGGGGGCGACAGCGCGCAGGATCACGTCGCGGTCCGTCAACGTGCCCACGAGGCCGCTCGCATCGACGACGGGCAGAAATGCGACGTCACGCTCCGCCATGATGGCCGCGGCCGACTGCAAGGTTTCCTCCGGCCGTACAAGGTGGATGTGACGACTCATGATCTCGTGGATGTGCATTGCGGCCTCGCGATCGAACTCCCGACATAAACAAACAGATAAACGGCTGATTTTGTTCCACGACCCTTCATGTCTGACGGATCGAGATGGCAATGGAGGGACCGGCACCGTTTACCGCCGGAATCTCGAAAATCGTCTCGCCGGACAACGGTGGCCAGGTCCCGGTGCCGTGTGTGAGGTTTGCGCGAATGGAAAGGGTCTGTTCGGCAAAGCGCCAGTCAATGGCAAGAATTCCCGGCTCTGCAGCCAGAATCCGCGGCTCAGGCGCCTCGCCCACCATGAGCAGTGGTCTGATCTTGTCCTGTCGAAGCCGAACGAGGGAGCGCACGAACTCGGAATGTCGCCGCCCTTCTGGCGACGCGGCATGTTCCCAGTCGAGCTTGGAGGCGAGGAATGTCGTCTCGTCGTTCGGGTCCGGCAGGTCGTCTGCTGTCTTGCCTTCCGGCAGGCCGCCGAATTTCTTGGCCTCGTCGATGCGACCCGCCCGTGTGGCTTCGGCAAGCTCGCCATCGAAATCCGCAAAGAACAGGAAGGGGCGGCTCTCGCCGAATTCCTCGCCCATGAAGAGCATCGGAACAGGTGGCGCGAGAAACAGAAGGGCACTCATGACCCGGTGCAGTACGGGATCGGTCAGCGTGGGCAGGCGCTCGCCGAAGGCTCGGTTGCCGACCTGGTCGTGGTTTTGCAGGAAATTGACATTGACCTGCTGCGGCAGCGGCTTTTGCGGCAGCGGGCCGGTCCCGTCGCCTTCCCGATCCTCCGCGACGAAACCCCGGGCCGTCGCACGACGCAGCACGTCATCCGTGTCCTCACTATACCTGGCATAGTGGCCGCTTTCTTCCCGTGTAGCGATGATGTGCAGCGTGTGGTGGAACACGTCATTCCAGCCCGCCGTATAGTAACCGGCATCGCCGCTGTCGCGGTTCAGCAGGCTCTTGCGTTTCGTCTGGTCCTCTACGACGAGATGGACCTGTCGATCGGTGACGGTCTGCCGGATGGTGGTCGCCATTTCGAGAAGGACATGGTCTTCACTGTCGTCGATAATCTCTTCGGTGGCGTCAAAACGCAGGCCGTCGAAGCGATAGTCGATCAGCCAGTGCAACGCGTTATCGATGAAGTAACGTCGCACCGCCTCTCTTTCGAAAGCGAGCGCCGCGCCCCAGGGCGTGTGTCGTTCAGGGTGGAAGAAGGGAGGAGCGATGCGGTGCAACATGTTTCCGATCGGACCGAAGTGATTATAGACCACGTCCAGCAGAACCATGATGCCGTGGCCGTGCGCCGCATCCACCAGGGCCTTCAAGTCGTCGGGCGTGCCATATGCAGGGTGCGGTGCGTAATGCAGCACACCGTCATAGCCCCAGCCGCGTGTGCCTGCGAAGTGCGCGACCGGCATGATCTCGATGGCCGTGATGCCGATATCGTGCAGATGCGGCAGGCGTTCGATCGCTGAACGAAAGGTGCCCTGCGGCGTGAACGTGCCGATATGAAGTTCATAGATGACGGCATCCTCCCAGGGCCGTCCTCTCCAGCCTGAATTACGCCAGACGTAGCTTTTGTGGTCCACGACAACGGAAGGGCCTTCGATCTCTGCCAGCTGTGCATGGGATGCCGGGTCGGCTATTTCGGTGTTGTCTGGGAGACGGTAGAGGTAGGCTGATCCCGGTCGAACGAGGTCGGTTGCTACCTCGTGCCACCCATCCGCTTGCGCATGCATGGCTATTTCCTGCTCGCCCGCAATCAGTGTGACCGTATCCTCAGCAGGGGCCCATAGTCTAAACCGTACGCTGCCATCCTCCGTTATGCTCGGCCCCCATGTTCGTCGCGTCGGTGATGGTGTCATCGCTGCCTTCCTCTTCGGTTCAGAGCACGGATGCAACCGGGGCCGGCGTCAAATGTTCCGGAACAATCCGGCTCTTTTCGCGTTGCACCATCGCTCTTCCGACTGCCTCCAGCACCGCACACGAGCACATTTTAAATTTCCTCGGGACTTCGCGCTGGGCGGCAACTGACTCCCCCGCGATGCCGCCGGCCGAATGAAGGGGACACACGACATGAGTTATTCGTTTTCCGAGCTCGATTTCATGAAACCCGAGCTTGGTGCCGCTTTTACGGGCGAGGGCACGCATTTTGCAGTCTTTTCCGCCCATGCTGAACAGATCGAACTCTGCCTTTTCAGCGATGACGGAAAAGAGGAGACCGCGCGTCTGGCGCTGCCGAAGCGCGAGGGTGATATATGGTCCGGTTACATCGCAGGGCTTCAGCCCGGCACGCTATACGGATATCGGGCCCATGGGCCGTACGATCCGAAGGCCGGGCACCGCTTCAACCCCAACAAGCTGCTGCTCGATCCCTATGCCCAGCAGGTGACGGGTGAACTTCAGTGGGACGATGCGCTCTACGGCTACAAGGTCGGTGATCCGCAAGAGGACTTGTCCTTCGATGATCGCGACAGCGCGCCCTTCATGGTGAAGGGGGTGGTGCAGAACCTTGAGTTCGACTGGGCAGGGGACGCTGCCATTCGTCGGCCCTGGACCGACACCATCATTTACGAAACCCATGTGCGCGGCCTGACGATGACCCATCCCGGCGTACCGGACGAGCTGCGCGGCACATTCCTCGGCATGGCAAGCGATCCTGTCATCGAGCATCTTGTCGATCTCGGCATCTCCGCCATCGAACTGCTGCCGATCCAGTACTTCCCTGATGACCGTTTCCTCCTGGAAAAAGGCCTGCGCAACTATTGGGGCTATCAGACGCTCGGATTCTTTGCCCCGCAGCCGCGCTTCCTTTCGTCGGGCGCCGTCACCGAATTCAAGACAATGGTGAAACGCTTCCACGCCGCCGGCATCGAGGTGATCATGGATGTGGTCTACAATCACACAGCCGAGGGTTCCGAGCGGGGGCCGACCTTGAGTTTCCGCGGCCTCGACAATCTCAGCTACTATCGCCTTTCGCCTGATGATCCGCGTCACTCCTACGATACGACGGGGACAGGCAATACGGTCAACGTCTCGCATCCGATGGTGTTGCGCATGGTGCTGGACAGCCTGCGCTACTGGGTTGGCGTGATGCATGTCGACGGATTCCGCTTCGACCTCGCCAGCACGCTCGGCCGCACGCGGCATATCGAATTCGACCGTGAAGGCACGTTCTTCGATGCGATCCGGCAGGACCCGATCCTGTCGGGCGTGAAACTGATCGCTGAACCGTGGGACGTCGGCGACGGCGGCTATCAGGTCGGCGGCTTTCCCCATCCGTTCCGCGAATGGAACGACAAGTGTCGCGACGACATCCGTCGTTTCTGGAAGGGGGACGGCGGGCTCGTGCCCGGTGTCGCTGCACGCCTCACCGGATCAGCCCAGCAGTTCCACCATTCCGACCGTGGCGCAACGTCGTCGGTCAATCTCCTCAGCGCCCATGACGGTTTCACCCTCATGGACACGGTTTCCTACGACCAGAAGCACAATGATGCGAATGGCGAGGACAACCGCGACGGTCATTCCGACAACCACTCGCACAATATGGGCGCGGAAGGCCCGACGGACGATCAGGATATCCGAGCCGCCCGCGACCGTCGCCGGCGCAACATGGTTGCGACGCTGATGCTCAGCCAGGGCGTGCCGATGCTGCTTGGCGGCGATGAACTCGGCAACAGCCAGGGCGGCAACAACAATGCCTATTGCCAGGACAACGAGATCGGCTGGACCGACTGGAGCGGCTTGGACGATCCATTCCTGGCATTCTGCAAGGGTGCAATCGCCTTACGCAAGGCCCATCCCGCCCTTCGGCAGGAGCGGTTCCTGACCGGCGAACCCGCAGAAGACGGCACAGTGGAGATCGGCTGGTACCGGCCGGACGGGGCAAAGATGGACGATGCCACTTGGCAGGATGCCGAACTTCGGACGCTCGGGCTCTTTCTTTGCAAGTCCGTGGATGGCGATCGCGCTGATCAGCTCTTCCTGGTGTTCAACGCCGGCGGGGACTGCGAGGTCAAACTGCCGGATGTGAACGGCATCCAGCAATGGAAGCGGGTGCTGGACACTGGCGCGACAGAGGAAGGCTTTGCAGAACATCCCGCTGAAAGCCCCGCTATGGTCTATGGCGCCAGTGTTGCAGCCTTCGAACCCGCCTAAGCGTTCGAAGGAAAGAAAGACCTTATTTCACATTTAGACCGGACATAAAAACACCGACTGCAGCCTGCCGCAGTCGGTGTTTTTTATCGCTAACGGATGAATTAGACAGCGTTGCCGCGGTCAGCGGCGGGCCTGGATTTTCTTGTCGGAGCAGCGGTCGTGTTGCGTGTGCCGTTGATGGCCTTTCGGGTCGCGTCGTCCACTTCGCCCGATCCGCTCCTCTTGAGATGATGGGGGAGGGCGATCCGCTCTAGCTCGTCACGTTCCCGTGTTGCCTGTTCCCAATGTTGCTGGTCGTGACCATGCTCTCGACCGTGCTGTTCCCAAAGGCTGTAGGCGCGTTTGTTGATCCATTCCTGGCGTTCTTCGTTCACGAACTTGTTCCTTCGGATGGCAATGATTTGGATGATGTATGCTCGTCAGTCTGCTGCGGATTATGCCTCCGCCTTGCTGCGTCTTTATGTCGTCCAGGAATTGACGCGGAAGCCGGCTTCCTTTGCCGCGTCTATCAGGGCTTGCCGCGCGCGTGTCGGATCCTCATCGCTCTGCAACCCCTGTTCACACGCACTCATGGCCGCCGACACGGCATCTGTGCGGTCGATGGGCCAGTGGTTCTTGAGGCACAGCAGCGCGTCGCGTGTGCTCTGAACGCGCAACATCTGCCTGTCGCCTTCGAGCACGACGGCTTCATCCCACAGTCGGTCGATGGGGAAGATCGTCATTGCCATTTCTCCTTCTCGGGTTCGTCCGAGGAAAGATCGACAAGGCTCACGATGCCGACCACGCGGTGGTCTGCGTTCACCACCACGAGGCGGCGCACGCCCCGTTCGCGCATGCGATCGGCAACGGCGTCCGTATCGTCCTGTTCGTTGCAAACCTCGGGCGAGACGGTCATGAACTCTGCAATTGTGGTTGAGGTGGACAGTCCGCGGGCGAGAACCGAAAGGACGATATCGCGATCCGTGATGATGCCGACGATGGCGCCAACACCCGGGACTTCGACGGGCAGAGCGCCCACGTCGGTTTCAAGCATCAGCCGAGCAGCCGATTGCGCCGTGTCGCTGGGCGAAACGGTGACGATCTGCGCCGACATGACGTCCTTCACCTTCATCTGCACGCCCTCTCAGTGACGGCCGCTGATGAGGCTCTTGCCGGTCACCATGGCGGGCACGATGACTTCGTCCCTTTCCGGCCGAGCGAGCGGTATGTCGGAGCGATGCGGCATCATGACTTGTGGTTCGAGCGCGTTGCGCCTTGCATACGCCTTGCGCGGGTCCGTCTCACGATCAACCTCGGGTCTACGGGCGAGCGGCTTTTTCTTCTGGCGCACGGTGCACTCCTGCCAAATGGTTGGTGACGGATCTTAACGCGATGCGTTCGGCTTGGTTCCGCGATAATTCCGGGAACCCACCAGCCCGCGAGGCATTGTGCCTCATGTTACGTTTTTACGGAAAGGAATAGCCGATGCTTTTTGCCGACAAGGTCGCCCTGGTTACCGGCGGTGGATCCGGCATCGGCAGGGCATCTGCCCGTGCCTTCGCGCGCCATGGCGCCAGCGTGGGCGTGCTTGGGCGCACGCCCGAAGAGCTCGAGAGCGTCGCGGCCGAGATTCGTTCGCTTGGCGGATCTGTGCTGCCGCTCGTTGCCGACGTGAGAGATGAGGCCTCTATGCGCGGTGCGGTCGAGGCCCTCGTCGATGCTTTCGGCGGCGTTGATATCGTCGTCGCCAATGCTGGCGTGAACGGCGTGTGGGCGCCGATTGACGATCTGAAACCCGCCGAGTGGGACGAAACCATTGCCATCAATCTGCGCGGCACCTTCCTGACGCTGCATCTGACGGTGCCGCATTTGAGGAAGGCAGCTGAGGGCGCCATCATCGTCGTCTCCTCGATCAACGGCACCCGCACCTTCACGACGCCCGGCGCACTTGCCTATTCTGCGACCAAGGCGGCACAACTGGCCATGGTACAGCAGCTGGCGCTGGAGCTCGGCAAGGACGGTATCCGCGTTAATGCCGTCTGCCCCGGGGCCATCGAAACGAGCATCGATGACAACACGGATCAGCGTGCGGCAGGAACGTCGGGCATTCCGGTGGTCTGGCCCGAAGGCGATATTCCCGTTTCGCGCGGCAAACCGGGGACGGCGGATGACGTCGCGGACTCCATCCTGTTTCTTGCCTCTTCCAAGGCGCGCCACATTACCGGCACGCTTTTGTGGATCGATGGCGGGCAGGGCCTGCTGCGGTAGCCTTTTACGGGATCACGGGCGTAGAAAATGTCGCTCGAGGATATCCAGGACCTCGTGAGCGAGTTCGCCCACGATGCCGGTGCGTTCCCAGGCATAGAGCGAGGCGACGACCGGCGGCTCCGGTCCGATATCGGCGATCTGTTCCACGCGCCATCCCTTCGTCGCATCAATCGGCAGAAGCGAGAGGCCAAGCCCGGCTTCAACCGCCATCAGCACGTTGCGCAGGCTTGCGGAGGTGAAGGCGACGTACCAGCGCCGGTGCTCGCGCTCCAACCGTTCGAACATCGCATCACGATAGAGCCCGCCCGGCGGGAAGGTGACAAGCGCCACCGGATCGGATCGCTCGGACGGCGCGTCGCTTGCGGTGAACCAGGCGATGGGTTCGACGAAGCTTGCCCAGCTGTCTGGACTGGGCGTGTCCTCCTTCAAAACAACGATATCCAGTTCACCCGAGCGGTAGCGCCGCGTCAAATCCGAGCGCAAGCCCGTCGTGACATCGAGGCGGGCCTCCTTGTGACGCCTTGTAAAGGCGGCGAAAGCGCGCGCCATTTCGGGCGTCGCGATATCATCAGGCATGCCGATGCGCACGGAGGTCGTGCCAGATGTCTCCGCCACCAGCGTCAGCGCTTCCGTTTGCAGCGTCAGGATGCGCCGGGCATGGCCCAGCAGGCGCTCGCCGGTGACGGTGAGGCGCACCGGCCGCGCACCGCGATCAACCAGCGGGCGGCCGACGGCTTCCTCGAGACGCGCGATCTGCTGACTCATGGTCGACTGGGTCATGTGCAGCCGGTCGGCTGCGGCCGTGAAGCTGCCGGAATCGGCGATGGCCACGAAGGCCCGGAGAAGGCGCGGATCAAGCATAGCATCTCCATCGCAATCGAGAATGATATCTATCTGAACATCTAATTTGCGCATGATTCAAGCGAATGATAGCGCTGTCCGATATGCCGGGGACATTCCCCTGATGTATCCTTCCGTACGAGAAACCAGACATGACGCAGCCACGCCCCGGACTTGATATACCCATGCTGGTTCTGGTGGTTCTTATCGGTCTCAATCTGCGGCCATTTCTTGCTGCGCCGGCCCCGCTGCTTGCCGATATCGTTGCCGATACCGGTCTCGGCTACGGTGGCATTGCCATGCTGACCCTGCTGCCGATGCTGCTGATGGGGCTTGGCGCTTTCGCCGCGCCGGGCCTTCAGGCGCGGATTGGAACACGCCGTGGCCTGCTGATTGCGCTCCTCGTTCTTCTTGCCGGCTCTGCATTGCGTCTCGGTGCCCAGGATGGCATCTCGCTTATCCTGACGGCGGCGCTGTGCGGTATCGGCGTCGCCTTCATACAGGCGGCCTTTCCGGGCATCATCAAGGCGTCCTTCCCGGCGAGCGTGCCGGTCGTCACGGGTCTCTACTCGGCGATGATCATGGCGGGCGGCGCCTTCGGGGCGCGACTGATGCCGGTCTTCATGCAGGCAGGCTACAGCTGGCGGATAGCGCTCGCCTGGCTTGCGGTGCCGGTCGCGATCGCTCTTGCCGCAGCCTGGCGCATCCTGCCGGACGTGCGCTCGCGCAAGCCGGACGCCGCGCTCACGCAGCATTTGTTGAGACGGCCTCGCACCTGGCTGCTGATGGCGGCTTTCGGCCTCATCAATGCTGGCTATACCTCGATGATCGCCTGGCTCTCGCCCTATTATCAGGCGCAGGGCTGGACGAGTGGCGACAGCAGCAGCCTCGTCGCTGTCATGGCTGTGTGTCAGGCCGTTGCCGCGCTGGGGCTCCCGGCGCTGGCGCGAAGCAATGTCGATCGCCGCGGGTGGCTCTTTCTCACCATCGCTTTGCAGGCCGCGGGGTTTGCCGGTCTTTCCGCCATTCCCGCCGCCGCACCGGCTGTCTGGGCTGGCTTGTGCGGTGCGGGCCTTGGTGGCGGTTTCGCGCTGGCCATCGTTGCGGCACTCGATCATCTGCCGCGGCCCGAACAGGCCGGCGCTCTGGCGGCGCTGATGCAGGGCGGCGGCTTTCTCATCGCAGCGCTCGGGCCTTACGCAATGGCGGTTCTGCACGACTGGACGGGCGGATTTGCCGCCGGCTGGGCGCTGCATCTTGGCTGCGTGCTGGTGACCGCCCTGCTTTACCTGCGCCTCGATCCGCGATCCTACCCGCAGGCCATGCCGTCAACGTCATGAAAGCCCGCGCCGGGAGGCGCGGGTGGGATCGGATGCCTCGACGTTAGCGGCGCAGGCCGCCGGGACGGAGCGCCATGTGGCGGTTGACGTCCTTGTAGAGGAGATAACGGAACGGGCCGGGGCCGCCTGCATAGCAGGCCTGCGGGCAGAAGGCGCGCAGCCACATGAAATCGCCGGCCTCGACCTCCACCCAGTCCTGATTGAGGCGATAGACAGCCTTGCCCTCCAGCACATAGAGGCCATGCTCCATGACATGCGTTTCGGCAAAGGGGATGACGGCACCCGGCTGAAGCGTGACGATCGTCACATGCATGTCGTGGCGCAGGTCGGCGGGGTCGACGAAGCGGGTCGTCGCCCAGCCGCCGTTCGTGCCGGGCATCGCGTTGGGTGTAACGTCCTTGTCGTTGAGGATCAGCGGTTCGGGATGGGGCAGGCCTTCGACGGCCTCATAGGCCTTGCGGATCCAGTGGAAGCGGGCATGTGCGCCCGAGCGGTTGTGCAGCGACCATTTGAGGCCCGGCGGCAGAAAGGCGTAGCCACCCGGCTGGAGAACATGCTTGCCGGAGGGCAGCGTCAGTTCCACCGCGCCGTCGACGACGAAGAGCACGCCTTCGGCGTCCGGATCCTGCTCCGGCCGGTCGCTGCCGCCGCCCGGTGCCACTTCCATGATGTATTGCGAGAAGGTCTCGGCGAAGCCGGAAAGCGGGCGGGCAATGACCCAGAGACGCGTGTCGTTCCAGAAGGGCAGGTAGCTCGTGACGATGTCCTGCATCACGCCCTTCGGGATCACCGCATAGGCTTCGGTGAACACGGCGCGCCCGGTCAGCAGGTCGCTTTGCGGCGGATGGCCGCCGAGAGAGGAATAGTAGTTGCGTTGCATCGTCGTTTCAGGCCCCTGGCTTCAAGTGTGTTCAGTCTTGCCGCGAATATCGCTTTGGCGGTCTCACGCAGCCGTCAAGTCGCGCCGGCTTTTTCCAGCAGCGCCACGATGGCGCCATAGCCGCGGCTGCGGGCATGGGCGAGCGGCGTCACGCCGTCATTGTCGGCAAGATCAACATTCGCCCCGGCCTTGATCAGCAGGTCGACGATATCGACATGGCGCTGGCCGCCGTCGCTGAGGATGATCGCCTCCAGAAGCGCCGTCCAGCCGAGGCGGTTGATGTGGTCGACATCGACGCCGGCCTTGATAAGTGTGTCGACCGTCTCGACATGGCCGCGTTCGGCGGCCGGGATGAGAGCGGTGCCGCCATAGCGATTGATGCTCTTGAGGTCGGCGCCATAGGCGAGCGTCAACTTCAGAATGTCTAGATGGCCGCGCGCGCCTGCATACAGATAGGGGCTGTCGCTGATCTCGTCCTTGGCGTTCACATCGGCACCGGCCTCGATGAGGGCTCGTGCGGCATCCACCTTGTTGCCGTGCGTCGCCACGAGCAGTGGGGTTGCGCCGCTCTCATCGCGTGCATCGATCTCCGCTCCCTCTTTCAGAAGCGCTGCGATTGCCGCGGCGTCGTTGGCGGCGGCAGCTTTATGAAGGTCGGAGGTCATGGCGTTTCCGGCGGCGAGAAGGGGATGGCAAAGCGCTGCAAGAAAAAGCCAGGCGAAGAGCAGGACGGATTTCAGCATGCGCTATCCTGTTGACGTGTCTGTCGGAAAGCTAGCAGGCACACGGGGCATTAGAAAATTAAATATATAAATCCCCATCATTCGAATTGTGAAAGTTCTCTCACCCGGACGCTGTGTCCTTATATAGAAAACCCGGCACGGATTGCTCCGCACCGGGTCCAGCCCCCGCCGCAAAGGATTTTTTCAGAGACCCGCCGCAGCGATCTCCGCATCAAGCCGCTCGCGTGCCTTCTTCGGAAGCTTACCGTTCTTGATCGCGTCGAGATTGGCTGGCGCGTCGCCGACGACCACGAGGCCCACCATGCCCATGCCGACATGCGGCGTGCACTTGACGCCATAAGCGCCGGCCTTGTCGAAGGTGACCTTGTAGGTCTCGTTCATCTTGCTCTTGAAGGCTTGAGCCCCCTCAGGGATCATGTCCTTGATCGTTTCGACATTGTGCCCCTTGTCGGTCGGGATGAAGGTGACCGTGTCCCCCGGCGCGACCTTCACGAAGGCCGGCTCGAACACCATGGCGCCCGCGGTCCCCTTGTTGAGCATGTGCACTTCGAAATCCGCCGCCGCTGCCGGAAGCGCCAAGGCCAGGATGACCGCTGCCGTGCTGACGATGCTCTTTGCCATGATACGCACTGGAATTCTCCTTGATGACGAACGTCTCTCGTTCATGCCCAAGAGGTACTGCCGCGCGAGATCGTCTTCTTTGACGTTGATCAAACGAGCGGGAGGTCTCGGGCGTGGCGTGCTGTCGCAGGAGATGCCTTTTGTCAGATCACCGTGACGACGATATCGTCCAGTCCATCGATGTGCGCGGCCATGACATCGCCCCTGCTGATGGCGCCCACGCCAGCGGGCGTGCCGGCAAAAATCAGGTCACCAGGCTGGAGGGTGAAAAGACGGGAGAGATAGGCAATCATGTAAGGCGTCTTCCAGATCATCTGGTTGAGGTTGCCGTTCTGGCGCGGCGCACCGTTTACCGTGAGTCGAATGGAGCCGTCGGCCGGATGGCCGATAACGTTGACGGGATGAACGGGGCCGCAGGGCGCCGAATGCTCGAAGGCCTTTGCGACCTCCCACGGCCGGCCGTGCTTCTTGGCCTCCGCCTGCAGATCGCGGCGGGTCATGTCGAGGCCGACGGCATAGCCGTAGACGCAATCCAGCGCGCTCTCCGGCGAGATGTCCGTGCCGCCGCTCTTCAGCGCTATGACGAGTTCGATTTCATGATGAACGTCATTGCTGGCGGAGGGATAGGGAAAGCCCTGTTCCGGGGCGCCCAGCGTATCCGGGTTCTTTTGGAAGAAGAAGGGCGGCTCCTTGTTCGGGTCATGTCCCATCTCGATTGCATGGTCGGCGAAGTTGCGGCCGACACAATAGATTCGGTGCACGGGAAAGCGCGTGGTGCTCCCCTTTATCGGCAGGCTGGGCACCGTCGCCGGGGTGAACGCATAGGTCGGCTGGTCTGCGCTGTCCTGCATGATCGTGGTCTCCTGCATTCCCCTGGATCGTAACGTGCGGGCCAGTGCCGCAACCGTCATGGCTTTAGCATGCCGGTCGGCTGTCCCGCCAGTTAACTCAGAGGGCGATCAGCGCCGGCGTGCCGTGCGTTCGATCCATTCGCGTGTGCGTGCTTCGGGGTCTGCGTTCAGCGTGATGTCGGTAACGACGGCCGCGATATCCGCGCCGTTGTCGAAGACGGCCGCGAGCCGGTCGGGGTTCAGTCCGCCGATAGCGACGAGCGGCATTTCCCCGATGCGCGCCTTCCATGTCTTCAGCCGTTCCACGCCCTGTGGCGCCCATTTCATTTTCTTTAGGATCGTCGGCCAGACGGGGCCCAGTGCGATGTAATCCGGCTTTGCGGCGAGTGCGGTTTCCAGCTCCGCTTCGTCATGGCTCGACAGGCCAAGTTTCAGGCCGGCGGACCGGATCGTTGCAACATCGGCATCGGCCAGGTCTTCCTGCCCGAGATGCAAGAAGCCGCAGCCTTCCTCGATGGCGATCTGCCAGTAGTCGTTGATGACCAGAACGCAGCCGTGTTCGGTGCAGACGGCTTTGGCGCGGCGAATGTGTTGCCGCAGATCGTCCTCAGCCACATCTTTCATGCGCAACTGCACGAGCTTCACGCCGATAGGAACGAGGCGCTCGATCCAGTCGGCGCTGTCGACGATCAAGTAGAATGGATCGAGTTTCATGCGAAGACAGCCTTTCCGATAACGGGGGTGGAGGGAACGGCCATATCGCGCGGTTCGAGCGGGCCGGCTGCGTACGCGAGCCGGCCCGCATTGAGCGCAAGCGCGAAGGCCTCGGCCATGCCGGCCGGATCGCCGGCGTTCGCAACCGCGGTGTTGAGTAGGACGGCATCGTAACCGAGTTCCATCACCGCTGCCGCATGTGATGGGCGACCGATGCCGGCGTCGACGATCAACGGCACGTCTGGGAATTGCGCCCGGAAGCTGCGCAGCGCCATCGGATTGACGGGCCCCATTGCCGAGCCGATTGGCGCGCACCAGGGCATCAGCACGCGGCAGCCGGCTTCCAGCAGCTTTTCGGCAACCACGAGATCATCTGTCGTATAGGGAAAAACCTGGAACCCTTCCGCCGTCAGGATGCGTGCCGCCTCGACGAGGCCGAAGACATCCGGCTGTAGCGTGTCGTGATGGCCGATGACCTCCAGCTTGATCCAGTCGGTGCGGAACACGTCGCGCGCCATCTTCGCTGTCAGCACGGCTTCTCGCACGCTGTGGCATCCCGCCGTATTGGGCAGAACGCGAACGCCAAGCGCGCGGATCATCTCGAAGAACGCGCCTCCCGCCTTGCCTCCCGCCGTCTCGCGGCGCAACGATACGGTGACGATCTCCGTCTTCGAGCGCCGCACGGCTTCGGCAAGAATAGCGGGCGAGGGGTAGCGGGCCGTGCCCAGCAGAAGACGGGACTGGACGGTGACGTCGTAGAGTGTGAGCATGTCAGCCTCCCTGCATGGGGGAGAGGATCTCGATCCGGTCACGCTCGCTGAGCGTGAAAGCTGCACGATCCTCGCGGTGCACAAGCTCTCCGTTCACCGCTGTCGCAAGCCATTCTCCCTCGTATTCGAGGACATCGAGCAGCGCTGCGAGCGTCGTCGCCGATACGTCCTGTTCCTCGCCGTTGATGATGACGGTCATGATGCCAGCCTTTCCGGTTGCGGGGCCTCCGCCAGCAGGCGCCGCGCCACCTCGCCCGCCATGGCGGGCGCCAGCAGAAAGCCGTGGCGATAGAAGCCGTTGACATGGATGGTGTCGCCGAACGCCGTGACGCGCGGCAGGTTGTCAGGGTAGGCGGGGCGGATACCGGCGCCGGTTTCCGCCACGCGCGCCTCGCCGAATGTGGGATGCAGCGCATAGGCGGCGTTCAGCAGTTCCATCATCGAGCGGGCCGTCACCGGGCCGGCATCATCCGTCTCGATCATGGTCGCGCCGACCATGAACCGGTTTTTCTCGCGCGGCACTATGTAGATCGGGTGGCGCGGATGGAGGAGACGGACGGGACGGGAGAGGTTTATCTCTTCGGTCTCGAGATAAAGCATCTCACCGCGCACGCCGCGCAGGTCCGGCAGCTGGCCGATACGGCCTGCGCCGGTGCAATCGACGATACGGTCGAAAGCGCCCTTGTCCTTGCTGTCGCCGAAGAGGAAGCGCATGCGCGCCTCCTCAAGGGCGGCGGTCAGGCCTGAAAGTGCACGACGCGGATCGAGATGCGCCTCCTCGCGGAAGAACAACGCCTTGCGGAACCGGCCGGCGAGATCCGGTTCGAGCGCGCCGATTGCCGTCTCGTCCAGCCATTCCCAGCCGGTGGTGCGCGAGGCGAAGCGGTCCAGTTCGCCCGTGTCGCGCCCGCCGGCTACGACGAGCGTGCCCCGACGCTGGACCTGTCCGGGCAGGGCGGCCTCCCACCAGTCGGCGGCCGTCCGCCCAAGCGAGAGGACCGGTTCCTCGGCGCTCTCGCGCTCGCACCACGGCGCCAGCATGCCGCCGGCAAAACCGGAGGCGCCGGTGCCGATGGCGTCGGCCTTTTCCTGCACGGTTACATCGAAGCCATGGCGGTAGAGTTGCCAGGCGACGGTGAGGCCGGCGACGCCGGCCCCCTTGACGAGGATGCGCATGGTCATTCTCCTGCGGGTGTCGTGCCAAGCGGCATGTAGAGATCGCCACCCTCGCGGAACTTTGCGGCCATCGCCTCCAGCCCCTCCTTCTGGGCTTCGGCGCGGATGTCGTGCGAGATGCGCATGGAGCAGAATTTGGGGCCACACATGGAGCAGAAATGCGCCACCTTGTGTGCTTCCTTGGGCAGCGTCTCGTCATGGAACGAACGGGCCGTTTCCGGATCGAGCGAGAGGTTGAACTGGTCCTCCCAGCGGAACTCGAAGCGGGCGCGCGACAGCGCGTCGTCGCGGATCTTTGCCGCAGGATGCCCCTTGGCGAGATCGGCGGCATGGGCAGCGATCTTGTAGGTGATGACACCCACCTTCACGTCGTTGCGGTCGGGCAGGCCAAGATGCTCCTTCGGCGTGACATAGCAGAGCATGGCCGTGCCGAACCAGCCGATCATCGCCGCACCAATACCCGACGTGATGTGGTCGTAGCCAGGCGCGATGTCGGTGGTCAGCGGGCCGAGCGTGTAGAACGGGGCCTCGCCGCAGGTCTTCAGCTGCTTGTCCATGTTCTCCTTGATCTTGTGCATCGGCACATGGCCGGGGCCTTCGATCATGACCTGGCAATCCTTGGCCCAGGCGATCTGCGTGAGTTCGCCGAGGGTTTCGAGTTCAGCGAACTGCGCCGCATCGTTGGCATCAGCAATCGAGCCGGGTCGCAAGCCGTCGCCCAGCGAGAAGGAGACGTCATAGGCGCGGCAGATGTCGCAGATTTCCTCGAAATGCTCGTAGAGGAAGCTCTCGCGATGGTGATGGAGACACCACTTGGCCATGATCGAGCCGCCGCGCGAAACGATGCCGGTGACGCGATTGACGGTGAGCGGGATGTAATGCAGCCGCACGCCGGCGTGGATGGTGAAATAATCGACGCCCTGTTCGGCCTGCTCGATCAGCGTGTCGCGGAACACGTCCCAGGTCAGGTCCTCGGCGATGCCGTTGACCTTCTCCAGTGCCTGATAGAGCGGCACAGTGCCGATCGGAACCGGCGAATTGCGAACGATCCATTCGCGGATGTTGTGGATGTTGCGACCGGTGGACAGGTCCATGACGGTATCGGCGCCCCAGCGGATCGCCCAGACCATCTTTTCGACCTCTTCAGCCATGGAGGAGGTGACGGCGGAATTACCGATATTGGCGTTGATCTTCACCAGGAAATTGCGGCCGATGATCATCGGCTCGGCTTCGGGATGGTTGATATTGGCGGGAATGATCGCCCGGCCGCTGGCGACCTCCTGGCGGACGAATTCCGGCGTGACGAAATCGGGAACATGCGCGCCGAAGCTTTCGCCGTCACGGATGAGGGCGTCCTTCGCGGCCTTGCGGCCGAGGTTTTCGCGAATCGCGATGAATTCCATTTCAGGCGTGATGATCCCGGCACGGGCATAAGCGAGCTGGGTCACAGCCTTGCCGTCCTTCGCCCTGCGCGGGCGGTTGCGAATGGGGAATTCCGGCGTCAGCCGCTCGCCGGTTGCAAAGCCGTTGTCCTCCGGGCGGATGTGGCGCCCTTCATAATCTTCGGTATCGCCGCGCGCGATGACCCAGCTTTCGCGCAGCCGCGGCAGGCCGCTTTCGATGGCGACGATGTGGTTTGGATCGGTATAGGCGCCCGAGGCGTCGTAGACGATGACGGGTGGCTCGCCCGAGGTCGGGTGAAGCGAAATCTCGCGCATCGGCACGCGGATCTCGGGATGCTGTTCACCGGCAATGTGGATTTTGCGCGAGGCAGGCAGAGCGCCGGTGGTGACGGTCGGGGTAAGCTTCTGGGCGGCAATATTCATCGTGAGGCTCCAAGTTCGGTTTGGAGACCCAGTCCTAGAGCCGGAATGATGGAAGAACGCAGAGACGGAATCCGGGTTCTCGGATGTCCTGCCACAGCGCTTGCACCGTCCCTACGCCAGTATGAACTGGATCAGGTTCAACGGGTCACTGCGCTGCGAAAGCCAGCAGTATCTCAGCCCCTTGTCGGGACCCCCCTGGTGAATGCCTTAAGCAAAGCCGCTGCCGGGCGATTTGTCAACATGCGTGATTTAGGTAAGTTTATACTTACCTGATTTGCGCCGCACAAAAAAGAAACGGCGGAGCAAAGCCCCGCCTTTCCCTTTGAAATCATTCGCGAAAACTATTCGCGTTCGCCGGTGAAATTCAGCAGCAGCTGGAAGATGTTGACGAAGTTCAGGTAGAGCGAGAGCGCACCGAATACCGCCATCTTCTGCTGGGATTCCTGGTCGATGTTCTCGGCATATTGCGACTTGATGTTCTGCGTATCCCAAGCCGTCAGGCCGACGAAGACGAGGATACCGATCACCGAAATCGCGAACTGCAGTGCGCTGGAGCCCAGGAAGATGTTGACTATCGACGCGATCACGACGCCGATCAGACCCATGATCAGGAACGAGCCGAACTTCGAAAGGTCACGCTTCGTCACATAGCCGTAAAGGCTCGTCGCGCCGAACATGGTTGCGGCGATAAAGAAGGTGCGGGCGATGCTCATGCCGGTGAAGACGAGGAACACCGAAGCGAGCGAGAGGCCCATGACGGCGCAGAACGCCCAGAAGGTCATCTGTGCCGTGCTGGCCGACATCGTCTGGATCTTGAACGAGAAGAAGAAGACGAAGGCGAGCGGCGCCAGCATCACCACCCACTTAAGCGGCGACGAGAAGATCGGCACGTAGAGCGCCGGCGTCGAGCCGACGATGAAGGCGACGAGGCCGGTGATGACCAGACCGGCGCCCATGTAGTTGTAGACGCGCAGCATATGCTGGCGCAGGCCTTCGTCGAAGAGGGCCGCGGACTGCGCCTGTGCGCCGTAGCCAAATCGCTGTTGTACGGGTTCCATCTCATATCTCCTTATGGAAACGGTTGATCAGTAGAGCGTGCGCGAAAGGTCGCGCGCGGTTTGTGTCAGGTCGTCGGCCTTGCGGCTTTCGGAGACCAGTGCATAGGCGACGTCGCCGATCTGCCAGTAGGCTGCGCGGGCATTGTCGGCGTGAAACAGCAGGACATGCTGCACGGCAAACGAACCCGGGCGTACGGCGAAGAGCGAGAGGCGCTCGTTTGCCTCCGGTTGCAGTACCAGTTCGACGCTTGGACCGTAGGCCGAGGGGAAGACCTGCGTATCGAGGACGGTCCAGCCTTTCGGCAGGTCCGGCAGGACGATGGCGGTGGCCGAGCGGATCTCCGCACGGTCGAACGTCTCCGTCTCCGGCTGCGATGCCATCGTGTCGCGCAGCAGCGTCGTTCGGTGGGCGCGCACAGCCTCCTCCACGAAGGCCGGCGGCTGCACCGAGGCGATGACCTCGGTCGCGCCGAAGGGCCCGAACACGGCATGGGCGATCCAGCCGGCCGCCACGAAGAGTGTAATCGCGGCGGCCCGGCGGAACACCGAAAGCATACGGCGGCGTGACAGCGAGCGCTCCAGCTGACGCGCGGCCTCGCGGGTCTCCTGCCGGATCACGGTGCGGTGGTCGGCGAGCGCCAGGCGCAGCTCGTCGCGCACGCGCAAATCCTTCATGATCTGCGCGGCGACGGCCGGGCGCTCGGACAGGTAGGCTTCCACCTCGATGCGCCGCCCGACGGCCAGCTGGTCGTCGACATAGGCGTTGAGATCGGCTTCGAGGATGGGGTCATTGCTGGTCATCGCCAGTGCCTCCGACAATCCTGAGATGCGTGACGGTCGCGGACGGGCCGCTTTGTTCGAATGTGCGCAAGCGCTCGCGCGCCCGGGCGACGCGTGACATCAGCGTTCCCACGGGAATGCCGAGGGCGGTCGCCGCTTCCTGGTAGGAAAGCTCCTCGATCGCGACGAGGTGCAGGGCCGCGCGCTGCTCTTCGGGAAGCGTGAAGAAGGCGTTGCGCAGCTGCGTGAGGCGCACCGAATGATCCTGATTGGCCGGTATCGCGGTCTCGGCAACTTCGGCCGCGCCATCGTGGCGGCGCTGCATCGAACGGCGCTGGCGCAAGCGGTCCACATGCGCATTGTGCAGGATCGACATCAACCAGTTGCGAACATTCGCACCGGTGCGGAACGTGCCCTGCCGTTCATACGCTTTCACCAGCGCATCGTGCACGAGATCCTCGGCGTCATCCGGATTGCGGACGAGCGAAAGTGCGTAGCGCCTGAGCGCCGCAAGCTGTCCGATCACGTTGAAGCCGGGTGTCTTTGCGTTCATGCCCCAATATACGAGAGCTGAACGGCTTCCATTCCATCGATTGCCGAAAAAAATTCAGAACCAGTGCAGAACGACTGCGGCGAGCAGGAGGTAGCGGCCGAACTTGGCGATGGAAACGACCAGCACGAAACGAAAAAACGGCTCGCGCATGATGCCGGCTGCGACCGTCAGCGGATCGCCGACCATCGGTGCCCAGCTCAGAAGCAGGCTCCACCAGCCGTATTTGCGATACCAGTTGCCGGCACGCTCGAGGCTTGCGGCGCTGACCGGAAACCAGCGCGCATGGCGGTATCGCTCGATGCCCCGGCCAAGCAGCCAGTTGACGACGGAGCCGAGCACGTTGCCCGTTCCGGCGACGATGATCAGGAGGGTGAGTGAATAGCTGCCGGCGGCGAGCAGGCCGACGAGTACCGCTTCGGATTGCGCCGGCAGAATGGTGGCGGCGATGAAGGCGGCGAGGAAAAGGCCGCCATAGGCCGCTAGCGCGCTCATCCGGACATCTCGGTCATACCGCTCTCCGTTCGCGCGCCGGAATGCGCGCCCGCCTCCGATAGACGGTGCGGTCGGCTTGGGAAAGGGTGTGAAAGGTCTTTATCGCCGTATGGGCGGCCAGCCAGCCCTTGCCTTTCCGATCAGCAGAGGGCGGAACGGTTCATCAGCATGATGTCGTTCGCCGTCAGCGTCATGCGCGACGGTTCGTCGATCTCGTTCAGGACGGCGCGAAGCGCGGTGTCGAGGCAATATTCGACGGCCTCGACCTCGAGGCCTTTTGCGGTTTCTACTGCAAAGGCGAGCATCCTCGCGAGCGCCATCAGTTCGGTGCCGCGGTCTTCCATTTCGATCGTATCGATTTCCATATGTGCTGGCCCCCGCCGCGTCGATCTTACCCCTGCCTGCGAGTATAGGCATGGCGACCGGCTTTGGCGCGTGACTCAGGCGTGACACACGCGGAATGCGAAATTGTGTGACTAAAGCGGTTTAAGATTGATTTGCGGCCATACGCCACAGAGAGGTGGCCCGAAACGTCCAATCACTGCGTTTTTCGGGCTTTTTGCCCGACCACGAGGTCATTTCTTGCACAAGCGCCAGGGCGTCCTGCCGTTTCTGGTTTACGGTCCATTCGGTCAGGAGTTGTGTCGTAACCGTCCATTCAGTCCGGTTTTGAGCCGCCTTGAGGATCGCGGGCCATGTGCGGTCCTTGTAGAAAAGCCGCCGCGCGGCGTCGCGAAGGCGTGCTGCTTCGCGCGTTTCGACGATCCGTTCGGCCTCCATCCGATCAAGCGTCGCGTCTACATTGACGAGAGGGAGAGAAAGCGCGGGGTATGCGAGTTCTGCCGGGCCATGCAGAAGCGCGACATCGGCATCATCCAACCGGCGTCCGCTCGCATAATCTTCGTAGATCTGTCCTATGCCCACCATGCCGAACGCGGCGCATTCGACGGCGCGCAGCGCGCCCATGCTGGCCGCGCCGAAGACCGCGACGCCTCCCTGCAAGGCATAAAGGATTTCCTTGTGCCAGACGGGCGCGACATGTTCGAAGCCGCCGTCGATGATGCCGATCGCCGTTGCACCGGCGCGAACGGCCACCAGAACGTCCCCATGCACGGCGGGTGGACGGACAGCCAAGACATCGCCGCAGAGCTTGGCGGCATCGGGCAGGCTCGGTCCAACAAAGAGAAGCTTCATGATGGTGCAAAGGCCATGCGGGAAAGCGCACGCATGCCGACAGCCTGGCGTCTTGCGCCTTCCGGGCTTTCGAGGCCGGGTACGACGACCTTGACGACGGAGATCGGCAGGGAGGAATCGCCAAGCGGCACGGCGACGATGGGTGCGATTTTCGCTGCGGCAAGCTTTTCCAGAACCCAGTCGAGCAGCGCTGCCGCATCGCCCTCAGGTGCTGCATAAAGGGTGGACGAACGTGGCGCAGCGTTGAACAAGGCCAGCGTTTCGGCCGCCAGCGGTCGGCTGAACGTTTCTGCAAACAGGTCGTCGCGCGCGCCGCTGATGTAAGTGAGGCGTGATTGCGCAACCTCGGTGAGTGCACGGATCGCGGCGCGGGCCGGAACAGGATGCGTGCCATAGCCGATCGTCACATCATGAAAGAGCGGCTGCTTTTTTTTGGCGAGCCCGGCATTGCCCAGGACGGCCGCATAGGTGGGGATGGCAAGGTCGCTGGTGAGGTCAAACAGCCGCAGGGCCAGCCCGGCATTGCGAAAACGGTCAGCAAGGTCGTCGATAACGGGATCGGCGAAAGCAGCAGGGTCGATGGCAGTCGACAGACGCTTTGCCCGCTGCAGCAGGCGCCACAGGCGATCGGCATCGCGTTCGACGCGTTCGAGGAGGCCGTGCAGCACCGCCTCCGTTTCCGAGTTTCCCGATGCCAGGCCGTCGGAGGATTGCCAGAAGCGGGGTGTGAAGTCGGTCCGGTCCAGGCAGACCGCCTCCTTCGGCACCCAGATGCGCTCGCCGGTCGCGACATCGCGGCCCGCGAGCCAATCGAGTGTTTCGTCTGCGGTCAGGAGCGATTGTCCGGTCGCCACGAAGAGGTCTAGCGGCAGGCATGTTTCACCTGCTTGGGCGAAATCCCGGCGCGCGGCGTGGCGGCTTGGCGCGAGGGGCTCGCCTGCGATTGCCCGTTCCAGCGCCTCCATGGCGGCCGATACCTTCGCATCGATATCGGATATGCCCTTGCCCTGGTTGATGACGATCGAGCGCGCATTCGGGCTCACGGCATTCCACACGGGGATGCCGAGGTGATCCAGTCCCGTCAGGCGGGAGAGGCGGGTGATGCCGAATCGGGGCAGCAAGGCCTCGATCCGGCTCCAGGTCTGTTCGGGGCCGCAGATGCGGTCCGAATAATGCGGCACCGGCTTAATTGTCCAGGAAGCCGCCGGAAACATCGAGGAAGCCGCCGGAAACGGAATCGGCGGACTTCGCCAGCGCGGCGAGATTGACGCCCTTGACGACGACGGCGCCGGCCTTGCGCAGATCGTCGGCTGCCTTCAGGTCGCCGGTTGCAGGCGACGTGATCTTGGACACGGTGCCGGCGTCAAGATCCGCAATCCAGAGACCGTCTTCGCCTGCAACGCCGAGCACAACAATTTTAGCCATTCAAACCTCTCCTTTTCATTTGGTGAAATACGCTTACTTGAAACCTGCTTTTTTCAGACCTTCGCGATAGTGCTGGCGGTGCCATTCTTCCTTGATCGGCACGACCGCCATCCAGGCATTGAAATCGAAATTCGGATTGATGTCATAGGTACGCCGAACGAAGAGCCGTGCTTTCTTCATGTCGCCGAGCATTGCCCAGCAGGCAGCCGAAAGCCGGTGTACCGGATCCTTATCCTTCATCTGTGAAATATAGGCGAGCGCCTCCTCGTACCGTCCCAGCGAATAGGCCGCGCTGGCGGCCGTCCAGAAATATTCGTCTGGCGGCAGAGGGTTGAGGTCGATCGCGTGCTCGATCTTTTTCAAACCCTCATCCGGCCGCGACGCCTGGACCAACGTGTCGGCGTAGCTTGCAATGACATTGGCATAATGCGGGCTAAGCGCCTCGGCGCGGTCCAGATAGTGCGCGCTTTCATCGAACTGGCGGGAGTAGAGCTTGACAACTCCGAGTTCGCGGTAGCCAGATGGCAGGCGCTCATCCGCTCGAATGGCGTCCTGCGCGTGGATTTCCGCCTGATGGAGAAGTGCTTCGTCGCCACGGGCCGTCACAAGCCATTCAAGGAAGTAACTGCGGGCGAGGCCGCTGAGCGCGGGCGCAAAGCTGGCCTGTAATTGCAAGGCGTCGCGGAAGCTCTTGCGGGCGCGTCGGATATCGCGCAGGTCGAGGTTTTTCAGCTGGCCCTGGCCAAAGAGGAAGTTGCGATAGGCATTTGCATCGCCCTCATAGCCGCTGCGCACCAGTTCGTTGTCCTCGATCCCCGTGGCGATTGCGCCGGCGATGCGATGGGCGATCATCTGGCGCGACCGCAGCAGGCCGTCGGATGAAAGCGGGAATCGTTCGGCCCAGATGACCTCGTCGCTGCCGAAGAAGATCAACTGAGCAAAGAGCGTATGGCCGGCACCTTCGCCCCGCAACCGGGTCTCGAGGATGTAGCTGATCTTGTGACGTTCGTAGGTCGCCGCGCGGTCCGTCTGGCCGGCAATCTGGGTGGCCGTGTGCGGCGCGATGATCGATATGGACCGCAATGCGCATAGCCCGATCGTCACATCCTCGATCAGGGCTTCGGAAAAACCGGCAGCGGCGCGCGAAGCGTGGTTCGTGGCGGGCGGTAGCAAGACGATACGCGGTGGGTTCTGGCGGGCCGGCGCAATCTCGACGTGGTCCTGAACGGGCAGGCAAGCGGACGGCTGGACCGTCATCAGGGCAGGGCGCGGCGTGACGATATGGCCTGTCAGGACGCTACGGACTTCATCATCGTCCGGGTTTGCCTCCAGCAGCCTCAGCGCCGCGGCGGACCGGACCTGACGCGAAGCACCGGGTGCCTGTCGGCTTCCTTCAAGCAGCGCATTCCGCAGCAGGGCCATGTGAGAAGCCCGTTGCAGGGCAATCCACTTGGTCAGAGCCTGCGTGTCCGGCCTTATGTTCTTCAGGAAGTCCTCGGTCAGCCGTTCCGCTAGCAGGGCGAGCGGGGCATTTTCGCCTATTGCATCCAGATCGCTCTCGATGCGTTCGGGGCCGAGCGCAATGGTGCTGTCGGTGAAGATCAGGAAACTGCGCGAGAGATCGCGCTGGCGCTTTTGCACGCGCGACACGGTCTGACGCAGACTGGCATAGGCGGCAGCCGGGTTGGCATCGTCCCAGAACAAAGCGGCGGCATCGGCGCGCGGTATGTCCGGCAGGCCGCGCGCCGTGAGATAGCTCAGGATCAGCAGTGCCTTTTCCGGGAAGACGATATCCTCGCCGCTCTCATCGAGCAGGCGCAGATGGCCAAGCGTCTTCAGCCGGGCCGGCATGCGGCAATCAGATCCGCTGTTCCGGTGCTGTTTCTGTGCGTTCGCTCGAGAGTTCGCTGGCCTTGGAAAGAGCGGTGGCGAGCGAAATGATCGACTTGCGCACGCCCGCATCCTCGATCTTCAGGAAGGCGCGGTTGAGATCAAGGCCTTCCTTCGACGAGACGAAGGTGGATACGTCACCGGTATCGTGGCCGGCACCCGTGGTTGCACCCGAAGCGTCGTCGTCCTGGAAGAAGAAGCTCGGTGGCACACGGAATACGTCGGAGATGGCCTGGAGACGGCTGGCGCTGATGCGGTTCGTGCCCTTCTCGTATTTCTGCACCTGCTGGAACGTAACGCCGAGACGATCCGCAAGCGCTTCCTGACTCATGCCCACCATGAGGCGGCGCAGGCGTACGCGGGATCCGACGAACACATCAATCGGGTTGGGGGTTTTCTTGTTCATGAGAGCTTTCTCCACTTCGATCATGCGGGGGCATGGCGTGGTCATATTAATCGGGGCCACTCTGCTTGAATCGCCCGGCCGATGCAACTGCTACAACGCAATTTCATCGCTACCGTAACGTGAGGCGACGTGTTGCCTAGATATCGTAACTGTGTGGCGCGCTCAGGGATGCAATGAACTTTTTCGTGCGCTCCTGCTGCGGCGTCGAGAAAATGCCGCGCGGCCCGCCCTGTTCTACCACGACACCTCCATCGAGGAAAACGACCGTATCGGCGACGCGCGAGGCAAGACGCAGGTCATGGGTGGCCATCACCATCGTCGTGCCTTCGCGCGCAAGGCGGCTCAGCACCTCGACCACCTCTTCCGCCAGCTCCGGATCGAGCGCGGAGGTGGGTTCGTCGCAGAGCAGAACGCGCGGCGATGGCGCAAGCGCGCGGGCAATGGCGACACGCTGCTGCTGGCCGCCGGAAAGTGTTGCCGGCCAGGCATCCGCCTTATGCGCCATTCCAACCTTTTCCAGGAGTTCCATGGCCCGGGCCCGGGCCTTGTCGGCCGGCCATTTCAACACCGTGATGAGACCCTCCATCACATTGCCGATCGCCGTCTGGTGCGGAAAGAGCTGGAAGTTCTGGAAAACCATCCCGGTCTGGCGGCGCAGCTTCTGGATGGCATCCCAGCCCACCGGTTTGCCCGGGACGAAATCGATTTTCTCTGTACCGAGGCGGATAGACCCGGAGGTCGGAATTTCCAGCAGGTTGATGCAGCGCAGCAGCGTGCTCTTGCCGCCCCCGGACGGCCCCACCAGCGCGGTGACGCTGCCTTCGGCGAGCTGCAGGCTGATGTCGCGCAGGACATGGTTGTCGCCAAAGCGCTTTTCGATATGTTCGAGTTCGATCATGTCCTGGCCTCCAGGAAGCCGCCATAGCGGGCAAAACGCTTCTCCAGCCGCACTTGCAGCGCCGATAGAACGGAGCTCAAGGCCAGATAGATCAGGGCGGCCTCGATGTAGAGGATCAGCGGCTCGTAGGTGGTGGCGACAATGCGCTGCGCGGTCTGGAAGAGTTCCGGCACCGTGACGGCCGCCGCGAGAGACGTATCCTTCACCAGCGAGATGAATGTGTTGGAAAGTGGCGGCACGGCGACGCGGCCTGCCTGGGGCAGGATCGTGCGGCGCATGGCCTGCGACCACGTCATGCCGATCGAATAGGCTGCCTCCCACTGGCCGCGCGGCACTGAGGAAATGACGGCGCGGATGATCTCGGAGGTATAGGCGCCGACATTGAGCGTGAAGCCGATGAGCGCGGCGGGGAAGGCATCAAGCAGGATGCCGACGCTGGGCAGGCCGTAGAAGATGACGAAGAGCTGCACCAGCAGCGGTGTGCCGCGAAACACCCAGACGTAGAAGCGGGCGATGTCGGAGAAGGGGCGGGGCGCAAAGAGCCGAACGACGGCCGTTAGCAGGCCGAGCGCCAGGCCGAGCACGAAGGAGAGAAGAGTGAGCGGAATGGTGAAGACGAGCGCAGCCCAGAGCAGGGGCGCAAGCGAGTCCAGCATCAGTTGAAGCCACGGCGGCACGGCGAAACCTCCGGAAATGCGACTGGCCGGGGGAAATCCCCGGCCAGTCGTAACGCCTATCTATATGCGAGGAAAGGACCGCCGCGAAGCGGTCACGCTGCAATTTACTTCGAGACGTCCTGGCCGAAATACTTGTCGGAGATCGTCTTGTAGGTGCCATCGGCCTTGATGTCGGCCAGCGCCTTGTTGATCGCCTCGAGCAGTTCCGGCTCGCCCTTGCGGATGATCACGCCGGAATAATCGGCATCGGCCTGTTCGGCGACGACCTTCACATTTGCGTCGGGCTTGTGCTTCTTGAAGTCGAGGAAGGACAAGCTGTCGTTGATCGTCGCGTCGGCACGGCCGGTCAGCACGAGCTGAATGGACTGGTCGAAGCCGTCGGTGCCGACGAGTTCAGCGCCAGCGCCCTCGGCGATCTTGCCGAAGTTGCTGGTCAGCGACTGGGCGGACTTCTTGCCCTTGAGGTCGGCGAAGCCCTTGATGCTGTCGTCGTCGCCGCGGACGATCAGAACGGCCTTGGAAGCGATGTAGGGCTCGGAGAAGTCGTATTTCTGCTTGCGCGCCTCGGTGATGCCGACCTGGTTGATCACGGCGTCGTAGCGGTTGGCGTCGAGACCGGCGATCAGGCCGTCCCATTTGCCTTCAAGGAACTCGGCCTTGACGCCCAGCTTCTCGGCGATGGCTTCGCCAATCTCGACGTCGAAGCCGACCAGCTTGCCGTCGGTGTCATGATAGGTGAAGGGTGCGTAGGTGCCTTCGGTGCCGATCTTCAGCGTGCCGGCCGACTGGATTGCGGCCAGGTTTTCGCCGGCATGGGCCGGTGCCAGGACGGCCACCTGAAGGGCTGCGGCTGCGGCAAGTGTCTTCAACCAGTTCATCTCGGGACTCCGTTTCTGGCTTGGATGTTCGATGGGCGATCAATCGCAGAAAACATTGCAAAACGATGGGCAGAAAACTGCGAATAGTTTCGGCAAATGCGAATATTTTTCTCATTCTCCGAAGCGCTCAGCGCTTTCGGACGGCTTAGTGAAGCAAGATATGGGCTGTGCATCCGCCGTTTCCAGGGTCTCTGCAGACGCTTGACCAGGTCCGCTTTCCTCCTCAAGGCTCGACAGGATTGTCGAGGAGAGGCTGAAGGATGCCATTTTCAGCGCGCCGAAGGCGGATTATACCAAGATTCTGATCGGCTTGGCCTACAATATAGTGGCCCGAACCGAAACGTAGGGAGACCGCATGGCCGAGGGCCGCCTGCCGCATATCGTTCTCTTCTCCGGCGGCACGGCCTGCCGGTCGACCAATCTCGCCCTCTGTTCCAAGCCGGTGCGGCTGACGCGCATCGTACCCGCCTGGGATAGCGGGGGCAGTTCGAAGGTGATCCGCGAAAGCCTCGGCCTCCTGGCTGTCGGTGACATCCGTCAGGCGTTGATCACAATGGCCTATGGCGAGGGACGGTCCGGCGACGTAGTGAAGCTTTGCAATGCGCGGCTTACCACCGGTGCGCGGGAGGATGCCCGCACGGAATTCGCCCTCTACGCTGAGGGGCGTCACCCGCTGCTGGAGCGCATGGAGCCCGGCCTGCGGGGTGCGATCCTGAATTATCTGCGCACGTTCCAGTCCGCGGTCGGCGACGACTTCGACCTTCGCAATGGCAGCATCGGCAACTTCATCCTGACCGGGGCGCATCTTGCCCATAACCGCGACATCAACACGGCCATCTTCGTATTCCGCAAACTCTGCGACATTACCGGCCATGTCTGGCCATCGACGGTTTCGCCGGCGGTGACGCTTTCCGCTGTGCTGACGGATGGCAGGGTAATCGACGGGCAGCATCGGGTGACGGCGCTCACCGATGAAGAGGGCGCGGCGGGTATTCGCGAGATTTCGCTTTCTGCAGGGGCGGACGGTGCGCCGGCCAATGACGCGGTGATCGAGAGTATCGAAAGCGCTGATGCCATCGTCTTCGGGCCAGGCAGTTTCTTTACAAGCGTGCTTCCGCACTTCCTGGTGGACGGCATTGTTGCGGCCATTGTCCGCAATGTACATGCAAGACGCATCTTCATCGGCAACATCCTGCAATGTCGCGAAACGCGCGGAATGGATCTGGCGCGCATGCTGGATGTGGCGGCGCGGGTGTGGCACGCCCAAGGTGGCTCGGAGATGCGCCTCTTCACCCATGTTCTGGCGAACCGCCAGTTGCTGCCCTTCGAAAAGAGCGCCGGCGCCTTCGCCTATCTTGGCAACGGCGCGCTGGATGAGACCTGCGCGCGGCTTGGCGCAGAGGCGGTCGTCGGGGAGTTCGAGGATGCCTGGCAGCGCGGCCAGCACGATGGCAGTGTCGTTGCGGATACGCTTTGCGCGCTTCTTCCGGTCCATGCGGGAATGCCACCGGCGAGTGCCTGATTTCCGGCATCTTTTGACGACCGATGGAACATTGTGTCGATCGTTCCGGCGCGATCTGTTTTTTGCCATTTGCCGCCATATATGGAATGCTTTGCCGGGACGGGCATTCCCGAACGTGATGAAAATGCCGTCACGGGTTTTTGCAATACGGAGAGGTTTTCACATGCGCCCAGTCGTCAAGTTTATCGGAGCAGCTTTCGCCCTCAGCCTCGCGGCCGGTGCAGCCAACGCCCAGGTCGTCGTCTCGTCGAAGATCGACACGGAAGGCGGCGTTCTCGGCAACATCATCCTGGCCGTTCTGAATGCCAACGGCATCCAGACAACGGATCGCGTACAGCTGGGTGCTACGCCCGTCGTGCGGCAGGCGATCACCGCCGGCGAGATCGATATCTATCCGGAATATACCGGCAATGCCGCCTTCTTCTTCGAGAAGGCAGACGATCCGGCGTGGAAGGATGCGACCAAGGCCTACGAGCTCGCCAAAACGCTCGATTTCGACGCCAACAAGATCGTCTGGCTGACGCCTTCGCCGGCCAACAACACCTGGGCGATCGCGCTGCGTAAGGATATCGCCGAGCCCAACAAGCTCGCGACCATGAGCGATTTCGGCAAGTATGTTGCTGACGGAGGCAAGGTGGTACTGGCGGCGTCCTCCGAATTCGTGAACTCCGCGGCGGCGCTGCCGGCCTTCCAGACGACCTACAGTTTCACGCTGAAGCCGGACCAGCTCATCACGCTTTCGGGCGGTGACACGGCTGCGACCATCGCCGCTGCCGCCAACCAGACGAACGGTGCCAACGCCGCCATGGTCTATGGCACGGACGGTGGCATCGCGCCCTCGGGTCTCGTCGTTCTCGAAGACGACAAAGGCGTGCAGCCGGTCTACCAGCCGGCACCGATCATCCGCGAGGAGGTGCTGAAGGCCAACCCGCAGATCGAGGAGTTGCTGAAGCCCGTTTTCGAGAAGCTCGATCTCGTGACGTTGCAGGATCTCAACGGCCGCGTTCAGGTGGGCGGTGAGCCGGCCAAGGCGGTTGCCGAAGACTTCCTGAAGAAGAACGGCTTCATCAAGTAATCCGACTTTCCCTCCGCCCATCCGGGCGGAGGGACCTATCCGAAAGGGGCGCATGGGGTTCAGGATCGACAAGCTCGGCGTGGTGATCGCCGCATTGCTGGCCTATGGCGGCTTTCTGGCGCCCTTCGCCAATTTCCGGGCAAATCGTATCGTGCCGGGCGAGGCGCGATGGATTGTCGAGGCGCTTCCGGCCGGTTACGGGGCAGCGCTGCTCGCCTTCATTGCTGTCGCCATCGTTCTGATCGTCCTGAATACGCCGACGTTTTTCCGGCTTCTGCTCGGTCTTGTCGCGCTGCTGGGCCTTGCGTTCCTCATTGGCCTCTCTGCCGGTCACCTGACGCCGCCTGAAAACACCTATGCGCGTGTCTCGCCCGCTTCCGGTTTCTGGCTGTCGAGCTTCGCCTTTGCGCTGCTGACGGCCGATGCGCTGGCGCGTTTGCGGCTCTCGCCGCTCGCCCGGATCGGCCTGCTGCTGGCCGTTGCCGCGACGGTCGTGGGCCTTCTTGTGTCCGGCGTATGGGACGGGCTTTCGATCCTCAAGGAATATGGAAGCCGGGCCGAGACCTTCTGGCTGGAGGCAGGGCGCCACGTCGTTTTGGCCCTCGGCTCGCTTGCATCCGCATGCCTGGTCGGCCTTCCGCTCGGCATTCTCTGCCATCGCGTTCCGTCGCTGCGCGCCGGAGTGCTGAACGGGCTGAATATCATCCAGACGATCCCGTCGATTGCGCTATTCGGTCTTCTGATCGCGCCGCTCGGCTGGATTGCGCTCAATGTGCCGGGGGCCTCCGCGCTCGGGATTCGCGGCATCGGGGCAGCTCCGGCCTTCGTGGCGCTTTTCCTCTATTCGCTGCTTCCCGTCGTCGCCAATACAGTGGTCGGCCTTGCCGGCGTGCCGCGGGATGCCAACGATGCCGCCCGCGGCATCGGCATGACCGGTCGCCAGCGGCTTTTCGGCGTGGAGCTGCCGCTGGCTTTCCCGGTCATCCTCACCGGCATTCGCATCGTGCTCGTGCAGAATATCGGCCTTGCCACCATCGCGGCGCTTATCGGCGGCGGCGGTTTCGGTGTCTTCGTCTTCCAGGGCATCGGGCAGACGGCCATGGACCTCGTGCTGCTCGGCGCGGTGCCGACCGTAGCACTCGCCTTCGCCGCCGCCGTGGTGCTCGATGCGGCGACCGAACTTTCCAATTCCAAACGTGGCAGGGCGGCATGATCGAGATCGAGAACATCACCAAGCGCTACGGCGACAACACCGTTGTCGACACTGTCTCGATGACGGTCGAGCCGCATACGATTACCGTCATCGTCGGTACGTCCGGCTCCGGCAAGACGACGCTGATGCGCATGATCAACCGTCTCGTCGAACCCAGCGAGGGCATGATCCGCATCGATGGCGCGGACAATCGCTCGATCCCCGGTTACGAACTGCGCCGCCACATCGGTTACGCGATCCAGGGCCACGGCCTGTTCCCGCATCGTACGGTCGGCGAAAACATCGCGACGGTTCCGACCCTGCTCGGCTGGGACAAGAAGCGCATCGCCGCCAAGGTCGAGGAGCTGCTGACGCTGTTCCAGCTCGATCCCGCAGCCTTCGGTCCGCGGTATCCGCATGAGCTGTCGGGCGGTCAGCAGCAGCGTGTCGGCGTGGCGCGGGCGCTCGCCGCCGAGCCTAACATCCTCCTGATGGACGAACCCTTCGGTGCGCTCGACCCCGTCATTCGCGCCAAGGCGCAGGACGATCTTCTGGCGATCCAGAAGCATTTTGGCACCACCATCGTTCTCGTCACGCACGACATGGAGGAGGCGTTCCATCTCGCCGACAAGATCGCCGTGATGGACAAGGGCCGGATCGTGCAATGCGCGGCGCCGGAGGAAATGCTGGTGAACCCGGCGACGGATTTCGTCGAAACCCTGATCGGCGCGGAGGAGAGGCCATTCCGGTTGCTGTCCATCGGTACCGCGGGGGACGCCGCTGAGGCGGGTGAGGCGCGGGGTGAGCCGATCGCTGCCTCCCTCAGCCAGCGCGGGGCCTTGTCTTCGCTGCTCTGGTCGGGTCGCGAGGCCTTGCCGGTGGTCGGCGCGGATGGTGCCCCCCTCGGTCGTGTCACGCTAGCCGGTCTTGCCCGGCGCGCCGCGAGGCCGCAATGAGGCGGTTCCTGCCCAACCTGCTGCGGCTGGCAGCGCTGATCCTGTTGATTGCATTTCTGGTGCGCCCTGAGCTTTTCGAGCCGCTGCTGAAGCCGCTGGTGCAGGCGAATGCGCCGGCAATCTACAATCAGGGCAGCCTGCTTTCGCTGACCCTGTCGCACCTCGCCACGGTCTTCACGGCAACCTTCGCCGCAACCCTCGTCGCGGTCGGGCTTGCCATCCTCGTCACGCGACCGGTCGGCGCGGAGTTCCTGCCGCTCTCGCGCAGCCTCGTGAATATCGGCCAGACCTTTCCGCCGGTCGCCGTGCTGGCGTTGGCCGTGCCGATCGTCGGTTTCGGTGAGAAGCCCACGTTGATCGCCCTGTTTCTTTATGGCTTGCTGCCGGTCTTCGAGAATGCCATGACGGGTCTTTCGACGCTGCCGAAGGCGATCGTCGAGGCGGCGCGCGGGACGGGCATGACGGCCTGGCAGCAGCTGACGCGGGTGGAGCTGCCACTGGCGCTGCCTGTCATCCTCGCTGGTATTCGCCTTTCCGTGACGATCAGCCTAGCCACCGCCACCATCGGCTCCACGGTCGCCGCCAAGACATTGGGCGAGGTCATAATTGCCGGGCTGCAATCCAACAACCTGGCCTTCGTGCTGCAGGGCGGCGTCGTCGTTGCGGTGCTGGCTGTCCTCATCTACGACGCCTTCTCGGCCGTCGAACGTGCGCTAGCGCGTAGGGCCGGTCGGGTCTAAAGCATTTCCAGCCGAAGCGGGATCGCTTCGACGTCGGACGATGCAAAAATGCTCTAGTCGCCCGTTTCGAGATCGTAGACGAGGATGCCGGCAACCCCGCCCTCGGCCGCCGCCACAAGCCGGCCACCGGTTGCCTTGTGCTCCGGGTCTTCAAGATAGGTGTCGCGTGAGAAACTGTCGGCGAAATCGACGATGAAGCCGTCGGAGAAGCCTTTGTCCATGCCTTCTTCGGGGCTGACATTGGTGCCGATATGGACAGCAAGCATGCCCGGCAGGTGGTCCCTGAGGGTGTCGATCTCGTTGAACAGCTCCGTCTTGTAGGCGGTGGAGATGGTCGGCTTGAAGCGAATGAAAACGCAGTGGCGGATCATGATGTCCCCTATCGGATATTGGCACGCGCCCTGGGGCGTGCATCGTTGCGCTCATATTGGAAAACCTGGGCCGGGAGCGCGGGCAGGCCTCGAATAATATCGGCGCCCTTTTCGCCCACCATGATCGTCGGGGCATTGGTGTTGCAAGAGGGCACGCGCGGCATGACGGAGCTATCGCAGACGCGCAGGCCGTCAAGCCCATGCACCTTCAAATCCAGCCCGACGACGGCATCCGTACCCGTACCCATCTTGCAGGTGCCGACCGGATGGTGGTCCGTCTTGGCATTGGCGCAGCCGTAATCGAAGAGGTCCTCGTCGGTGACGAATTTCGGCCCCGGAAGCCGTTCGGCCATGACGAAGGGCTTCAGCGCGGCCTGCTGCATGATCTCGCGGGCGATCTTCAGGCCCTCGATCGACATCTTCCTGTCGTGCGGGTCTTCCCAGTAGTTCGGGTCGATCAGCGGTGCGGCGGCTGGATCGGCGGACGAAAGCCGCACTGTGCCGCGGGAGCGGGGATGCAGGTAGGCCGAGTTCAGTGTGACACCGGCATTCTTCAGCTTTTCGACGCCCGCCTCGATGCCGGAGCCGAGGCCGAGATGGAACTGGATATCCGGCGAGCGCGCATCGGGATCAGCATACCAGAAGCCGCCGGTCTCGAAGAGTGACGAGGCGACGGGGCCGGAGCGGAACAGCACATATTGCAGGCCGGCCCAGACCGTGCGGTGCAGCTTGGCGACGCCGTCATAGGTATGGTCGCCGGTACATTCTGAAATCACGAACAGATCGAGATGATCCTGCATGTTGGAGCCCACGCCGGGCAGGTCGTGCTTCACCTGAACGCCGACTGATCGGAGGTGGTCCGCCGGGCCGATGCCGGATTGCTGAAGCAGTTTCGGGGAGCCGATGGCGCCTGAGGAGACCAGCACTTCGCGTTCGGCCCGGATGGTCTCGACGCTCGTGCCGGTCACGACCTCGACGCCGACGGCGCGCGTTCCTTCGAGCACGACGCGGGCGACGCGGGCGCCTGTGCGGATCGTCAGGTTCTTGCGGTCCTTGATTGTCGACAAATAGGCAAGCGAGGCGGAGGAGCGGCGGCGATTACGCTGGGTCAGCTGGTAGAAGCCCACGCCGGCCTGCTGGCGGCCGTTGAAATCATGGTTGTAGGGAATGCCGAGTTCCTGGCCGGCTCGGATATAGGCGTCGCAGATCGGCAGCGCCGAGACCGGCATGGAGACGCCGAGCGGGCCGCCGTAGGAATGATAGTCGTCGGCAAAGCGCTGGTTGTCCTCGGCGCGCTTGAAGTAGGGCAGGATCTCCCGATAGCTCCAGCCCTCGCAGCCATCTTCGCTGGCCCACAGGTCATAGTCGGCGGCGTTGCCGCGGGTATAAAGCTGTGCGTTGATCGAGGAGCCGCCGCCGATGACCTTTGCCTGCGTATAGCGCAGGACGCGGCCCTTCATGTGCTTTTGCGGCACGGTCTCCCAGCCCCAGCTTGCAACGCCTTTGGTCATTTTCGCAAAGCCGGCCGGCATGTGAAACAGCGGGTTCCAGTCACCGCCACCGGCTTCGAGAAGCAGGACGCGAACGCTCGGATCTTCGGAAAGCCGGTTCGCCAAAACGCAGCCGGCCGGGCCGGCGCCAGTAATGATATAGTCGTAGGTCATGCCCTGGTCCTCAGAATGGTTCGGTGCCGTGGCGGTCGTGGGTTGCCCCCTCATCCGCCTGCCGGCACCGTCTCCCCGCAGGCGGGGCGAAGGAATTTGCCACGCCCTCTCGTATCTTTCGCCCCGCTTGCGGGGAGAGGGCGGGGTGAGGGGCACCCCCGCGCCGTGCCGTTCACAGCCGCCCGATCGAAAGTCCGCCGTCGAGATTGATCACCGAGCCGGTGGCGAAGGCGAATTTTCCCGTTGCCAGCGCTGCTGCGGCCGAACCGATATCCTCCGGCTCGCCCCATCGCTTCATCGGTACCAAGCCGCTCTCGATGAGTGCGTCGTACTTGGCGGAGACACCGGACGTCATGTCGGAGCGGATGATGCCGGGGCGGATTTCGAAGACAGAGATGCCGGTATCGGCGAGCCGCAGCGCCAACCCCTGGCTGAAGGCCGCGAGCCCTGCCTTGGTCATGCAGTAATCAAGCCGCTCGGGAGAGGTGAGGCTTGCCGAAACGGAGGTGATGTTGATGATCGAACGCGGTCCGGCGGCCTGTTTGGAATGCAGCATCGCCTTCAGCACGGCCTGCGTGAAGAAGACGGTGCCGCGCAGGTTGGTCGAAACGATCGTGTCGAAATGGTCCGGGGCGAGATCGAGAAAGTCGCCGCGCACGACGGAGGCGATGCCGGCATTGTTGACGAGGCAGGCAATCGCGCCAAGCTGGTCTTCAATAGCCACAACGGTCCGCGCATGGCCCGGGAGATCGGCAAGATCGCCCTTGACGTAGATGGCGCGCGCGCCGATCGCCGCAAGGTCGCTGATCACGCTTTCCGTCGTCGCATCGCCGTCGCCGATGCCGGTTATGGCGATATCGAAGCCTTCCGATGCCAGGGCCTTTGCGATGCCCAGGCCGATACCGCGGCGGCCGCCTGTGATGATGGCGACGGGTCTGTCCGGTGTCGTCATGCGGCCAGATCCCTGGATTGGATGTGATTGGCGACACGCAGCGCCTGCGCAGCTACCGTCAGCGCGGGGTTCACCGCTGCCGAGGTGGGCAGGTAGGAAGCATCCACCACGAAGAGGTTGGGATGATCATGGGCGCGGCACCAGATATCGAGAGGCGCCGTCGCCGGGTCATTGCCAATGCGCACGGTGCCGCACTGATGTGAAGGCGTGCGTTTGTCGAAGGCGCGCGCGAGCACGATGGGGAAACCGGCCTGCTTCAGCGCGGTCTTCAGTTTGGTCACAAGGTCGAGATGGGCCTGCCAGTTGGTCCGCGTCCATTTCATGACGATGCGGTCGCGATCCACCGTGATGCGGCTTTCGGGATGCGGCAGGTCCTCGCTCATGGCGTAGAAATCGATGGCGCGGGCGGCGACCTGCTCCAGCAGCCATTCCGGCGCGGAGGGCATGTTGGCCTTCAGGATTTTTCCCGATACGCGGCCGAGGAGCTGGACATTGCCGAGCGGAGGGCCACCGTTGCCATCCGACAGATAGTAGTCATTGAAGCCGAAGCTCTTCTGGTAGACCGAGGTGTTTCGGTAGAAGAGCGAGATGCCGATCACGGCGCTCGAATTGTGGTTCATGAAGTTGCGGCCGACCTGATCGGAGCTGTTGGCGAGCCCGTTCGGGAAAGCCTCTGAGGCCGAGCGCAGCAGGAGCGCAGCCGATTGCACGGCGCCGGCCGATAGGATCACGAGTTTCGGTGAAACGCTTTCCGGCTGATTGCCGCGCATGTAGTGCACCGTCGATATGGTGCGGCCATGCGGGGCGGTGGCGAGCCGGGTCACCCGGCAGTTCGTCCGCAATTCGACATTGGGATGTTTCAGCGCTTCGGCAAGGGCCGTGCTTTCCGCATCCATCTTGCCGTCATTGCTGTTCGGATGCGCATCCCATGGCGTCTTCGCCTTTGCCAACCAGCGGTCGATATCGACGCCGAGCGGCAGCGAATAGGGATGAAGGCCGTGCGCCTTCATTCTGGCGCGGACTTTCGCGATGGCAGGTTCATCCGGCACGGGCGGAAAAGGATAGGGCGCGGAGTGGTGCGGCTCGGTCGGGTCTTCGCCCAGCGCGCCGCGCACATTGTAGAGCTTTTCGGCGGCCGAATACCACGGCTCCAGCTCTTCATAGGCGAAGGGCCAGGCGGGGGAGACGCCCTCGCTGTGGCGCATCTCCTCGAAGTCCTCCTTGCGGTAGCGCACCAGTACCGCGCCGTAGAATTTCGAGTTGCCGCCGACATTGTAGTAATTGCCGGGGTTGAAGGCGGTGCCGTCGGCCTCGTACCACATCTCCTTGGGGCGGAAGTGGCCGCGCTGGAAAATCGCACGCTGGTCGCGGTTTTCCGGACGGTCTTGTAGGTGGTCGCCCGCCTCCAGAATGACGATCCTGGCGCCCGTCGGGGCAAGCGCGGCGGCCATGGTGGCGCCGCCGATGCCCGATCCGATGATGACGATGTCCGGCTGCGTGGTCATGGTTTTTCTCAGGCGATGCGAAGCTGGCTGGCCGGATCGAAGAACACGGCCTTGTCGAGGTTGAAGGCAAGGCGCGCCGTCTGGCCGGCGGCGATGCGCACGTCGGCGCGAAGCCGCGCGACGATCTCCTTGCCGCCGAGATGGGTGACGGCGAAGGTGTCAGCGCCTGCAGGTTCCACCACCTCGATCAGGCAATCGCCTTCGCCGACAGTGCGGGCATTGCGGTCCGCGCCATCAGGATCGGTCAGGGCCTCGGGACGGATACCGAAGATCACGTCCTTGCCCTTGTAGGCGGCAAGCCCGCCCGGTGCGTTCGGCACTGACAATACCAGCGGTTCGGCCTGATGGCGGGCCAGCGAAACGGCCACGCCGGAGCCGTCCTCCACGATCCGCGCCGAGAGGAGATTCATCGCGGGCGAGCCCATGAAATCGGCAACGAAGGTATTGGCAGGGTTGTTGTAGATTTCGGCTGGTGTGCCGAACTGCTGGAGAACGCCATCCTTCAAGACGGCGATCTTGGTGGCGAGCGTCATCGCCTCGATCTGATCGTGCGTCACGTAGACGATGGTGGTCTTCATGCGGTGGTGCAGGCGTTTGATTTCCGTACGCATGTCGACGCGCAGCTTGGCATCGAGGTTGGACAGCGGCTCGTCGAACAGGAAAAGCTTGGGGTCGCGCACCAGCGCCCGGCCCATGGCGACGCGCTGGCGCTGGCCGCCGGAAAGCTGGCCGGGCTTGCGGTCGAGCAGATGGCCGATCTGCAGCATGTCGGCGACCTGCTTGATCGCCTTGTCGCGCTCTTCTTTTGGCACGCCGCGGATTTCCATGCCGAAGGCGATGTTTCCACCCACCGTCATGTTCGGATAGAGCGCGTAGGACTGGAATACCATGGCTATGTCGCGCTTGGAGGGATGCAGGCCCGCGACCGAGCGGCCATCGATGGCGATGTCGCCCGAGGTGATGGGCTCCAGCCCGGCGATTGTGTTGAGCAGCGTGGACTTGCCGCACCCGGAGGGACCGACGAGCACGAGAAAGCCGCCCTGCTCGATCTCCAGATTGATGTCCTTGAGGATTTCCAGCGCACCATAGGACTTGCGCAGATTGCTGATTTTCAGGAACGACATGGGCTATCCTTTCACGGCGCCGGACATCAGGCCGCGCACGAAATAGCGTCCGGAGACGACGTAGACGATCAGAGTGGGGAGTGCGGCGAGGATCGCGCCCGCGAAATGCACGTTGTATTCCTTCACACCCGTCGAGGACTGGACGAGGTTGTTGAGCGCCACCGTCATCGGCGTGGTGTTCGCGCCGGAGAAGGAGGCGCCGAACAGGAAGTCGTTCCAGATATTGGTGAACTGCCAGATGACCGAGACGACGATGATCGGGCCGGAGGACGGCAGCAGGATGCGGTAGAAGATCTGGAAGAAGCTCGCGCCGTCGATCTGCGCCGCACGCACCAGTTCGGTCGGGAAGTTTTCATAGTAGTTGCGGAAATAGAGCGTCGTGAAGCCGATGCCGTAGATGATGTGGACGAAGGTCAGGCCCCAGATCGACCCGGCGAGGCCCACCATGCCGAGAATACGCGCCATCGGAATGAGCACGATCTGAAACGGTATGAAGCAGGACAAAAGCAGCAGGCCGAAGAAGACATTCGAGCCTTTGAACTGCCACTTGGTCAGCACGTAGCCGTTCAGCGCACCGATGATCGTGGAGATCGCCACGGCCGGAACGACCATCAGAATCGAGTTGATGAAGAAGGGGCGCAGGCCCGTCGGCTGCACGCCGATCTGAGCTGTCGACCAGGCGGAAATCCAGGGTTCGATGGTCCATTGCTGCGGCAGGTTCAGCATGCCGCCCTGGCGGATTTCTTCCAGTGGCTTCAGCGAATTCACCAGCATCACGTAGAGCGGCAGCAGGTAATAGATGGCGAACAGGGTGAGGGCGGAGTAGATCAGCGCGCGCGTCAGCCTGTTGTGCGAGATGACGTTTTCGGGGCTGGAAACGCTCATCGGCCTTTGCCTCCGCGGATTTCGGAATAGAGGTAGGGGATGATGATCGAGAAGATCATGACCAGCATGATGATGGCCGACGAGGCGCCGATGCCCATCTGGTTGCGGGTGAAGGTGTAGGAATACATGAATGTCGCCGGCAGTTCGGTCGCCTGGCCGGGGCCGCCGCCGGTCAGTGCCACGACGAGGTCGTAGGCCTTGATGGCGAGATGGGCGAGCACGACGAAGGCGGACAGGAAGACCGGCCGCATCAGCGGAATGATGATGCGGCGATAGATGGTCGAGGTGGAGGCGCCGTCGATCTGCGCTGCCTTGATGATTTCGTTGTCGACGCCGCGCAGGCCGGCGAGGAACATGGCCATCACGAAGCCGGACGATTGCCAAACGGCCGCGATGACCACGCAGTAGATGGCGTAGTTGCGGTCCTTGATCCAGTTGAAGGCGAAGCTCTCCCAGCCCCAGAGATGCATGGTGTTCTCAAGTCCGATGCCGGGATCGAGGAACCATTTCCAGGCCGTGCCCGTAACGATGAAGGAGAGTGCCATCGGATAGAGGTAGATCGGCCGCAGGATGCCTTCGACGCGGATCTTCTGGTCGAGCAGGATAGCAAGCCCGAGCCCCAAAACCGAGCAGATGACGATATAAAGCGAGGCGAAGATCGCGAGGTTGGAAACCGCCCGCCACCAGTGCGGCAGGGCCCAGAGTTTGTAATAGTTGCTCAGTCCCACGAAATTGTAGGACGGCAACATCTTGCTGTCCGTCAGCGACAGGAAGCCCGTATAGGCGATGAAGCCGTAGACGAAGACGAGCACGATGAGGAAACTGGGTGCCAGCACAAGCTTCGGCAGAAGCTCCTGCAGCCGGCTTCGGCTATCCATGGTCGATACCACCGTTGAAATCGGGTTGCAGGGCGGCGCGTGGCCCCCTCATCCGGCTGCCGCCACCTTCTCCGCCGGGGAGAAGGGCTTTGCCGCGACGTTCAAGTTCCCTCTCCCCGGTGGGGAGAGGGTAGGGTGAGGGGCTAGCCCCTTACTTCGCGGCCTCGACGGCGGACTTCAGTTCTTCGACGGCTTCCTCGGAGGAAAGCTCACCGTTGAACTGGCGGGTCACGACGTCATAGATCGCGTTCTTGACGGACGCCGGGTTGGCGTGGCCGTGGGCCATGGAGCCGTAGAGCGTGCCGTTCGCATTGGCTTCCGCGAGGTCCTTGATGGCCTTCTTGCCGCAGGCGTCGAAGGCTTCGTCCGAGACATCGGTACGGGCGGGTGCGGAACCCTTGACCACGTTGAAGGCCGACTGGAAGGTCGGGCTTTCGATGGCCGAGGCCATGACGAGCTGGGCTGGAACCTTGTCAGCTGCGACCTTGAACATGGCGAACTGGTCGGAGTTGAAGGTTACCGAACCCTGCGTGCCCGGATAGCGCATGCAGACAAAATCCTCGCCGGGCTTCTTGCCGGCCTTGATGAATTCGCCCTTGGCCCAATCGCCCATGAACTGCACGCCGGCCTTGCCTTCGATGACCATGGCGGATGCCAGGTTCCAGTCGCGGCCCGAGAAGTTGTCGTCCACATAGGAGCGCAGCTTCGTCATGCGGTCGAAGGCTTCCTTCATCTGGGCGCTGCCCAGCGTTTCCGGATCGAGATCGATGAACGCCTTCTTGTAGAAGTCGTTGCCGAATGAAAGCACGACCGCGTCGAAGATCGTCGCGTCCTGCCACGGCTGCCCGCCATGGGCGACCGGCGTGATGCCCTGTTCCTTGAACTTGTCGAGCAGGGCGACGAGTTCGTCCCAGTTCGTCGGCTCCTCGCCGCCGGCCTTGTCGAGGGCCGCCTTGTTGATCCACATCCAGTTGGTGGAGTGGACGTTAACGGGGGCTGCTATCCAGTGGCCGTCATACTTGGAGAACTGCTGCAGGGCAGTCGGGATGACCTTGTCCCAGCCTTCCTTGCTGGCCACTTCATCCAGGTTGCCGAGCGCGCCTTCCTTGGCCCAGTCGAGAATGTCGAAGCCGAGCATCTGCACCGCGGTCGGCGCATTGCCGGCCGTGACGCGGGCGCGCAGCACGGTCATGGCTTCCGTGCCCCCGCCGCCGGCAACCGGCATGTCGGTCCAGGAAATGCCCTTGGTTTCAAGATCCTTCTTGAGGACTTCGAGTGCGGCGGCTTCGCCGCCCGAGGTCCACCAGTGCAGCACTTCGACATTTTCGGCGGCGCGAGCGGCAGTGCCGCCCAGGCCCATCATGACCGCGGCGATCGCGGTGGTGGTCACAAACTTGCGCATCGTTTTCCTCCCGGTTGCAAGTTCAAAGGCGAGAACCTCCTCCCGCCGATGTCCCCGACGCGCTTGGCGTCGGAATTGTCTCTCTGGCTCAATGCCGGTGTAATTTAAAACGTTGTAAATTTCCGAAGTCAAGTCGCCATGGCATGGCACCGTATCACGATTTCAGAAGGCTTTAAATTCGGGCCGACAGCGCGTTTTCAACGCGGCCCGACACTTTGTGCGCCACATTGCAAACGTTATAAATCCTGTGCGCTGCAAGATTGCAGAGCTTCTGATGGCTCGGTATGGTACGGGCGATTGATCGTCCCCAGCCGAAGAATTGCAGCCGTGTCCCCAATCGAAAAGTCTGTCGCCCGCGAAACCGCTTCCAATATCTCCCGAGCGGGCAAGCCGACGCTTAAAACCATCGCCGAGATGACGGGCCTTGCCATTACGACGGTCTCGCGTGCGCTCGGCAATGCACCGCAGATTTCGGAGAGCACGCGCCGCCGGGTTCACGCTGTCGCCGCCGAAATCGGCTATCTGCCGGATCGCGCTGCCCAACGCCTCAAGACTGGCCGCACCAATGTCATCTCCGTGCTGCTCGATCCGCATGAGGAAATCCTCGGTTTCGGCACCTCGATCATGCACGGTCTTGCGCGTGCGCTGCAGGCGACGTCCTACCACCTCATCGTCACGCCGAACTTTCTCGACGGCAGCAATGTCGATGCGGTCAACTACATCATCCGCAACGGCATGGCCGATGGCCTGATCTTTTCGCGCACCGAGCCCTTCGATCCGCGCGTGCGCTTGCTTCTGGAAAACGGCTTTCCCTTCGTGACCCACGGGCGCACGGAATTCTCCACCCCGCATGCCTTCGTCGACTATGACAACTTCGCCTTCGCTTACGAAGCGACCAAGCGGCTGATCGCCAAGGGCCGGCGCAAGGTCACGATCATCCTGCCCCCCAGGCGGCTGACGTTCCACCAGTATATGCTGCACGGCTTCATGACGGCCGTGCGCGAGGCGGGTGTCTCCTACGAGATTGCCGATGCGCTCGACCTCGACAGTCCTGCCGACATGATTCGCGACTATGTGCGCCGCCGCAGCGCCGAGCCCGATCCGCCTGACGGCTACACCTGTCCGGGGGAAGTCTCCGCGCTTGCCACCATTACCGGCATGAGCGATAACGGCTTCACGCTCTGCGCGGAATACGACATCGTCGCCAAGCAGACGTCGCGCCTGCTCAGCCAGATCCAGCCGAAGGTCGAGACGATCTACGAGGATCTGCCGGCTGCGGGCGAAGCGATGGGACGGCTGCTCCTGCGCCGCATTGCCGGCGAGAACGCCGAAGACCTGACCATGCTCCTGGGACCGCAGTTCGGCTTCCCGACGCCCTGAGCGGGTGGCACGGCCGGTCCCCTTCCTGGTTGTCGGGACGGATCTGCTCATCGCGGCATCCACCAGTCGGTGCGCGCGCCGATATGCATGTTGAGCGTCTTGGTCTCCGTGTAGTCCTCCACCGCATGGCGACCGAGTTCGCGGCCGAGGCCGGACTGGCGATAGCCGCCGAAGGGCAGCTCGGAGGCGCCGTCCATGAAGGTGTTCATCCAGACCGTGCCCGCGCGCACCTTGCGGCCGATGGTCAGGCAGGTGTCGAAATCCCGGCTCCAGACCCCGGCCGACAGGCCGTAATCGATAGCGTTTGCGATGCGGATGGCGTCTTCCGTCGTATCGAATGTCAGTACCGAAAGCACCGGGCCGAAAACCTCTTCGCGGGCGACGGCCATATCGGGCTGCACGCCGGAGAGGATCGTGGGCGCCATGAACTGGCCGAGACCGAGATCGAGCGCGCCGCCACCGAGTGTGACCGAGGCGCCGGCCTTCGATGCGCCCTCGACATAGGCGCCGATCTTGTCGAGATGCTGCGGCGTAATGATCGCGCCGACCTGTGTCGTGGGATCGAGCGGATCGCCGACCTTGACCTTCTTTGCAAGCTCGGCAATGCGCGCCGTCACGTCATCGGCGATGGACGTGTGCAGGATCAGCCGAGATCCAGCATTGCAGCACTCACCGGCGTTGAAATAGGCGCCGAAGACTGCGGCATCGATGAAGGCGTCGAGATCGGCATCCGGGAAGACGATCTGCGGATTCTTGCCGCCGAGTTCCAGCGAAACCTTCTTCAGCGTTTGCGCCGCATTGGCCATGGTGAGACGGCCGACACCGGTGGAACCCGTGAAGGAGACCATGTCGACATCGGGATGCGTCGTCATCGGCGCGCCCACTTCCGGGCCGGTGCCGGTGACGATGTTGACGACACCGGCGGGCACGCCGGCCTCGATGAGAATTTCGCCGAGAACCAGCGTGGAGCCGGAAGTCAATTCCGAGGGTTTGACGACCGTCGTGCAGCCAGCGGCCAGCGCAAAGGGTAATTTCTGGCTTACGATCAGGAAGGGGAAGTTCCATGGCGTGATGATGGATACGACGCCGATCGCCTCGCGCAGCACGACGCCGAGCGTGCCGTCGCCGAGCGTGTTGTAGCTTTCGCCGTGCAGGTCGCGTGCGAGGGCCGCGGCATAGCGCCAGATATCGACGGCCCCGCCGAGTTCGGCCTTGGCCTGGCTGATCGGCTTGCCGCTTTCGATCGTGTCGAGAAACGCGAGTTCGTCGGCGCGTGCGGCGATGAGGTCTGCTGCCTTGAGCAGGATGTTGGAGCGCTCCGCCCCGGTCATGTTCGGCCACGGGCCATTGTCGAAGGCCTTGCGCGCGGCGGCGATGGCGCGCTCGGCATCTGCCTTTGTGCCGGCCGGATAGCGGCTGACGACGACGCCATGGCCCGGCGCGACGCGCTCGATTGCGCTGCCTGCGCCTTGCGTCCACGCCCCGTCGATCAGCATGCGGAAGTCGCGTGCCTTGAAATTGTCGAACGCCTTCGGCCTTACATGCGCGGTCATCACCATTCTCCCTTGAAATCTGCGGGGCGCTTGCCCGTGAAGGCGGCGACGCCTTCCTTGAGGTCCCCGGTCTTGGCGACGAGGATGGAGCCAAGCGCTTCCACCGCCGCGCCATTGTCCTCACCGTTCGCAACGGAAATCATCAGCTTGGAAACCTCCGTCGCCGCCGGCCCGAGCGCGGCGATGCGGGCTGCGTATGCCAGGGCCGCTTCGACGACTGTTCCCGTTTCCACGACCTGATCGACGATGCCGAGTGCCATTGCCTCGACCGCCGTCAGGACCTCGCCGCCCAGCAGCATGCGCCGCACGGGCTGTGCGCCGAAGCGCTTGACCAGCCGTTGCGTGCCGGACCAGCCAGGCACCATGCCGAGACCAGCTTCCGGCAGGCCGATCTTCACCTGCGTTTCGGCGATGCGGATATCGGCGGCGGCTGCCAGTTCCAACCCGCCACCCAGCGCGTGTCCGTTTACGGCGGCGATCAGCGGCATGCGCAGCGTCGCCAGCCGTTCGAAGACCCGGTGGCCGAAGCGCACCCAGGCATGGCCGAACTCATTGGCCTCCATGCCCGCCCAGGCGCGGATGTCACCGCCGGCGGAAAAGGCCTTACCCTCGCCGGTCAGGATTGCGACGCGGGCCGCAGCATTGGCCTCGACCACGTCGCAGGCCGCAGAAAGCTCCTTCAGCATGCCGATATCGAAGGCATTCGCCTTTTCCGGCCGCGCGACGGTGATCGTCGCGATGGCCCCTTCAATGCTGACCTTGATGCGCGGCTCAGCCATGGTTTGCTCCCACCAGCTTGCGCGGTGTCTTCTGCGGCAGGGTCAGGCCGATCGGCGCGTCGGTGAAGAGCGCGGCATCCATAACCTTCACATCCGGCGAGACGATGAGATCGAATTCCGACTGGTCGAGAATATGCGCCTGGAGGTCGATGCCGGGTGCGATCTCTGTCAGCACGATACCGTCAGGCGTCAGCTTCAGCACGCAGCGCTCGGTGACATAGGTGATGTCCTGGCCCTGCGCTACGCCGCGCGGGCCGGAGAAGGTGACATGCTCGACGGCGTTCACCAGTTTTTTGAGCTTGCCTTCCTTTTCGATGACGAGCTTGCCATTCTCGATGGCCAGTTTCGCGCCGGCATTGAACATGCCGGAGAAGACGATCTTCTTGGCCCGCGCCGTGATGTCCACGAAGCCGCCGGCCCCGGCCGTTACATGCGGCCGGAAGGAAAGCTTCGAGACATTGACCGAGCCGTCCTTGCCGATTTCGAGGAAGGAGAGCAGCGAAGCATCGAACCCGGCGCCCTGGAAATAGGTGAACTGATAGGGCGAGGGCATGAAGGCATCGGCGTTCGAGGCGCAGCCGAAGGCGAAGTCGAGCAGCGGCACGCCGCCAACGGCACCCTGCTCGATCACCCAGGCCACCGCACCGTGCAGGCCTTCTTCCAGCAGGATCCGGGGCACATTGGCGGAAATGCCGAAGCCGAGATTGACCGCGCTGCCGGCCTCGAGTTCCTGCGCAACGCGGCGGGCGATGACCTTCTGGATGTTGAATTCTGGCACACGGAATGTATCGAGCGGCCGGAAAATTTCGCCTGATATAGCGGGATCGTAGAGCGTCTGCGTCGTCTGCTTCTGGTCCGGATCGACCACGATATAGTCGACGAGGACGCCGGGCACGCGAACATCGTGCGGCTTGAGGGAGCCGTCCTTGGTGATGCGCTTGACCTGCGCGATGACGATGCCGCCGTTGTTGCGGGCGGCAAGCGCCTGGTCGAGCCCGCCGAGATAGGCGCCCTCGTGTTCATAGGTCAGGTTGCCGCGTTCGTCTGCGGTGGTCGCGCGAATGATTGCCACTTGCGGCACGATGGCCTTGAAGTAAAGCCACTCTTCGCCGGCAAAGGTGATCTTCTCCACCACCGCCTCCTGCGCTGCGGCGGCATTCATGGCGCAGCCTTCGCGGGTGGGATCGACAAAGGTGTCGAGGCCGACCTTGGTGATCACGCCGGGCCGCTTGGCTGCGGCCTCACGGTGCATGTCGAAAAGGATGCCCGAGGGGATATTGTAGGCCGGAATCTCGTTGCCGGTGATCATCTGCCAGATCAGGGGCGGCTCGGACGAGGAGGGGCCGGAGGGATAGGAGCCGCCGATGATCCTCTTCAGGAGGCCCTTCCGGGCGATATGGTCGACACCCTTGATGCCGCTCATGTCGCCGGCTGCGATCGGGTGCAGCGTGGTGATGTTCCTGGGGTGGCCGGTCTCTTCGAAACGCGAGCCGATCGCCTGCAACATGAGGTCCGGGCAGCCGAGGCCCGACGACGAGGAGACCGAAACGACGGCTTCGTCAGGAATGAGGTCTGCGGCCTCGCGCGGTGTGATGTGCTTGCCCATTGTCCGTTCCGAATTTCGTATCAAATGCCGGGCGCGATCTTGACCGCGCCGCCGTTGCGCGCGGCCTCCACCACGGCAAGCCCCGTCACCAGCGACCAGATGCCGTCTTCGCCCGTCGCGGAGGGCTTTCCGTTGCCCGCGATGGCGGCATGGAAAGCCGAAAGCGCGGTTTCATAGAGGTTCGCCTGGTCGAGCGGCAGGTTGTGCTCGCCGTCGGCATCGCGCAGCGTTACAGACCCGGTCGCGCGCTGCGTCATGACGTTGCGGCCGATCAGCGAGCCTTCGGTGCCATGCACTTCAAGCCCCGTTTCAGCGAATTTCGTCGTGAAGCCATCGTGGAACTGCGCTACCACGCCATTCTGGAAGCGCAGCACGCCCATCACGGCGTCTTCCAGCCCGGCCTTGCCCATGCCGCCCGATTGCGAGAGGGCGATCGCTTCCACCGGGTCGCTGTCGAGAACGAAGCGCAGCGTATCCGCGTCGTGTACGGTGATATCGAGAATGACGCCACCGCCGGCTTCGGGCTTTTCGAGGCGCCAGCCCTGCAGATGAGGCGGCAGGTAGACGGCATGGAAGACGCGGGCCGCCAGCGGCGTGCCGATGCGGCCGGCCTTGATGGCCTTGCGCATGGCGCGGTGGGTGGCCGCGTTGCGCAGATGGTGGTTGGTCGCCAGGACGACACCGGCATCCTTCGCGGCCTGCACCATGGCGCGGGCGTCGTCCAGCGACATGGCGAGCGGCTTTTCGCACAGGATATGCTTGCCGGCTTTCGCGGCGGCGAGCGCCTGGTCGCGATGCAGTTCATTGGTCGTGGAGATATAGACGGCATCGATCGCGGGATCGTTCACGAGGTCGTCGAGCGATGTGACGGCCTTGGCGATGCCGTGGTCGTCGGCGTATTTGCGGCCGCGTTCGGCGTTGCTGCTCATGACGGAGACGACGTCGCCGCCGGTGGCGCGGATTGCGCCGATCATCCATTCACGGGCAATCGTGCTTGCCCCGATCAAACCCCACCGCGTCATGCAGACATCCTCCCTGCTTTTTTTTCTCCCGCCCCGCAGCTCTGGCGCACGACGAGGCGCACGGAACCGACGATGGCTTCGGGCTCCACCTTGCCCGTATTGATCTGCTTCAGCAGCAGTTGCGCGGCACGGCGGCCCATGCCCTGCGGATCGACGGAAACCGTCGTCAGCGCCGGCACGGCGGTCTCGGCCTCGATCACGTCGTCGAAGCCGACCACTGCAAAGTCGCGGCCGGGCTCCCTGCCGGCGGCGCGCAGTCCGTCACAGACGCCGAAGGCGGCCGCGTCGTTGAAGCAGAGCGCGGCCGTCGGCGGAGCGGTGAGCGACAGGGCGCGCTCGATGGCGGCGACGCCACCGGCGCGCGAGGCCGTCGAGCCGATCACCAGCATATCCGGCGCCTCGAAGCCTGCTTCCACCAGCGCATCGCGCCAGCCCTGCACCCGTTCCGCAAAGACGGTGGTGTTGGCGATGCCGCCGAGAAAGGCGATGCGGCTGTGGCCGAGCGAGACGAGGTGCGCGACGGCGGCCTTCGCGCCGGCATAGTTGTCGGAAACGAGGGAGGAGACCTTGGCGCCCACCACATTGCGCACCACGGATACGACCGGGATGCCGCTGGCGGCCAGCGGTTTCAGGTCGGCGGCTTCCGTTCCCCGGGCGGGCGAGATGATCAGGCCGGAAATGCCGTGTTCGCGCATCGAGGCGACGACCTCGCGCTGGCGATCCACGCTTTCGGCGGAATTCGACAGGAACTGCACATAGCCGGCGGATTGCATGACCATGTCCATGCCGACGGCGAGCTCGGCGAAGAACGAGTTCGTCAGGTCGTTCACGATGATGCCGATGATGCGCGACGAGGCGGACTGGCGCAGGTTTGCCGCACCGCGATTGTAGACATAGCCGAGCTCGCGGATGACCGCGTTCACCTTGGCGCGCGTCGCCTCGTTGACGAGCGGGCTTGCCTGCAGGACGAGCGAGACGGTCGACTTCGACACGCCGGCGGCGCGCGCAATGTCGACAACGGTCACCCGGCTTCTGCTCACGGTCATCCTCCCTGCATCGGGCTTCGCGCCGTCTTGTTGTTCCGTAATTAATTGGATCGTTCCAAATATGTCAAGTGTATTTTGGGTGAGCCTTGACCGTGGGTAAGCGATGAGTGAATTCGCCAGATATCGTGACAAGTGAACTCAGCGGCACCCAGCTAGCGCTATCGTAATCATCAGAGAGGCATCATAACGCTTGCGAATCCCGTAAACTGGCTTGTCGCCTTGCGGCGTTATGAGGCTCGTTAGCTGAAGCCGAAAGGGGATATGTCACCGCAAAGGACGCAATGTCGCACGAAGCAGACGAAGGAATAGCGCTTGAAATTTGGAACGATCTAAATTATTGCGCTAAAAAACCTTTGGGAGGATGTCGTGTCTATCAGCCTTTCCCTGCCGCGCGCCGATGGCGGCGTCGAAGCCTATGCCCTCTCGGGTACACCCACCGCGCGTCCGGCCTCAGCGCCATCATTCAACCGCATCGCCTATGCAGCCGCGCACGTGGTTTCCGATCCGCGCCGCGATGCCCGGCCCTGGGAGGCGCCGGCCATCGACTGGGAGCGTACGATGGCGTTTCGCCATCACCTCTGGTCGCTTGGTTTTCGCATTGCGGAGGCAATGGACACCTCGCAGCGCGGCATGGGGCTCGACTGGGCCGGTGCGCAGGAACTCATCCGCCGCTCGCTTGCCGAGGCGAAGACGGTGCCGGGCGCGGACCTCGCCTGCGGCGCCGGCACGGATCATCTCAACCCCGCGGATGCCCGTTCTCTTGATGATGTGATCGGGGCCTATGAGGAGCAGGTCGCCTTTGTCGAAAGGCATGGCGGTCGCGCCATCATGATGGCGAGCCGGGCACTGGCGCGCATCGCTCGCTCCCCGGACGATTATCGCAAGGTCTACGGTCGCATCCTCGGCCAGGCGAAGGACAAGGTCGTGCTGCACTGGCTGGGCGACATGTTCGACGCGCAGCTGCGGGGCTACTGGGGTTCGCAAAGCTTCGAGCCGGCGCTCGATACGGTTATCTCGATCATCGAGGAGAACCGCGCCAAGGTCGAAGGCATCAAGATCTCTCTTCTCGACAATGCATATGAGGTGGCGCTGCGCGATCGCCTGCCGGAGGGCGTGCTCTGCTTCACGGGTGATGACTTCAACTATGCCCAACTGATCGAGGGCGACGGGGTGAGGTACAGCCATGCGCTGCTCGGTATCTTCGATGCCGTCGCGCCACAGGCCTCGCAGGCCTTGGCGTCCCTTGCGGCTGGAGACGTCGCACGCTTTCGGGCCGTTATCGCGCCGACGGTTCCGTTGTCCCGCAAGATCTTCGAAGCGCCGACGCAATATTACAAGGCGGGTGTCGTTTTCCTCGCCTGGCTGAACGGCCATCAGGATCATTTCACCATGCCTGCCGGCATGCAATCCGCCCGCGGCGTCGTGCACTATGCGGATGTGTTCCGCCTCGCCGACAAGGCCAATGTGCTGGACAAGCCGGAACTGGCGGTCGCTCGCATGAAAAGCCTGATGACGGTGCTCGGCATTTCCTGAGATAGCTGTGGATGACCGGCCGTTTGGCCGGTCGATTGCGCCGTCAGACGCTAAACTTCGGTCATGGAATGCGTGACCTGGAGCAGGATATGACGGCTGGCGACGTGAAGATCGGCGAAAGCTGGATGGCACCACTGGCGGCGGAATTCTCCAGTCCGTACATGGCCGAGCTGAAAGCCTTCCTGCTGGAGCAGAAGCAGGAGGGGAAACGGATCTTTCCGAAGGGTGCGGAATATTTCCGGGCGCTCGATCTGACGCCGCTCGACGAAGTACGTGTCGTCATCCTCGGACAGGATCCCTATCACGGCGAAGGGCAGGCGCACGGCCTATGCTTTTCGGTGCAGCCGGGCGTGCGCATTCCGCCTTCGCTCGTCAACATCTACAAGGAATTGCAGGCGGATCTCGGCATTCCCCCAGCGCGGCACGGCTTTCTGGAGCATTGGGCGCAGCAGGGCGTGCTGCTCTTGAACAGCGTGCTGACGGTAGAAATGGGCCGCGCGGCCTCGCACCAGGGCAAGGGCTGGGAGCGTTTCACCGACGCGGTAATCCGTGCGGTCAATGAGCAGGAAAAGCCCGTCGTCTTCATTCTCTGGGGATCATACGCCCAGAAGAAGGCGGCTTTCGTGGATAGCCGCCGTCACCTCGTGCTGCGGTCGCCGCATCCTTCGCCGCTATCGGCGCATAACGGCTTCTTCGGCACCAAGCCGTTTTCCAAGGCGAATGCCTTTCTGGAAAAGCACGGTCGCAAGCCGATCGACTGGCAACTGCCGGCGACGCCTCAGTAGCGCGCCGGCTGTTTCTTAACGCACCAGCGTCTCGTCGAGCAGCGCCATCACCTTCTCCGCATCAATGCCGATGCAGGCATGCTGGCTGGGCAGGCCGTCCCAATCGCCCGGCGGGAACGCGCGGCCGTCCGGCTTCTGGATGGTCTGGCCATCCGCGATGCCGCCGGCCACGACGCGGATTGCGCCGCTTCGCGTGGTGAAGAGTTCCGGCGCCACGAGGTAGACGCAGGCGCAACTGTCATGCACCACCATACCCTCGTCCTTCACATGCCGGCCGTAGAAATCGATATAGAACTGCGAGATATCGGAGAGCAGCTTGAGGTGCCTGCCGTTGGCTGCGGTGAGTTCAGCCAGACGCTTGCGCGTCATCACGGTTTTTATCGTCACGTCGAGACCGACGACGATAACCTTCCAGTGCGCGCCCATCACCACGTCGGCCGCTTCCGGGTCGCCGTGAATGTTGGCCTCGGCGGCGGGCGTGATGTTGCCGGGCACATCGAAGGCGCCGCCCATAATGATGACCTGCTTCACAAGGCCCGCGATTTCAGGGTCTTCCTTAAGGGCATCCGCAAGGTTCGACATGCGGCCGACGGCAATCAGCGTCACTTCGCCTGGATTGGCGCGAACGGTGTCGATGATGAAGCGATGGGCCGGACGCGGATCGATGGGAAGATCGATCGTCTCGGGTACACCAATATTGCCCAACCCGTCATGGCCGTGGATCATCACCGGCCAGTCGGCGGTATTGCGCGCCGGATCGTAGGTCTGGCCGTTGCCCTTGGCGACGGGTGCACTGATGCCCCATTCCCGCTTGAGAAACAGCGCGTTGCGCGTGGTCGTCTCGATAGAGGCATTGCCGAAGACGGTGGTGATGCCGATCAGGTCGATTTCGGGATGATTGTGCAGGAACAGCAGCGCCATGGCGTCATCGACGCCAGGGTCCGTGTCGAAAATTACCTTATGCATATGTTTCTCTGTCTTGTTTTTCTTATGAAGAGCGTGCCGCCTACTGGAAGCGGGCGATGGAGAAGGGGGTAAGCGCATCGTCGCGTTGGCCGGCCAGCAGCCGGGCGACGTGACGGCCGGTCGTGGCTGAAAGCGTCAGGCCGAGATGGCCGTGGCCGAAGGCGAAGGCAATGCGCGGGTCGCGCGGGTGCAGGCTGATCACCGGCAGCGAATCCGGTGTGGAGGGACGCCGGCCCATCCATTCCGTGCCGCCTTCCTCCTGAAGATCTGGCACGTAGCGGCGCATCTTCCTGCGCATGGCGGCGGCGCGCTTGTAGTTGGCAGGTGCTTCGGGAGATGCGAGCTCGACAGCGCCGCCGATGCGCAGTGCGTTCTCGAAGGGTGTCGCGACAAATCCATGCTCGGAAAAGAAGACGGGCATTTCAAGCGTCGTCGACGGGTTCATGAAGGTCGTGTTGTAGCCGCGCTCTGTTTCCAGCAGAACCTTGAGGCCCAGATCGGCGACGAAGCGGCGCGACCAGACACCGGCGGTAATCACCAGCTTGTCAAAGGTGAATTCCCGTCCGCCTTCGGTCCTGACGATGACGCCGTCTGCACCCTGCGCCACAGAGGCGATCGTCGCGTCCAGCAACGTGGCGCGCTCGCGCAGCACCGCCTGCAGGCGGCGAAGGAACGTCAGGGGATAATCGAAGGTGCGGTAGCCGTCGTTGAAAATGGCACCTGCGAAACTGCCCTGCAGGGCGGGCACACGACGGCGTGCTTCCTCCGGATCGAGTTTCTCGACATTGCAGCCTATCAGCCGGGCATTCCCGGTCTCGTGGGCAAACGCCTTGTCGCGCGCCGCAATACTGTCGAAGACCGTCAGCGCGCCGGTGTCGCGCATGTGGCCGGAAATACCCGCAAGATTGCCGAGATGCACATGGTCGGCCTCGGCCGTTTTCATGAGATGAAGCAGGGCGGTGCGACTGGCGGCGACCTTGCCGGCGCGCGCGGAGAGCAGCAACCGGACGAGCCATGGGGCAAGCGCTGGCAGGTCCTGCCAGCGCAGGGTGAGGGGGCCAAGCGGATCGAGCAGCCATTTCGGGACGGAGAGCAACATGTCCGGCCGGGCGATCGGGTCGATTTCCGGCACCGCCAGGATGCCGGCATTGCCGACGGATGCGGGGAGGCCGCCGGCATCGCTCTCCAGAATGGTAACGCTGTGGCCTTGCTCAAGCAGATGAAGGGCTGTGGCGCAGCCGATGATGCCGCCGCCGACGATTCCGATATGCGCCATGCCGTCCCGTTTGTGTCGATTTCAACGCTGGCGGCCGAAGCATGCCGGCCGTTTGCGCCGGACGATAAACGCAAACGGCATGGCTGTCGACAGCGCACAAATCGTCGCGATCAGACCTGTTCGGCCGGCCTGCGGTTGCGCGCGACCTGCCGCACGAAGGCGATAACGAAGAGGATCGACATCAGAAGCACGATCGTCGGCGCCGGCGCGCTATCGATGATGAAGCTCAGCCAGATCCCGAAGAACGAGGACCCGACAGCCACGAGCACGGCGACGGCGAGCATTGTCGGAAAACGCCGCGTCAGAAGTGCGGCGATGGCTCCAGGCGCCACGAGCATGGCGATGGCGATGATGATGCCGACAGCCTTCAACGCGCCCACGACGACGAGCGAAAGCACGGCCAGCAGCCCGTAATGCAGCAACCTGACCGGCAGGCCGATGGCCGATGCATGCTGCCTGTCGAAGGCATGAACCAGCAGGTCCTTGCGGAAGGCGAGGATGAAACCTGTGGAAGCGGCAGCGATAACCCCGGTTTCCAGAAGGTCGGAGGCACCGATGCCCAGCATGTCGCCAAACAGGATGTGGTCGAGGTGGATATCGGGCTGGATCTTCACATAGAGCACCAGACCGAGCGCGAACATGCCGGAAAAGACGATGCCGAGAACGGTATCCTCCTTCACGCGGCTGTTATCCTTGAGATACCCGGCCGCCAGCGCGCAGAACAGGCCCGCGACGAAGGCGCCGGCAGCGAAGGGGAGGCCGAGCACATAGGCACCGACGACGCCCGGCAGTACGGCATGGGAGACGGCATCGCCCATCAGCGACCAGCCCTTGAGGACGAGGTAGCAGGACAGGAGCGCCATCGGCACGGCGATCACCAGCGTCACCAAAAAGGCATTCTGCATGAAGCCGAGCCGGAAAGGCAGAAGCGCGAGTTCAAGCGTTTCAGTCATGACGGAAGGCTTTCCGTGGTTTCGAGTGCCAGGCGGCTTTTGCGGCGGACGGCGAGCAGTCCGTGTTTCGGTGCGAAGAGGAAAGCCGCGAGGAAGATCGCTGTCTGTAGCACGACAATGATGCCGCCGGTCGCTCCGTCGAGGAAATAGGAGAGGTAGGCGCCGACGAAGCTGGTTCCCGCGCCAAGCGCGGCGGCGATCACGATGAGACGCTGGAAGCGATCGGTCAGGAGATAGGCGGTCGCGCCCGGAGTCACCACCATGGCGACGACCAGAAATGCGCCGACGGTCTGCATGGCGGCGACCGTGGAGGCGCTGAGCAGGGTGAAGAACAGGATCTTCAGGCCCGTCGGATTGAGACCGATGGAGCGGGCGTGACTCTCGTCGAAGAAGGCGACCATCAGGTCTTTCCACTTGAGAAGGAGGATGACCAGCGTGACGAAGCCGATGATGGCGAGCTGGATCGTATCCTCGCGGGTAATGGCGAGGATATTGCCGAGCACGATGGTCTGGATGTTCACCGGGGTCGGCGAAAGCGAGACCATGAAGAGGCCGAGGCCGAAGAAGGAGGAGAAGATCATGCCGATAATGGCATCCTCCTTCAGCCGCGTCTGACGATTGAGGAAAAGCATGGCGGCGGCGGCGAGCCCGCCGGAAAGGAAGGCGCCCACCGCGAAGGGCAGGCCCAGCATGTACGCGCCGGCCACGCCCGGCACGATCGAGTGCGAGAGCGCGTCGCCGATGAGCGACCAGCCCTTCAGCATAAGATAGGCCGAGAGGAAGCCGCAGATGCAGCCGACCAGCGCGCTCACCCACATGGCATTGACCATGTAGCCATAGGCGAAAGGCTCGATGAGCAGATCGATCACGGCGCCTTCTCCTGCTCGCGCTCGCTATAGATGACGAACGGGCGCTCGTCGTCGGTAATCACCTTGACCGAACGCTTGTCTTCGTCGTCGTGCAGGTCCTGGCCGCCGAGGATGAAGTGACGCAGCACACCGCCGAAGGCCTTCTCCAGATTGGCCTCTGTAAAGGTTTCGGCAGTGGGGCCGGAGGCGATGACCGTGCCCTTGACGAAGACGGTCCGGTCGCAGAAATCCGGCACGCTGCCCAGATTGTGCGTGGAAACCAGCATGACGCGGCCTTCGTCGCGCAGCTTGCCGAGCAATTCGATGATCTGTTCCTCGGTGGTGACGTCGACGCCGGTGAAGGGCTCGTCGAGTAGGATCACCTGGCCCTCCTGCGCCAGCGCACGTGCGAGGAACACACGCTTTCTCTGACCGCCCGAGAGCTCGCCGATCTGGCGCTTGCGAAAAGCGCTCATGTTTACGCGCGAAAGCGCCTCGTCGACCATGTCATGATCATGTTTGGAGGGGATGCGCAGCCAGTTCATGTGGCCGTAGCGGCCCATCATCACGACGTCCTCGACCAGCACGGGAAAGGTCCAGTCGACCTCCTCGGCCTGCGGCACATAGGCGACGAGGTTCTTCTTCAAGGCTTCCTTTACGGAAAGGCCGAGGATCGTCACCTCGCCTGCGGCGATGGGCACGAAGCCCATGATCGCCTTGAAGAGTGTCGACTTGCCGGCGCCGTTGACACCCACAAGGGCGGTGATGGTGCCTTTCGGCACGGAGAAGCTGGCCTGCCGAAGGGCGGTGTGCCCATTGCGATAGGTGACCGTCACATTCTCGGCGACGATGCCGGCGACCTTCTTGGGCTTGCTTCCCATCATCATTTCGAGAGACCTTCCACGATTGTCTCAGACGTCACGCGTAACAGGTCGAGATAGGTCGGCACGGGACCGTCCGCTTTGCTGAGCGAGTCGACATAGAGCACGCCGCCATAGGCAGCGCCCGTTTCCGCCGCGACCTGCTTGGCCGGGTCGGCGGACACCGTGCTTTCGCTGAAGACGACATGAATATTGTGCTCGCGCACCGCATCGATCACCGTCTTCACCTGCTTGGGGGTGCCCTGCTGGTCGGCATTGATCGGCCAGAGGAAGAGTTCCTTCAGGCCAAAATCGCGGGCGAGATAGCTGAACGCGCCTTCGCTGGTGACAAGCCAGCGCTTTTCTTCCGGCAGCGCGCCGATCTTGGCTTTCATCTCCTCGCCGAGCGCCTTGATCTTTTCGCCATAGGCCTTGGCATTGGCGTCGTAGGTTGCGGCGTTTGCCGGATCGAGTGCGACCAGCGCTTTGCGGATGTTCTCGACATAAACAAGCGCGTTGTCCGGCGACATCCAGGCATGGGGGTTCGGCTTGCCCTGATAGGGTCCTTCGACGATGCTCATGGGTTCTATGCCGTCGCTCACGACAATGTTCGGCACGTCACCGAGATTGGCCAGGAACTTCTCGAACCAGAGTTCCAGGTTGAGGCCGTTCCATAGCACCAGCTTGGCGTCCTGCGCTTTTAGGATATCGCGCGGCGTTGGCTGGTAGTTATGGATCTCGGCACCGGGCTTAGTGATGGATTCCACCACGGCGGCATCGCCCGCCACGTTGGCTGCGATATCCGCGATGATCGTGAACGTGGTCACCACTTTCGGCTTTTCCTGTGCGAAGGCGGGCGCCGTGGCGAGAAGCGGCAGGCTGAGGATAAGCGCATTGAATGAACGACGGAGCATGAATGGCCCTAAACTGCTTTTGCGAATGAGTTGCATTAAACTATAGGGCCCTTTCCCGCGCTGTCAACGCTATTGCAAATCATTCGCAACTATGTGCCGAAATGGACCTTTTCCCTTAAAACTTCCGAAACGCCCTGCTTGTAGAGTGCAGTCAGTTCGCGCGCTCTCGGCGCGTTCGTGGTTCTGCGTTCAAGAGAAGTCCGTCGCCCGTGAAGTTGCTCCCGATTTCATTCCGCTTGTCCCGGAAGCTTCTGATCATCGTTGCCGGTGTGACGGTGCTGACCGGCGCGTCCGGTGCCGCGGCCATCTTCGTCGGCCGCGATGTGCTTCTCGGACCCTCGACTGAAACAGTGTCCGGTGCCGCCTGCACCACCGTCACCACCGTCAGGCTGGATCGCGATGGGCAGCAGTGGCTGCGCAAATATGTGCGCTCCGATGCCAAGGACGGGGAGGTGCGCATCAAGACGGCGCTGCGCGTTGCCGGCGCCGTTTCCAATGCGGAGGAGGCCGATCTCTACCAGGTGATCATGCTGGATGCCGCTGGTCCGGTTTATCGCGCGGACATGCGTGGCCGCGCCATCGGCGCTGAAGTCCTCTTCGCGCGCGACCCCTCCGCCATCCCTGGTATGAGCGCGCCTTTCGTTGCCCGCTATACAGATGGAAAGCCGGCGGGCAATGGCGAGTTCTATGGCGAACGCAAGGAGCTTTCGCTCGACGAGATCAAGACCATCGTCACCGCCATGACGGAACGGGAAGACTGTATCGATCCCAATGCGGTGGCCGAGGCCGACAAATCCGGCGGCCATGGCGAGGCGAAGACGGAGGAGGGCGGCCACGAGGCCCCGGCCGATGGCCACGCCTCTGCCGACAAGGCCGACGAGGGCTCGCACGAGGTTGCCTCGAGCGGTCACTGACGGCGTTTCCGCCCGCCGCATGGCAACTTTGCCGTTGTACAGCACCACCCAACTTTGCTAGCAGAAGCACACGATTTTGACCCCGTACCGGCCGGTGTGCCGACCTTCTCCTGATCGAGAGGGTGAGGAAAGTTGACATGCCCGATCTTCTGCTTGAACTCCGCTCCGAGGAAATTCCTGCCCGCATGCAGCGCAAGGCGGCAGGCGACCTGAAGAAGCTGGTCACCGACGCGCTCGTCGAGGCGGGCCTTACCTATGAGGGCGCACGCGAATACTGGACCCCGCGTCGTCTGACGCTGGATGTCCGCGGCCTCAATGCCCGTTCAAGCGATGTACGCGAGGATATCAAGGGGCCCGCGACATCTGTGCCGGAGCAGGCGATCCAGGGTTTCCTGCGCAAGGCCGGCCTTTCCTCGATCGCCGAGGCCCATGTCCACAGCGATCCGAAGAAGGGGGACTTCTACGTCGCCCACGTCGTCAAACCGGGCCGCGTGGCCGATGAGATCATCGCCGATGTGATGCCCGGCATTATCAGGAATTTTCCCTGGCCGAAGCCGATGCGCTCCGGTGTGGAGTCGGCCAAGCCCGGTTCGCTGCAATGGGTGCGCCCGCTGCAATCCATCGTCTGCACCTTCGGTTCGGAAACCGAGGAAACGCGTGTCGTGCCGTTCGAGATTGGCGGCATCGTTGCGGGCAACGTTACCTATGGCCACCGTTTCCACGCTCCGGAGCCGATCACCGTGCGCCGTTTCGAGGATTATGCCGCCAGCCTCGAGAAGGCCAAGGTGGTGCTCGATGCGGAGCGCCGCAAGCAGATCATCGCGACCGACGCTAACAATATCGCCTTCGCCAACGGCCTTGAACTGGTCGAGGACGAAGGGCTTCTGGAAGAGGTGTCCGGCCTCGTCGAATGGCCGCAGGTACTGATGGGCACTTTCGAGGAGGATTTCCTGTCGATCCCGTCGGAAATCATCCGCCTGACTATCAAGACGAACCAGAAGTGTTTCGTGACCCGCAAGCCGGGCGCCGACACGCTCTCCAACCACTTCATTCTCGTTTCGAATATCGAGGCGAAGGATGGCGGCAAGGAGATCGTGCACGGCAACGGCAAGGTCGTGCGCGCGCGGCTCTCCGATGCCAAGCATTTCTGGCTGCGCGACCAGGGCGACCTGCCGGATCTCGACACGCTGAAGGCCTCGGCCGAAAAGTTCGGTCTCGATCTTTCGAAGCCGCTCGACCAGCGCATGGCCAAGCTCGACGCCCTCAACGTGACCTTCCACGCCAAGCTCGGCACGCAGGGCGAACGCGTCGCGCGCATCCGCACGCTCGCAGCGGAACTCGCCCCGATCATCGGCGCCGATCCGGCGCTGGTTGATAGAGCCGTGGTGCTCGCCAAGGCGGATTTGCGCACTGAGGCCGTCGGCGAGTTCCCCGAACTCCAGGGCATCATGGGCCGCAAATACGCGCTCCTGCAAGGTGAAGATGCGTCGGTGGCCGAGGCCATCGAGGATCATTACAAGCCGCAGGGCCCGTCCGACCGCGTGCCCTCGGGCAAGGTCGGTCTCACGGTCGCGCTGGCCGACAAGCTCGATACGCTGATCGGCTTCTGGGCGATCGACGAAAAGCCGACCGGCTCGAAGGACCCCTACGCTCTGCGCCGCGCCGCGCTCGGGGTGATCCGCATGCTGCTCGAAAAGAACATCCGGCTGCCGCTCCTGACGGTGGTGAAAGACGCCGATCTCGTGTCCTTCTTCCACGATCGTCTCAAGGTCTACCTGCGTGACATGGGCGCGCGCCATGACCTGATCGACGCGGTCCTGACATCTGACGCCGACGATCTGCTCATGGTGGCCCGTCGCGTGGAAGCCCTGACAGCGTTCATCACGTCCGAGGAAGGTCGCAACCTGCTTGCCGGCACCAAGCGTGCGACGCAGCTGCTGGCCGCCGAAGAGAAGAAGGGCACGGTAGTCGAAGTCGCCGTCTCGCCCGATCTTCTGACGCTGGATGCCGAGAAGGCGCTTCACGCAGCCATCGACACGGCCTCCAGGGATGCCGCTGCCGCTGTGGCCGGGGAGGATTTCCGCTCCGCCATGGCCGCGCTTTCGACGCTTCGCGCGCCGGTCGACCAGTTCTTCACCGACGTTCTCGTGAATGACGAAGACCCGGCGGTCCGAGCCAACCGCCTGGCGCTGCTCTCCGCCATCCGTGCTGCGACCGGCACGGTTGCCGATTTCTCCAAGATCGCGGGATGAGGTGCCGGCGCTGATGACCGGGAAGATCCTCATCAGCGCGTGCCTTGCGGGGCTGCCGGTCCGCTACAACGGATCGGCCAAGCCGTTGCTTCACGAGGCCGTGGATCGCTGGCGTGCGGCGGGACGGCTGGTGACGCTCTGTCCCGAACTGGCCGGCGGATTCGCCGTGCCTCGGCCTCCCGCGGAAATCGAAAACGGCCTGGATGGCGACGATGTGCTCGACGGGCGGGCGCGTGTGCTGGAAATTTACGGCCTCGATGTGTCGGCGGCCTATATTGAGGGCGCGCGTATCGCGCTCGACGTGGCTCTCGCAAATGGTTGCAGGCATGCGCTGCTCATCGACGGCAGCCCGTCCTGCGGGTCAGGCTTTATCTATGATGGCTCGTTTTCCGGCGTGCGGCATGGCGGAAAGGGCGTGACGGCGGCGCTTTTGCGTCGAAACGGGATTGCCGTCTACTCTGACCTTGAAGTGGATGCGCTGGCGCGTGATCTCTCGGAGACCACCTGACACGCATACGCCCCTGCTTGAGGTCAGGGGCGCAACGTCCGCTTTCGCGAATTCCCGTCAGTCTGGAGGGACCGAGAGGCAGGGTCCTTCCAATATGGGGTCATTCCACGCGAAGTTCAAACTTTGCCGGATCAAACTCCCGTGAGGTGGCAACGGCGGCGGTCGTCGTCTCATGGGCTGCATCCGTGCCGAGTGCGCTCGTCTTGGCGCTTGTGTCGACGGTTTCGGCCACCGCGTTCTCGTCCAGCGGCTTTTCGGCCTCGGCCGCCTGGACCGTCTCGGTGGGCGCCTTGTTGACGAACAATACCGGCGAGCCACCCATCCACGCTTCCGTACGGAAAATCTTGCGCTCGCCGTTCTGTTCGCGGATTTCGATCTTCTGCGTGCCGGGCGCGATTGCATCGACGTGATAGGTCGATGTCTTTGCCTTCGGCTTCAGCGCGGGGCACTCATCGCAGCGCACCGTCGAGATGCTCGAGGATGAGGTGGTGGCAGGCACGATCTCGATCGAGCCGGCAAAGGCGGGCGTGGCGAGCAGGAGCAGGCCAAAGGTCGGCAGCAGGGTACGCATCAACGGGTCTCCCTCATGGTTGAGGGAAGAATAGCCGCGACGGGTTACGGTCTCGTCAGGAGAGATGGTAAAATTTGAGCAAACCGGGCAGCCGTGGTTGCAGTCTCAGGCCTGTTCGCGGGCAACGGCGCGCCAGCCGATATCGCGGCGGCAGAAGCCGTTGTCCCACGCCACCGCGTCGACGGCGGCATAAGCGGCCTTCTGCGCTTCCGCCACTGTCGGCGCGACGGCGGTGACATTGAGAACGCGTCCGCCCGTTGCAACCAGCTGTCCGTCCTTGAGGGCTGTCCCGGCATGGAACACCTTCGTTGCCGCGCCGTTCGTCGGCAGCGACAGGATGGGTGTGTTTTTCTCGTAGCCACCCGGGTAGCCCTTCGACGCCATCACGACAGTCAGCGCCGGCGCGTCGCGCCATTCGGCGGTGACCTTGTCGAGCCGGCCAACGGCGGCCGCGTGGAGGATGGGCAGCAGGTCGCTTTCGAGCCGCATCATCAGCACCTGGCATTCGGGATCGCCGAAACGCACGTTGTATTCAATGAGTTCGGGGCCCTTGGCGGTGATCATCAGGCCGGCAAAAAGCACGCCCTGGAACGCATGGCCATCTGCCGCCATGCCGCGGATCGTCGGCTCGATGATTTCCTTCATCGTGCGCTCGACCATGTCGGGCGTCATCACCGGGGCGGGCGAATAGGCGCCCATGCCGCCGGTATTGGGGCCGGTATCACCATCGCCGACGCGCTTGTGATCCTGTGCCGAGGCAAGCGGCAGGGCATTCACGCCGTCGCACAGGCAAAAGAAGCTGGCTTCCTCGCCATCAAGGAACGCCTCGACGACGACTTCTGCGCCAGCGGCACCAAATGCGCCGTCGAAGCAGTCATCGATCGCGGCCAGCGCCTCGTCCAGCGTCATGGCCACGGTCACGCCCTTGCCGGCAGCAAGGCCGTCGGCCTTAATGACGATGGGGGCACCCTGTTCGCGGACATAAGTCTTGGCAGCTACTGCGTCCGTAAAGCGCTGGTAGGCGCCGGTGGGGATGTCGTATTTCGCGCAAAGGTCCTTGGTGAAACCCTTGGAGCCCTCGAGCTGCGCAGCCGCAGCCGATGGGCCGAAGACGTCGATACCCTTGGAGCGCAGCACGTCGGCCATTCCCGCAACCAACGGCGCTTCCGGGCCGACGACGACGAAGGAGACGCCGTTATCGGAACAGAAGGCCGCAACGGCTTCGTGGTCTTCGATATCGAGCGCCACCAGCGTCGCGCATTCGGATATGCCGGGATTGCCGGAAGCCGCATAAAGCGCGGTCAAAAGCGGCGACTGCGCCAGCTTCCAGGCAAGGGCGTGTTCGCGTCCGCCTGATCCGATCAACAGAACCTTCATGCCCGTACCCTCGATCCGTCAGTGATTAGCAGGCGGGTTAAGGGGACGGGGGCGAAAGGTCAAGGGCCGGGGACCCTCAGAGGGTCGCAGCACCCTTTTCCTCGACAGAACGGCCGAGGTTTTCCAGTTCGGTGTCGATCAGGTGTACGTCCTCGTACCAGCCATCATCATCCACCATCGCGCTTTCGGTGGCGGCGCGCTGAAGGGCGCGTGCTTCGCTGCGAAGTTTCTCGAGCCTTGCGATCTTCTCCTGGCGGGAAAGGCCCGTTTCGCTTCGGATTTCCTGAAGCTTCAACTCCATCGTGCTTACGGTCATCGGAAACTCCTTGTTTCAATTTCCTAAAACGCAAACTGGAGCGAATCGTTCCTGTAACGGGCGCGGACGCGATGGTTAGCAAATCGGTAATCAAACATGGATAATTCTGGGCAATCAAAGTTCACGGCGGCCTGCTGCGGGGCCGCCGGTCAAGCGAGGATTGTGTTTTGAGTATCCGTGTTACGACCGCAATGACTGCGGCTGCGCTTCTGCTTGCGCCCGTATCCGCCAGCGCCGGCGACTATTTCTGGTCCGGCGACTGGTATCTGAAGGTGGGTGCGGCCGGGTTTTCCGCTCCGCGCTACGAGGGGTCCAAGAAGTACCTTTTCCAGGTCACGCCGCTGATCTCGCTTGGCAAGGCCGGCAGCACGGTTCGCTTCTCCTCGCGCAACGACAATCCGTCCTTTGCGCTCATCGACAACGGCGCTTTTCGCGCCGGCGCGACCGGCAAGCTGATCATGCCGCGCGACGAGGGTGACTCGGACGATCTCAAGGGCCTGACGCCGGTCAAGTTCGGCGGTGAGCTCGGCGCTTTCGCCGAAGTCTATCCGACGGATTTCCTGCGCCTGCGCGGCGAAGTGCGTCATGGTATCCGCAGCCATCATGGCGTGGTTGCCGATATTGCGGCAGATGCCTTCGTCGACGTCGTGCCTAATGTCCGGGTTTCGGCAGGCCCGCGCATGACCATTGCGTCCAAAGACTACATGAAAACATATTACGGCGTGAAGCCGAGCGAAGTGGCGGCGTCCGGTCTCTCGGCCTACGATCCGGGCGGCGGCATCCAGTCCGTCGGCGCGGGTGCCGCGATCACCTGGCAGGTCAACGAGAAGATCGAGACGAGTGCCTTTGCCGAATACAAGCGCCTTGTCGGCCCGGCGGCGGACTCGAGCATGGTCAAGCAGCGCGGCGACCGCGATCAGTTCCTGATCGGTGTCGCGGCGACCTACAGGTTCGATTTCACGCTCCGCTAAACCGAAAGCGCCGTCGCGGGCTTATGGTTGCGACGGCGTGCCGCTTGACCGGAACGTGGACGCTTGCGATCAAGGTGCATGATCACCACCTCGACCGATTCCGGCCGCGTTGCCGACGCACCGTCCAACAACTGGGTCTATCGCGCGCTGCCGCGCGCACTCTGGCCCTACGCGCAGCTTGCGCGCTGGGATCGGCCGATCGGCTGGCAGCTGCTCATGTGGCCGTGCTTCTGGTCGGCTGCGCTCGCCGCCAATGTCGCGGCCGCCGCGGGGACGTTCGACTGGACGCGATTCGCCTTCCATCTCGCACTGTTCTTTATCGGCTCCGTTGCCATGCGGGGCGCAGGCTGCACCTATAACGATCTCGTCGACCACGATATCGATAATGCGGTGGCGCGCACCCGCTCGCGTCCGCTGCCGTCCGGCCGCGTTACGCGCCGGCAGGCGAAGGTGTTCATGCTCCTGCAAACGCTGGTCGGCCTCGTTGTGCTGCTGCAGTTCAACCTGTTCGCCATGCTGCTTGCGATCGCTTCGCTGCTGATCGTCGCGATCTATCCCTTTGCGAAACGCTTCACGGACTGGCCGCAGTTCTTCCTCGGCATGGCGTTTTCCTGGGGAGCGCTCATGGGCTGGGCCGCTGAATTTGGCAAGCTGTCCCTTGCAGCCGGCGCCCTCTATGTCGCCGCAATCGCCTGGACCGTCGGTTACGATACCATCTACGCCCATCAGGACAAGGAAGATGACGCACTCATCGGCGTGCGCTCCACCGCGCGCCTGTTTGGCGAACGAACCAAGCAATGGCTGGTCGGTCTTTACGGCCTGACCGTTGGGCTGATTGCCGTCTCTTTCTGGCTTGCCGGCGTCGGCCTCGTCGCGTGGCTGGGGCTCTTCGTCGCAGCTTTCATGCTGGCCTGGCAGATCAGGACACTCGACATCGACGATCCAAAGCAGTGCCTGGCGCTCTTCAAGTTCAACGGCGTCGTCGGCCTTAGTATCTTCCTCGCGCTGGCTGTCGCCATTCCCTTTGCCTGATCCTTAACCGCGGTGCGTGCCGTTCTGCGAGCGAAGGCCTGCGCGACGGAGCGTTGCGGGATGCATGGCAAGCTCGAAGCCGCGGCGTGGCGGACGTCCATGTGAGACGAGGGATGCATCCGCCTTGCGGAGATGGATGAGGAGTGTGGTGAAGAGCTTTGCCATGTGATCCGTCCCTTGCGTTCGTTTCCGGCCTGACCGGTGTTGAACGCTATGTGGCACGAAGGGGCGGAGGCGGCTGTTCCTGCGGGAACAGGCTGGCGCGAAAAAGCCGGCCGCAGGGAACGGCCGGCTTTTCATGGAGGTCATAGGTCGGCGCATGCTCAACGGCGGGCGATGATTTCCCGTCCGTCGATCTTCATCTGGACGCCGAGCTTGCCCGTCGTGCGGCGCACGAGGAAACGCGGACGGCGGTCCGCAAAGTAGGAATGGCGACGGCGCGGCTTGGCCGGGCGGCTGCCCACGGTGAGATTTTCATCGAGAGGCCGGGCCACGCCATCGGCTTCAACCATCAGCATGGGGATGCGGTAGGCATCCGACCAGCTGCGCCAGTCGGCGGCGATATCGCAAAGATCGTGCGCCACCAGCAGCGGAATGCAGAGATCCGGGTCGTCGTGGTGGAGTTCGAGGGTGACGGTCACGTCGCCGTTGCCATGGTCGATGGCGCGGGCGGCGACGCCCTTGAAGGCGCGAGCCGGCAGCGCGATGGAAAGCGGAAGGCCGCTCGACGGCAGAACCTTGCGCAATACTGCCCCGCGCTCGTCGAGGGTGATGGTGGCATCGGTTCCCTCGGCGCGCAGCTCGAACGATACCTGCTGCGGGAAGCGCTTGGGATCGAGCCGGAGCGTGTTGCCGGCCCATGCCGGCTTGGAAACGGTATTCAGCATGTCTTTCGCCCTTGTTTTCCTTGAGAGCCGGTATCCGGTCTTCTCATCGGGACTTTTCGTCCTCTGAGAGCGAGAATAAGCGCGGTCCCTTCCGAGCCGCTTAAAAATTGCGGTTAAGAAAACTTTGCGGTTCCCGATGGTTAGCAAAACCGAACCGGCTAGGGTTTCGAACTTATGAACGCCGGCGGGGCAATGTGTGCGGTGCCGTGCCGACAGGTCGGGACAAGCCTCGACGGCGACAATAGAGCCGATCGGCTTGCCGATGACTGGAAGGAACGGTTCCCGATGCTGTCGACCTATACGAGCTACAACCTCATCGCGAAGGACCTGTTGAAGTCGCTGGACAGAACGGCGACGGAGACGGTCAATGCGCGCGATGCCGCCTATTACAAGGAGAATATCGGCAAGGTTACCTCGGTCGACGCGTTCCTCGACGATCACCGGCTCTATTCCTATGCGGTCAAGGCCTATGGTCTGGACGACATGGGTTACGCCAAGGCCTTTATGCGCAAGGTGCTCGACAGCGACCTTGCCGACCCCAACAGCTTTGCCAACAAGCTGACGGACGAGCGCTACCGTAACTTTGCGAGCGCCTTCACCTTCAACACCTCCACAACGGCGACAGCCCAGACCGAAGCGCAGCTCGATGAAGTCATCGGCCTTTACACCGCGGGCGCAGCCAATGCCGGATCGGCGATCAAGGAGGAGAGCCGGTACTACAATGCCGTGATCGACCAGATCACGAACGTCGATCAGCTTCTCAACAACGATCGGCTGCGAAGCTATGTCTTCACGGCCTTCGGTATCGACCCCAAGACATACTCGCGCGAGGCCGTGCGTGGTGCGCTTTCGAGCGACCTGAACGATCCGTCCAGTTACATCAACACGCAGTTCGGTGCCGGTGTGATTGCAGCCCAGGAGGCCCGGCAGGTGGCGAGCGATGCGCTGGCCCCGCTACAGCTGCGCGAGACGCATCTGACACGCATCACCAAGCTCGAAACCGACATCCCGGCCTTGCAGACCCAGATCACCGACCTGGATGCCGAGATCGCCCGGCTTTCGACCAATCCGGATGGGCTTGGCGCTGCGGAGCTTCAAGCGCTCATCGACAGCAAGGAGGCGGCGAAGGCGACCCTCCAGACCCGCCGTTCGGATTATCAGGCGGAACTGGTCGAAAAGCAGACCGCCGTGGCCGATCTCGATGCGGTGCTGGTTCCGCGCGCGGAAGCGGCGTCCCGCATCGCGTCGCTCAAGACGGAAATCGCGCGTCAGGACACGATCATTTCGAGTGCCAACAAGTACTTCATGCTTGCAGCGGCGTTTAATTTCGCAGCGGACGGGACGGCGGTGGCCGGAACGGTTCAGGATACAAGCCAGAAGACGAGTACTCAGGAACTCTACACGCTTTCCAATCCGCGTGTGACGACGGCTGCGGCCCTGATCCATCAGGAGTATTTCGAAAGCCGGATCGGCAGCATCACCACCGCACAGGAAATTGCCGATGACTCGCGCCTCGTCGCCTATCTGAAGGTGGCCTACGGGCTCGACAAGCTTTCGGTCGGCAGCCTGACGATCCGCAATATCATCACGAGCGATCCTGACCCGAACAACCCGTCGAGCTACATCAACGCCTTCGGCGGCGCCGACAAGGCCAATTATGTCGCGTTGCGCGCGGCCTTCAATTTTCAGGAGGACGGAACGCTTGCTGCGGGTGACAGCGCGCAGACGGCCACACAGACGGCGAAAACCGCCGGCGCATATCTCACACATTATAATGACAAGGACGAAGAGGCCGACGCGCTCGCCATCAAGCGCTTCAAGGGACAGATCGGCGCCGTGAAGACCTTGCAGGACTTCCTCGGCGAGTCCACGCTCTACAGCTTCGCGTTGAAGGCCTTCGGCATCGATCCGGCCAAAGTCTCGGCGTTTACAATCAAGAATGTGCTGAAAAGCGATCTCAACGACCTGAAAAGCTACGTGTATCAATTGAAGGACGAGCGCTTCGTCGAACTGGCGAAGGCGTTCAATTTCGGGCCGGACGGCAATGTGACGGCGCCCAAGCTGGCGCAGTCGGAAGCCGAAATTCTCGTGATGTCGCGCGCCTATCTGACGGCAAAATCCCGTTTCGGCACGAAAGACGACAAGGAGCTGGCGCAGAAGGAGGCGGAATATTACTCCGCCCAGATGCAGAAAGTGGAGACCGTAAAGGAGTTTCTGTCCGATGCACGCCTCGTGGCTTTCGTACTAACGGCTAACGGGATCGACACCAAAAGCGTCGATGCGGAGTTCATGGCGAAGATCTTCACCTCCGATCTCGACGATCCCAAGAGCTTCGCCAACCAGCAGTCCAACCGCGCCTATCGAAAGATGGTGGCCTCGTTCAACTTCAATTCCGATGGCAAGGTCGTGCAGCCGGATGCCGATGCCGTGCAGTCGCGGCGCGGCATCTACGAGACCATCGACAGTCATGTCCGGCAGATGCTGGAAGAGGAAGCGGGCAGCGACAATGCCGGCGTACGCCTCGCCCTCTATTTCGAGCGCAAGGCCCCGTCGGTCAGCAGTGCCTATGACATTCTTGCGGACGACGCACTGTTTGCGGTCTTCAAGACGCTGTTCCAGCTGCCTGACGAGGTCGGCAGCGCCAACATCGACGCGCAGGCCGACATGATCAAACGTCATCTGGACCTGAAGGACCTGCAGGACCCGGAGAAGGTCTCCAAGATGATCGTGAAGTTCTCGGTTCTATACGATCTGGACAATCAGGCCACGACCGATCCCGCCCTGTCCGTGCTGACCGCTTCGGGTTCGGCCGGCATCAGCGCCGACCTCATGATGTCGCTGGCGCAGCTGCGCACCGGCGGCGCCTGACGTCAGGCCGTCAAGACCTTGCCGGGGTTCATGATGCCGGCGGGGTCGAAGGCGCGCTTTACCCTGCGCATCAGATCCATCTCGATCGGCTCGCGCACCGCGGCGAGTTCGTCGCGTTTCAACTGGCCGATGCCGTGCTCGGCTGAAATGGAACCATGATATTTCAGCACGATGCCGTGCACCAGGTGGTTCATCTCGCGCCAACGGTCGAGGAAGGCCTGCTTGTCGGCACCCACGGGCTGGGAGATGTTGTAATGGATATTGCCGTCGCCCATGTGCCCGAAGGAGCAGATGCGCGCGCCGGGAATGGCGGCCATGACGGCGGTGTCCGCTTCCGCCATGAAGTCCGGGATGGCGGAAACCGGCACCGAGACATCGTGCTTGATCGATCCGCCTTCCGGCTTTTGCGCCGGCGACATGCTTTCGCGCATGTGCCAGAGCGCCTTGCGCTGTTCCTCGCTTGCCGCGACCACCGCATCCTCCACCAGCCCTGCCTCGAGACCTTCGGACAGAAGCGCCTCCATCATGCGCGTGGCGGTCTCGGCGGCATCGGAGGTCGAGATGTCGATCAGGACATACCAGTCATGTACGGTGGCGAGCGGGTCGCGCACGCCTGGAATGTGCCTGGTGGTGAAGTCGACGCCGAGGCGCGGCATCAGCTCGAACCCCGTAAGCGCGGTACCGCACCGGCTGGAAGCGCGCTCGAACAGCGCCAGCGCGTCTTTGACCGATTGCAGCCCGGCAAAGGCGACCTCGTGACCGAGTGGACGGGGAAACAGCTTGAGCACGGCGCCGGTGATGACGCCGAGCGTGCCCTCCGCGCCGATGAACAGGTCGCGCAGATCGTAGCCCGTATTGTCCTTCTTGAGGCGGCGCAGCCCGTTCCAGATCTCGCCCGTGGGCAGAACGACCTCGAGCCCGAGGCAAAGCTGGCGCATGCCGCCATAGGCGAGAACAGCGGTACCGCCGGCATTGGTGGAAAGGTTGCCGCCGATCTGACAGGATCCCTCCGAACCGAGCGACAACGGGAAGAGCCGGCCCACCGCCTCGGCTTGCGCCTGGATGTCGGCCAGGACGCAGCCGCCATCCGCGACGATGACATTGCCCACCGGATCGATATCACGAATGCGGTTGAGGCGAGAGAGCGAGAGCACGACGTCAGCGGCTTCTTCGCGCGGGACGCTGCCGCCGACATGGCCGGTATTGCCGCCCTGCGGCACGATCGCCGTGCGTGTTTCCGTGGCGAGCGCCAGGATATCGGCGACCTCCTGCACGGTGCCGGGCCGCAGCACCAGCGGCGAGACGCCATGATACAGGCCGCGGCTTTCGATCAGGTAGGGGGCGATATCGCCGTCGTCGACAAGGGCTTGGGCCGGGCCGACGATGGCGGCGAACCGCGCGATGAGGTCGGGGGAAAGGGTCGCCTTGACCATGCGTCGTCGTTCCTTCCTGTGCATCTCCCGCCGAAGCGCATTGCCTCGGCGCCAGGGAGTGCCGTCATAATCTAGCTGCGCGGCGCGGCGGCCCTTTGCAGGCGGTCGTTGATAGCTTCGCCAAGGCCGATCGCCGGAATCGGCGAGAAGGCGATGGAGCCGGCTCCGATTGCATCGGCATGCTTCATATAGCCGAACAGGTTGGCCGCCGCTTCGGCGAGGTTGCCTGCCGGGCTGAGATCGAGCACGAGCGCGGCGGTATCCTCGCCCGGAAGCGGCTTGCCGCCGAAGCGTATGAGCACTTCACCGGGTTTGACATCGCTTGCGTTAAGCCGCACGGGGGCAACGGGCGCATAGTGCGAAGCCAGCATGCCGGGCGCCTCGATGGCAGCACCGGCCTTTTCGTTCCGCTGGACGCGTCGGCCCGTTACGCGTTCGATCTCGGCGACATCGAGGCCGCCGGGGCGCAACAGCCGGATCGTGTCGCCCTCGACCTTGAGGATGGTCGACTCCAGCCCGACAGTCGCCGGGCCGCCGTCGAGAACGAGTTCCAACTTGTCTGTGAAGTCGTCGGCGACGTGGCGGGCCGTCGTGGGGCTGATCCTGCCCGACGTGTTGGCGCTCGGTGCCGCCAGCGGACGGTCGAAGGCTTCGAGCAGGCGGCTTGCAAAACCCGCTGGCACGCGGATGCCGACCGTATCGAGGCCGGCGCGCGCCAGCGGATGGATGGCACTCTCGGGACGAATGGGCAGAACAAGCGTCAGCGGGCCTGGCCAGAAGGCTTGCGCGAGTGCCCGCGAAACGGGATCGAAGACCGCATGTTTCTCCGCCATCGCGAGATCGGTCATGTGGCAGATCAGCGGGTTGAAGCGCGGCCTGCCCTTCATTTCATAAATGCGGGTGATCGCCAGCGGATTGGTGGCGTCGGCTGCAAGGCCGTAGACGGTTTCCGTCGGAATGGCGACGGGCACGCCGCGGGACAGGGCCTCGCAGGCGCGCTCCAGGGCTGCCGCCGCATGCGTTCTCGTGTCCACGATATCAGCCATTCTGCCCTTCCGTTTCGTCGGCTTCCTTTACAGGGGTTTGGCGGGGAATGCCAAGAGGCCAGCCCATTGCCTAAAATTGGAGCGACCTGATTAGACTGGCCGTAAGGGCGCACTGATATGCCTGATGGTAACAGGTTGTGCCCACAGGTTCCGGTTGATGACACATAAGAAATCCTCCACGATCGATGTCGCGCTTCGCGTTGCGACGGCTATGAAGCAGATGGGCATCGAGGGCCTGCCGCGAAATTACGAACTGGTCTATGAGGCCTATTCGGGCAACAATCCGGATCTCGTGCGCGAGTTCATTGCGCTGGGCAAGTACAAGACCCAGGCGGGGCTCGACGAACTCGGCCGCAAATATCTGCCGCATCAGCATGAGGCGAGCGTGCTGCAGCGCTCGGCGGGCGCGATCACCAATGAAATGGCCAACTTCATGGACCTGCTCGGCCAGGAGCGCGCATCGCTTTCCGATTATGGCCGCCTGATTGGCGAGGCGTCGCAGGTGATCCGCAATGCCAGCGGCATGGGTGAGGGTGCGCTGGGCAGTTCGCTTGAAGCCCTTCAGCGGGCGACGGAGCTACGCGTCACGCATACGGCCGAAATGGCGCAGAAGGTTGCGGCGCAATCGGCCGTCATGGACGGGATCCAGAAAGAGATGGCGGAATTCGAGGCGATGAAGTTCATCGATCCGCCGACGAAGCTGGGCAATCGCCGGGCCTTCAACAAGGCGCTCGCCGGCATTTATGCCAATCCCGAATTGCCCATGCTGTGCGGCGTTGCCATTGCCGAAGTCGATGCGGGACGGCGCTTCTCTCCCGGGCAGATCGAGGCCCTCTCCGACCACCTTGTGACGTTTTATGGCGGCCTGATCCGTCAGGTTTTTCCCGGTGAGGATCTCGCCGTTCGCTTCGACGGGTTACGCTTCGGGTTCCTGTTCCACACGTCGGAGGAAGCGGAGGTGCTGCGGCTCATCGATCAGTTGCGTGCCGCCTTCGAAACGGTGGCATTGCGCGATCCGCGCACGGGCCGCAATCTCGGCCATCTCACGCTTTCCGCCGGCGTATGCATGTCCGATCGGGCCGATAGCGCGCTGGCACTTTCATCCGCCTGCGAGCAGGCATTGGCTGAGGCACGGGCAGGCGGCGGTGACAGAGTTGTGGTGCACGGACCGGGTGCATCAGGCGCTTCCGGACGCGACTGGATGCTTTACCGGGCGTCCTGAGCCATCAGGCGCTACCCGCCTACATCGCCCGGATGGTCTTGCGCAGCGCCTCGCTGCCTGCGCCCAGCATCAGGACGTTCTTCATCGCCAGCTTCGGGTCATCGGTGCGGAAGAGCACGCCGTTTCCACGTATCTTGCAGTCAATCTTGAGCCGGCCGGCTTCTTCTGCGGGTGTGATGGCCACGGCGAAGTACATGCGGCCCGGCTTGCGGGATGTGTTGTCGAAAAACTGTTCCCCGTGATCGCTGTCAGCGCCGATATCAGCCTGAAAATTCGCCATGTAGAAGGCCCATTGCACATTCTCGAATTCGGCGAAGCGGGAGTTGGCGACCGTGATGTGGCAATAACCGAGATGCGGCGTCCCGGTGAGCGTGCGGTGAAAGATCAGGCGGGGAAACTGGATGGACTGATGGAAGCGGTTGATGCGGCCATGGGTGACGCTGCCGGCCCGCTCCAGTTTGCGGCCCGTGCGCTCGGCGACTTCTTCGTAGCTGAGATACCGTTTTTCGGTGGGGCTCCAAGTCGGCGTGCGATCGATCCGCCCGGTGCGCAGGAATTCGGTATGCGCAGATCGGGGCGGGTTCGCACGCTTGAAAGCGACAGCGTCGTAGTATCGGAAACCTGTCTGCTGCACCGTCGCACCCCATCGCCGCGCCCTTGTCGACGGAAGATTATGGAAACGTCGTTAAACTTTCCTTTCCGAAAGGGCCCACTTTCCAGATGCACCCTTTGTGGTCGCAATATGACAACATATCAGCCTGCGGCGACTTGCTGCCGAAACTATTCGCATTGCGCTGCAAAATTAGGCGCATCGCATTGATACTTCTGACTTAATGAAGGCGATGGAGATGATGTTTCCGCATAGGCTGCTGTCGTCAAAACATGATGCCATGTCGTTTTCCGGCGTGCCGCCGGGTCTTTCTTGCGGTTAGATAAGAACACTCAAGGTGCCGCCTCCAAGGGAGGGGTGGAGAATTGGGAAGCCGGTTTAAATCCGGCGCTGCCCCCGCAACGGTGTTGGAGCACGGTGCAGCAGGAAGCCACTGGACGGGAGGTCCGGGAAGGCGCTGCACCAGGTCCGGAAGGCATTGTCCCAAGGCGAGCCGCGAGGCTTTCTGACAGGGGCATGACCGGCCAAGGACACTCCTCAGCCCGGAAACCAGCCTGGAGTAACGATCGTGACTGGCTGCGGCGGGCGGCCGGGAAGCGTGCAGACCGTGCGGCTTTGCCGCCGGATGCCGTCTCCTTAAGCGCGCCTCAGCAAATTTTGGATATTCTGAGGATCCGGCATGGACATTCACAGCGACGTGCTCCGCAAGCTCAAGAACCGGCGCGAAGGCCACAGCCTCGAGCAGGCCTTCTACATCGACCCCGACTACTACAAGCTCGATCTTGAGACGATCTGGTACCGCGACTGGCTTTTCATCGGCCACGACTGCGAGATCCCCAAGTCCGGCAATTATTTCACGGTGCAGGTGGGCGATTATCCCGTGGTCGTCACCCGCGACCGGACCGGCACCATTCGTGCCCTTCACAATTCCTGCCGCCACCGCGGTTCGCGTGTGTGCACGCAGCACAAGGGCTCCTCCGCCAAGCTCGTCTGTCCCTACCACCAGTGGACTTACGAACTTGACGGTTCGCTGCTCTTCGCACGCCACATGGCGGAGGATTTCGACAAGACCCAGCACGGCCTGAAGCAGATCCACTGCCAGACGGTCGGCGGCTATATCTTCATCTGCCTTGCCGACGAAGCGCCGGATTTCGCGCCGTTCCGCAATCTGGTCGATCCCTATCTCGCCCGCCATCGCCTCGGCGAGACGAAGGTCGCCTTTGAAAGCACGATCATCGAGAAGGGCAACTGGAAGCTCGTCTGGGAAAACAACCGCGAGTGCTACCACTGCGCGGCCAACCACCCCGAACTCTGCCGCACCTATCCCGAAGCGCCGAGCGCGACGGGTGTGCAGGGCGCCAAGGATGATCCCGTTATCGCCGAACACTGGGCAAAGTGCGAAGCCGCCGGCCTGCCGAGCGAGTTCAAGATCTCGCCGACCGGTCAGTTCCGCGCGGCGCGCATGCCGCTCATCCAGGATGCCGAGAGCTACACCATGTCCGGCGCACGCGCCGTCCAGCGGCCGCTGTCGAGCGACGTGCTGGAAAGCCATATCGGCACGTTGCTGCTCTTCCATTATCCGACGACCTGGAACCATGTGCTGGCCGATCACGCCATTACCTTCCGCGTCCTGCCGCTTGGCCCTGAGCTGACGCAGGTCACGACGAAGTGGCTGGTCAACAAGGATGCGGTCGAAGGCGTCGACTACCGTCTCGACGAACTCACGCATGTCTGGACGGAAACCAACGACCAGGACCGCCGCATCGTCGAGGAGAATGCCTTCGGCATCCGCTCGCCGGCCTACCAGCCCGGCCCCTACTCGCCCGAAGACGAGGGTGGCGTGATGCAGTTTGTCGAGTGGTACACCAACTTCATGGTGGAGCGGCTCGACGGCGCCAAGAAGCCGCTGTCGCGGGTAGCCTGACATGACGGTCACGAGCGATTTTCGCCATTTCGACGAACTCCAGCCGTGGAACGATCGCCAGCACATGCTGGAATGCATCGCCGTCACGGTGGAGACGACCGATGTGATGACCTTCACCTTCCGTTCCGATCGCGACAACTGGTTCCGGTATCTGCCGGGCCAGTTCGTCACCTTGGAATTGCCGGTGTCGGAAGACGACCCGGTCATGCGGACCTACACGCTGGCCTCGACCCCTTCGCGCCCCTTCTCCGTCGCCGTGACGGTGAAGGCGCAGAAGAGCTCGATCGGCACGCGCTGGATGTTCGATCATCTGCGTCCCGGCATGAAGCTGAAGGCGTTCGGCCCGCTTGGTGATTTCTCCTTCGTGCGCTATCCGGCGGAGAAGTACCTCTTCATCTCGGCCGGCTCCGGCGTGACGCCGATGATGTCGATGACGCGGTGGATGTCGGATTGCAGCCCGCAATCGGACGTTGCCTTCGTCAGCTGTGCCCGCACGCCGGAGGATCTGCTGTTCAAGGCGGAACTCGAATGTCTCGCAGCCCAGATGCCCAATCTTTCCCTGGGCTTCGTCGTTGAAGGCCACAACCCGCGTGATGGGTGGCATGGCGTGCGCGGCCGCATCGATGCTGCCCGCCTGTCGCTGCTGGCGCCCGATTTCCGTGATCGCACCGTCTTCTGCTGCGGCCCGGAACCCTTCATGCGCGGCGTGCGCGACATGCTCAAGGTCTGCGGCTTCAACATGGACCGCTATCATGAGGAAAGCTTCCAGCCGGCGGCTGCTCCGGCGCCGGAGGAAATCGCGATCCGGGCAGGTGCGGGTGAACAGGAGGTCGATGCCAATGCGGTCTCGACCGTTACCTTCACCATGGCCGGCAAGGACGCGAAATGCGCGCCCGGCCAGACCATCCTCCAGACGGCGCGTTCGGCTGGCGTGCGTATCGGTGCGGCCTGTGAAGGCGGCCTTTGCGGCACCTGCCGGGTGATGAAGATCTCCGGCGAGGTCGAGATGCACCACAATGGCGGCATTCTCGATGATGAAATAGAGGAAGGTTACATCCTCGCCTGCTGCTCACGGCCTATCGGCGACGTGTCGATCGAGGCGTAAGGCAACGCTGCGCGATTTTAACAGAAAGCCCCGTCACCGGCCGGTGACGGGGCTTTGTCTTTTGGGAGCGAGATCCGACCTCAGTCAGCCTTCGCGCGACGGGCCGGGAAGAGGATGACGTCGCGGATCGACGGGGCGTTGGTCAGCAGCATGATCAGGCGGTCCACGCCAATGCCGAGGCCGCCGGCGGGCGGCATGCCCTGGTCGATGGCATCGAGGAACTCGTCGTCGAGCTGCTTGTCCTTCTCGCCGCGCGCATGCGCCTGATTGAGTTGCTCGACCATGCGGGCGCGCTGCTCTTCGGGATCGTTGAGTTCGGAAAATGCGTTGCCCAGCTCCCAAGCATTGCAATAGGTCTCGAAACGCTCGACAAGACGCGGCTCGCCCGGCACTTCCTTGGCGAAGGGCGAGATGTCCTTCGGGAAGTGGGTGACGTGGCTCGGCTGGATCAGCGTGCCTTCGACCTTCTCCTCGAAGATGAAGGCTAGGCACTCGCCCCAGGTCCAGTCCTTCTCGACTTCGAACCCGGCAGCCTTGGCGGCGGCGCGCGCTTCCTCATCCGTCTTGATGGCGAGGAAGTCGATGCCGGTCGCTTCCTTCACTGCATCGGGCATCGGCACGCGCTTGAACGGGCCCTTGAACGAGAGTTCCTTGTCGCCATAGGCGAACTCGGTCGAGCCGTGAATCTTGATGGCCAGCTCGGCGAAGAGGCGTTCCACGAGGTCCATGATGTCCTCATAGTCGGCGTAGGCCCAGTAGCACTCCATCATCGTGAATTCGGGATTGTGCCGGGTCGATACGCCCTCATTGCGGAAGTTCCGGTTGATCTCGAACACCTTGTCGGTGAGGCCCGAGACCAGTGTGCGCTTCAGAAAAAGTTCCGGCGCGATGCGCAGGTACATGTCGAGCTTCAGCGTATTGTGATGCGTCTTGAAGGGCTCTGCCGTTGCGCCACCGTACACCGAATGCAGCATGGGTGTCTCGACTTCCATGAAGCCGTCGTTTTCCATGAAGCGGCGGATGCCCGACACGATCTTCGAACGCTGCTGGAAGCGCAGCTTCGATTCCTCGTTGGTCATGATGTCGAGATGGCGCTTGCGGTAGCGGATTTCGACATCCGAAACGCCATGCCACTTTTCGGGCATCGGCAGCAGGGTCTTCGTCAGCATGACGATTTCCTGAGCGTTGATCGTCAGTTCGCCGCGCTTGGTGCGGCGTACGACGCCCGTCACGCCGATGATGTCGCCGATATCGATCATCGGGAGGAGGTCGCGGGCCTCCTGCGGGGTCGTGTCCTTGTGGCTGAAGATCTGGATCTTGCCCGAGGCGTCATGGATGTCCATGAACATGCCGGAATTGCGCGAGGAATAGACGCGGCCTGCGACCGTCACGACGTCGCCGCTTTCCGTATCGGGTTCCAGCGTCTCGTATTTGTCGGCCAGCTCCGCATTGGTCATCGTGCGATGGAAATGCGCCGGATAAACATCGCCGACCGTGTTGCGCAGCTGGTCGAGCTTCTGGCGGCGGACTTCCGTCGGATCGGAGGAAAGGGCGGTTTCTGTCTTGTCGTTCATTCTTCTAAGTCCTTACTTTCCGCTACCGACCATCGATGCCACCACCTGTGCGGCGACCTTGAGGCGCTGGCGCACGACGGAGCGGCCGAGGATGGCCATCGAGTCGAACAGCGGCAGCGAGCGCGACGAGCCGGAAACGGCGACGAAGAGCGGGGCCACGACGACCTTCAGCTTCTTGCCGAGCTTGTCGGCGCTGGCGCGCAGTTCCGCCTCGATGCTTTCGACGGTCCATTCCGGCATCTTTTCGAGATCCGGCTGCACCTGGTTCAGCACTTCCAGAATCTCCTCCGGGGTGGACTTCACCTTGGCGAAGGCCTCCGGCGTCAGGCCGAGATCCGATTTCAGCAGGAAGCCGGCAAGGTCCGGCAGTTCGCCGAGCTTGGAGATGCGCGATTGCGAGAGCTTGAGGCCCTGGCGGACGCGATCGTTCTCCATCGCCCATTCCAGCACACGCTGGTTGAACTGTTCCTCGGTCAGCTGCTCGCGCAGCCAGCGGCCGTTCAGCCAGTCGAGCTTCTGGATATCGAAGATGGCGCCGGCCTTGGACAGGTTCTCTGGATCGAACTTTTCGGCAAGCTGATCCATGGTCAGCAGTTCCTCACCCTCGGCGATCTGGATGAAGAACAGTCCGAGGAAGTTCATCAGCGCTTCCGGCAGGTAGCCGAGCGCCGAATAGTAGGAGATCGAGGTCGGGTTCTTGCGCTTGGAGAGCTTCGACTTGTCGTGATTGCGCATCAGCGACAGGTGCATGAAGACCGGCGGCTCAAGCCCGAGATACTGATAGATCAGGATGTGCTTCGGCACCGAGGCGAGCCATTCCTCGCCGCGCGCCACATGGGTGATCTTCATCAGGTGGTCGTCGACCACGTTGGCCATGTGGTAGGTCGGCATGCCGTCGGCCTTGAGCAGAACCTGCATATCGACCGCATCCCACGGGATTTCGACTTCGCCATAGACGCCGTCGACGAACTTGCAGGAGCCTTCGGTCGGGATCTTCATGCGCACGACATGCGGCTCGCCGGCTTCGACGCGCTTCGTGACCTCTTCGGCAGAAAGCGTCAGGCAGAGGCCGTCATATTTCGGCGGCTTGCCGGCGGCGCGCTGGGCCTCGCGCATCTGCTCCAGCCGCTCGGGCGTGCAGAAACACTTGAAGCCATGGCCGTTGGCAACGATCTTGTCGACGTAAGGACGGTACATGTCCTTGCGGTCGGACTGGCGATAGGGGCCGTAGGGACCGCCGATGTCAGGGCCTTCCGACCATTCCAGGCCGCACCATTTCAGCGCGTCAAGCACTTTCTGTTCGAATTCCGGCGTGGAGCGCGTGGCGTCCGTATCCTCGATGCGCAGGATGAAGGTGCCGTTGTGCTTCTTGGCGAAGAGGTAGTTGAACAGCGCGATATAGGCGGTGCCGACATGCGGTTCGCCGGTCGGGGAGGGTGCGATGCGTACGCGAACGCCGGATGCGGTTCCGGAAGTGCTCATGATGTGGCCCGTCTTGACTTATGGAGGGGATAGCCCGGTTTCGAGCCGTTTCACACGGCGGAAAGAGGCTTTCCATTGGGCTGGGTGAGACCATATTCAGCCCGGCGCGTCAAGAAAAACTCGGCCTGTTACTGTACGGGCCAAACGGCGAGCAGTGCCGGAACGCTGACGATGACGATCAAGACCGAAAGCGGCAGGCCGACGCGTGGGTAGTCGGAGAACTTGTAGCCGCCCGGCCCCATGACGAGCGTGTTGCACTGGTGGCCGACGGGGGTGAGGAAGTCGCAGCCCGCGCCGATCGCCACAGCCATCAGAAAGGCCTCTGGCCTGTAGCCGAGCGTGCCGGCGAAGCTCGCGGCAATCGGGGCCATCACAAGCACGGTCGCGGCATTGTTGAGGAAGGGGGTCACGGCCATCGCGGTCAGCAGGATCAGGGCTATTGCGCCGAAGGGCGGCAGGTGCACGGCGACCGCGCCGAGCCATTCGGCGATGAGTTCGCTGGCGCCCGTCGTGCGCAGGCTATCGGAAACGGGGATGAGGGCCGCCAACATGACGAGGATCGGGCCGTCGAGCGCGGCATAGGCCTCGCGAAGGGGTACGGCCCGGAACAGGACCATGGCCACCGCCGCGGCGAAGAATCCGGTGGCGACTGGCACGACGCCGAGCGCAGTGGCCGCCATGGCGGCAACCAGGATCAGCACGGGTATCATCGCGCGCCGCGGGGAACCGAGCAGGATCTCGCGCTGGGCGAGGGGCAGAAGTCCGAGTTCCGGCAGGAGCGACGGCAAGGTGCGGTTGTTGCCCTGAATGACGATGAGATCGCCGGGGCGCAGGCGCACTTCCGAGAGCTTTTCCCTCAGGCGCTGGCCCTGCCGGCTCACCGCAAGCAGGTTGATGCCGTAGGAATGGAAAAGACCGATGCTGCGTGCCGAGAGGTCGATCAGACGGGATTCCGTGCCGACCACGACTTCGATCGCACTGATTTCTCCATCCTCTCCCCGCTCAAGAAGGATCGGCTTGCCCGAGAGCGCCAGCCCTGCGGCCGAAACCACCTTGTCGAGCCCGCCGGCCGTGCCCTCCATCAGGATCGTGTCATTGGCCTGAAGGACGATATCGGGTAGCGGCCTCAGATGGACATTACCGCGGATAACGGCTGTCGCGATGACCTCGCCGTCGCCGTTGCGCAATACCGCGTTCAGGGACTTGCCGACGGATGACGAACCGTCCTCAACCGTCGCATCGGAGGAATAGGGGGCGGCCTCCAGCGATTCCTCGATGCTGGCATTGTTGTTGCCGCGCTCCGGCACGAGGCGGTTGAAGAACAGCATGAAAAGGATGCCGCATACGGCAAGGGTCGCGCCGACCGGCGTAAAGTCGAACATCGTGAAGCTCTCGCCGGTGATTTCCTGGCGCATGCGGGACACAACGATATTGGGCGAGGTGCCGATCTGGGTCATGAGGCCGCCCAGCAGCGCGGCGAAGGCCATGGGCATCAGGAACTTCGAGGCAGGTGCGCCGGATTTGCGCGCGAACTGGAAGGCGAGCGGCATCATGATCGCGAGTGCGCCGATATTTTTGATGAAGGCGGAGAGCACAGCGACCGACACGAGCAGCAGGGCAAGCTGTGCGCGCATCGCGGTGAGATTCGGGAAGAAGCGCTTCACCGCAATGTTGACGATCCCCGAGCGCGCGACGGCCGCACTCACCAGCAGTGCGCTGCCCACGATGATCACGATATCGTCGGAGAAGCCAGAAAACGCCTTGTCGAAGGGCACGATACCAAGCGCCAGTGCAAGAAGCAGCGAACAGCACGCGACAATATCATAACGGAACCGACCCCACATGAATGCCGCCATCATCAGCGCGATGACGGCGAAGGCGAAGGTCTGCTCTAGGGTCATGTCGGGGTCCATGCATGAAGCGAAGGTCTGCGGAAATTCCGCTGGGGTGGCTGCGGTTCCCTTATACACGGCGGGAGACGCCTGCCGTTTTTCAGGAACAATCCTCGTCCCGCACGGTTTGCAAGGAGAGGGCGGACCGTGTCAACCGGACCCGACGGAGATGGAGAACACGGGGATTTTTCCGGTTTCTTCCCGTGGCCAACGAAACGGCAGGCGAGCTCCCAACCCGTCCGGTCCGCCTTCAGCCCCGATCAAGGCCCTAGAAAAGAAAACCGGCGGGATCTGTCATCCCGCCGGTTCTTTATCAATGATGGGTAGCGCCCTTGTTTTTCTGCCGTGCCCGGCGAGAAAACATGTTCAAGAGCTCGACGAGCGCCGAGAAGGCCATGGCGGCGTAGATGTAGCCCTTCGGAACATGGAAGCCCATGCCTTCGGCGATCAGCGTGGTTCCGATCATCAGCAGGAAGGCGAGCGCCAGCATCACGATGGTCGGGTTCTTTTCGATAAAGTTCGCCAGCGGCGTTGCGGCGAGCAGCATGACCGCCACGGCAAAGACCACGGCGACGACCATGATGGGAAGATGCGGCGTCATGCCCACGGCGGTGATGATGCTGTCGACCGAGAAAACCAGGTCGAGCAACAGGATCTGGCCGATCGCCGCCCCGAAGTTCGTTGCGACCGTGCGGCCGACCATGTCTTCCTTGTGGTCGATCGGGTCCACATTGTGATGGATTTCCTTGGTGGCCTTCCAGACGAGGAAGAGACCGCCAGCGATCAGGATGATGTCCTTCCAGGAAAAGCCGTGGCCGAAGAGTTCGAAAATAGGGGTGGTCAGCTTGACGATCCAGGCGACCGTGCCCAGCAAGGCCAGGCGCATGACAAGCGCAAGCCCGATGCCGATGCGCCGCGCGCGTTCGCGCTGCTCCACCGGGAGCTTGTTTGTCAGGATCGAGATGAAGATGAGGTTGTCGATGCCGAGAACGACTTCCATCACGATGAGCGTGACGAGTGCAATCCAAGCGGCCGGGTCTTGCATGAGTGCAAGAATGCTGTCCATCCGGTGTGTTCCTCTCCAAGGTACGGTGTGTGAACGGTTCCGTATGTATGAGGAAATTGACGGCTGACAAGCGGCCGGACCTCCCGGCACACATTATTTCACGTATTCGTTATAAGATTGCGGCTGTCGCGGATGTTTTCAGGGCCTGGCGCGGTAGGCGGCGGTGAAAACGCGGATCGCGGAGGCGACATTCTTCTCGATCGTCGCTTTCAGCGGCGCTTCCTCCATTACGCCGAAAATGCGTGGCTTGAAGAGGCCGACGGTGGTCAGTTCCATGAACTGTCGGGCCGCATGCGCGGTGTCGTCGCAGACGAGGACGCCCGCCGCCACCTGCCTGTCGAGATAGGCCTGGAGAACCGAGACGGGATTGACCGTCGATGTGGAAAAGAAATTGCGACACAGTTTCGGCAGGCGATGATTGGCGGCGATCACCATGCGCATGGCGCGAATGGTGGAATCGGTCGTGACATGGGTGGCGAAGAGTGTACCGAACTCTTCCAACGCTTTTTCCAGCTGCTGATTTGCATCCAGCACATGGCGGACCGATTCCGTGAGCTTGCTGCGCTCGCGTTCGACCATGTCCTCGAACAGGTCCTCCTTGTTCTGGAAATACACATAGATCGTGCCCTTGGAGACGCCGGCAGCACGCGTGATGTCATTCATGCTCGCGGCTTCGAAACCTTGCTTCATGAAAACGCGTTTAGCGCCGTCGAGGATCTGCTCACGCTTTGCCGGGTCTTCCCCGGCAGCGCGCCTTCCCGGCTGTGCAACGGTCAATCTGTCTTCCGTCGTGTCCATCTATCGTTGTGTGTCCGAAACCCTAGGTGAAACTATTTCGAACCGGTTGGTTCGATTTCACTTGATATGGGGGAAAAATAGCATTATGTCAAATCGAACCGAACAGTTCAGTTCGAACATTTATCCAGAGAATGGTGACGCTCGCATGTCGACTTCCCATGGCGCCGGCGCGGCAAAGGTCCGCCCGGTCAACGACGATTTCGAGAAGGAGACCGGCGAGGCCGCACCGGCCGCCGCTGATGTCTCTCCCTCGGCGGATGCCGCTCGCGAGCCGGAGAAAAAGAAGGGCGCGCGCCGTTTCGTGCTGCCCGTCATCGCGCTGGCCTTGCTCACCGGGGTCGGCTGGTTTGGCTATCAGTGGTGGACCAACGGCCGGTTCATGATCTCGACGGATGATGCCTACATCGAAGGCGACATCGCCTCCATCTCGCCGAAGGTCTCCGGCTATGTGGCCGCCGTCAATGTCGTGGCGAACCAGACGGTGAAAGCCGGCGATCCGCTTGTGACGCTCGATGACGGTGACTACCGCATCGCTCGCGAACAGGCAGACGCCCAGATAGCGACCCAGAAGCTGGCGCTCAACCGTATCGACGCGCAGATCGAAGGCGCCAAGGCAAGCCTTGCCCAGGCGGAAGCGCAAAAAACCGCTTACCAGGCTGCCCTCGAAGGTGCGCAGGTCGCCGAAACGCGCGCGAAGGAGCTGAATGCGAAGGCTGTCGGCACGACCGCCTCGCTGGACAGCGCCACCGTCGCACTCGATCAGGCAAAGGCGAACCTTGTCGGCGCGGATGCCAACATCGTTTCGGCCAGGGCCAACATCGCTGTCCTGCAGGCCCAGCGTGCCGAGGCGGAAAGCACGGTCCGGTCGCTTCAACTGGCAAGCGACAAGGCGGAGCGTGACCTTGGCTTCACCGTATTGAAGGCGCCCTATGACGGTGTCGTGGGCAACGTTTCGGTCCAGGTCGGCGATCTCGTCTCGGCCGGGCAGAGGCTTGCCGCGCTGGTTCCGGTCACGCAGCTTTACGTCGAGGCCAACTTCAAGGAAACGCAGATCGCGCATCTGGTGCCGGGCTCGAAGGTGCACCTGCATGTCGATGCCTTCGACAAGGACGATATCGTGGGCACGGTGACGTCGATTGCGCCGGCATCCGGTTCGGTCTTCTCGCTGCTGCCGGCGGAAAACGCCACGGGCAACTTCACAAAGATCACGCAGCGCGTGCCGGTCCGCATCGCCATCCCGCAGGACGCGTTGGACACGGGCAAGCTGAGGGCCGGGCTCAGCGTCGTCGTCGATGTCGACAGCCGAACGGCGCCGACCGATACGGCGGCAGTGGCGAAAGCCGAATAGGCCTCACGAACGAAGGAGCGCGGGCGATGGCCGCGACCGCTCAACCGACTGCTGGCGCCCTTACGGCGGCGCCGGCGCAGTCAGACAAGGTTCCCGTCCGCCGGATGGTCGCGTTCTTCGCGATGGTCTTCGGCATGTTCATGTCGATCCTCGACATCCAGATCGTCTCCGCCTCGCTTGCCGAAATCCAGGCAGGCCTGAGTGCGGGCGCAGATGAAATCGGCTGGGTTCAGACCTCCTACCTGATCGCCGAAGTCATCATGATCCCGCTGTCCGGGACGCTGGCGCGCATCGTTTCGACGCGCGTGCTGTTCGCCACGTCGGCGGCGGGATTTACTATTGCGAGCGCGCTTGCCGCAACCGCGACGAATATCGATCAGATGATCATCTACCGCGCCATCCAGGGCTTTATAGGCGGCGGCATGATCCCGTCGGTCTTTGCGGCGGCCTTCACCATCTTTCCGCCGTCAAAGCGCTCGGTTGTGTCGCCGATGATCGGCCTCGTCGCCACGCTTGCCCCGACCATCGGCCCGACCGTCGGTGGCTATCTAAGCCATGCCTTCTCGTGGCACTGGCTTTTCCTCGTCAATATCGTGCCCGGTATCATCGTGACCGTGCTGACCTGGAACCTCATCGATTTCGACAAGCCGCAGCTCAGCCTCATGAAGAAGTTCGACTGGCTCGGACTTGCCGCCATGGCGGTCTTCCTGGGCGCTCTGGAATATGTTCTCGAAGAGGGCAATGCCAACGACTGGTTCAATGACGAATACATCGTCATGGGCGCCGTCGCCTCGACCCTCGGCGGCCTGATCTTCTTCTACCGTGTGTTTTCGGTAGACTTTCCCGTGGTGGACCTGCGCGCCTTCACGAACCGGAATTTTGCGTTCGGCTCGCTGTTTTCCTTCGTCATGGGCATTGGCCTCTACGGGCTGACCTATCTCTATCCGCTCTATCTGGGGCGCATCCGCGGCTACGATTCGCTCATGATCGGCGAAACCATGTTTGTCAGCGGCCTTGCGATGTTCTGCACCGCGCCCATCGCCGGCGCCTTGTCGAGCCGCATGGATCCGCGCTTCATGATGATGATAGGCTTTTCGTGCTTTGCCTATGGCACATGGATCATGAGCAGCCTGACGACGGACTGGGACTTCTACGAGTTGCTCCTGCCGCAGATCCTGCGCGGCTTCGGTCTGATGATCTGCATGGTGCCGATCAACAACGTTGCCTTGGGAACCCTGCCGCCCGACAAGATCCGAGGCGCCTCTGGTGTTTTCAACCTGACGAGAAACCTTGGCGGTGCCGTCGGGTTGGCCGTGATCAACACGATCCTGACGCAGCGGCAGCAGGAGCACTATGCCCGGCTTTCAGAGCATGTGCAGTGGGGCAATCCTGCCGCGATGGACCAGTTGAACAGCATGGCCTCGAACTATAACGCGCACGGTCTCGACGGCAGTACGATCGCCATTCAGAAGATGTCGGGGCTCGTCCAGCAGCAGGCCACGATCCTGTCCTTTGCGGATGTCTTCTTGCTCCTGACGGCTTTGTTCGGCAGCCTTGTCCTGTGCGCCTTCATCATCAAGAAGCCGCAGTCGGGCGTCGGAGGTGGCGGCGGGCACTGAGTCCGCTGTCATGCCTCTTGCCCCGGCCTGGGCAATACCATCAGAATGCGGGTCTGGAATCGCTAGCCGGAGGCCCGCATGCCCGCCCATATTTCACGTCGCCATCTGCTGGCCGCAGCCGGTGGGCTCGGTCTTTCGACGATTCTGCCGGGGCGGCGTGGCCTCGCGCAGGCGCAGCGTCCGGCGACGGACGTAACCTTCCTGTTTTCATGCGATGTGCATGCCTGCCTCGTTTCCGCCGACGCCCTCAGCCCGAATTGCGCGGATGAGGGCAAGACGGACGCGGCATTGCTGAAGCATGTCGCGGCGGTCAACGGGATTGCCGGCCTTGCCTGGCCCGGCGAGATTGGCGGCAGGCCTACGGGTCTCGCCAGTGCGGGAAGCCCCATATCCGCGCCGCTCGGCCTCGTGTTCGGAGGCGACATGACGGATGACGGCGGCGGGCAGGTAAAGGTGCCGGGCGAAGGGCGCCAGCTGCAGCAGTTTGCCAGCCGCTACCAGCAGGGTACCGGGCCGGACCGGGTGCATTATCCTGTCTACACCGGGCTTGGAAACCATGACCTCGATCAGGACGGCGTGCCGCCGCATGCCGACTGGTATCGCCGCGAGTTGCGTGATTACATCGAACTGAACCACCGCTCGACGGTGTTCTACAAAGCCCCTGTGCCGGTCACCAACTACGATATCGACTCCGACAACTACTCCTGGGATTGGGGCGGGCTCCATCTCGTCCAACTCCAGCGTTTCGGCGGTGACACGACGAAAGGCGCCGTAAACGGCCTGCCCTGGCTCCAGCAGGATCTCGCCACCTATGCGGCAGACGGCCGGCCGGTCGTGCTGTTCCAGCACTACGGGTGGGACGATTTCTCCACCGAACACTGGGATCCCACAGCCAAGACCTTCGATCCGCATGGCGCCGGACCCGCGCACTGGTGGAGCGACGAGGCACGCTCCGCCCTGCTGGCGACGCTCGCCAAGTACAATGTCATCGGTATTTTCCACGGTCATGAACACCCGACGCCGATGATCTACAACCGCAACGGCCACGATATCTTCAAGCCCATCGCCGCCTTCATGGGCGGTCTTGCCGTTGTGCGCGTGACGGATAGCTTCATGGATGTGGCACTTGCCCATGCCGGGGAAAGCGCTGCCGACATCGTGTTCACCCACGCTTTCAGCAAGCGCCTGAACGGTTAAAAAAACCGGTTTTGAAACGTCGATCCATTTTTTGATTTACGTACATCAAAAACTCCTCTAAGGGTCTGGCCACGGAGGAGACATGCGACCGACAGTTCACGACATTGCCGAACGGGCAGGCGTAAGCCTTGCGACCGTCGATCGGGTTCTGAACGATCGGCCGGGCGTGCGCGGCGTGACGCGTGCCAAGGTTGAAGCCGCCATTGTGGAGCTTGGCTATGTCCGCGACGTGGCTGCCGCCAACCTCGCCAAGAGCCGTGTCTATCCCCTCGTCTTCATTCTGCCGGAGGGCGACAATCCGTTCATGCGCGGTCTTGAGGATGAGGTTCGCCGCGCTGGTGCCCATTCGCTGGTCGAGCGTACGCAGCTTTCCGTGGTCACGGTCCCCGCCTTCGACGGCAGAGCGCTCGCGCGGGAAATCGACTCGGCCATCGAACGGGCGGTCGCCGGCATCGCTGCTGTCGCGGTCGATGCACCGGAGGTGCTGGCTGCCATCGGCCGGGCGCGCGAGGCCGGCATACCCTTCGTCACGCTCGTGTCGGACCTTGCCAATTCCGGTCGCGATCATTTCATCGGCGTCGACAACATTGCGGCCGGCCGCACCGCCGGCAGCCTGATGGGTCGCTTCCTAGGCCAAAGGCCCGGTCCCGTTGCAGTTCTCGCCGGATCGATGCGCGTGCGCGACCACGGTGAACGCCTCGAAGGCTTCCTTGCCGCCATGTCGGCCATGCCGGTGTCCCGGGCGATCCTTCCTGTGCTGGAAGGCCAGGACGATCCCGAGCTTTCCTTCCAGCTCATCGCCGAATGCCTCGCTGAGGTGCGCGATCTTGCCGGCATTTACAGTCTCGGCGCCGGTAACCGCGGCCTTGTCAGGGCGCTTGCGGCCGGCACGGGCCGAAACCTCTGCGTGATCGCGCACGAAGTGACCGATGAGACGCGTGCCGCGCTCGAGGGCGGGCTGGTCGATGCCGTACTGAACCAGGATGCCGGCCACGAGGTGCGCAGCGCCATCCGTGTACTGCGTGCCAAGGCCGATGGCTTGCCTGTCATAGCCGCGCAGGAGCGCATCCGGCTCGAAATCTTCATCAAGGACAATCTTCCGTCCGAACCGGGCATGGACGATACGCCCGGCCCGGCCGGCAACTAGGGAGAAACGCATGTATCTCGGGATCGATCTCGGCACATCAGGCGTCAAGGCTATGCTGATCGGCGCCGACCAGACAGTGGTCGGCTCGGCGTCCAGCAAGGAAGTCACCACCTCGCGCCTGCATGACGGCTGGTCCGAGCAGGACCCGGCCGACTGGATCCGCGCGACGGAAGAGGCGATCGCCGGCCTGCGGGCCGCCCATCCTGATGCGCTCTCCGCTGTGCGCGGCATCGGCCTTTCCGGGCACATGCATGGAGCGACGCTGCTCGATGGCGACGACAAGGTTCTCCGGCCCTGCATCATGTGGAACGATACGCGCAGCCACCGTGAGGCGGCGGCGCTGGATGCGGATCCGCGCTTCCGCAAGATCACCGGCAACATCGTCTTTCCGGGTTTCACTGCACCGAAACTCGCCTGGGTGAAGAACAACGAACCGGATATCTTTGCCAAGGTCCGCTGGGTGTTGCTGCCCAAGGATTATCTGCGCCTTTGGCTCGCTGGTGAGCATCTTTCGGAAATGTCGGATTCGGCGGGCACGTCCTGGCTCGACACGGGCGCGCGCAAATGGTCCCAGGAACTGCTTGCGGCGACGGGGCTCGATGAGAGCCAGATGCCCGGCCTCGTGGAAGGCACCGCGCCTGCGGGAACGCTGCGGCCGGAGCTTGCTGCAAAGTGGGGCCTCGGCGAGGGCATCGTCATCGCTGGTGGTGCCGGCGACAATGCGGCCTCCGCCTGCGGCATGGGAACGGTGCGCGAAGGTACGGCCTTCGTCTCGCTCGGCACATCCGGCGTGCTTTTTGCAGCCAATGCCCGTTATTTGCCCAATCCGGAAAGCGCCGTGCACGCCTTCTGCCACGCATTGCCGGATACCTGGCACCAGATGGGCGTCATTCTCTCGGCCACCGATGCACTGAACTGGCACGCCCGCGTGACCGGCGCATCCGCTGCTGACCTGACGAAGGAACTGGGCGATGCGCTGAAGGCGCCGTCTCACGTCACCTTCCTGCCTTACCTCTCGGGTGAGCGCACGCCGCATAACGACGCCACGATCCGCGGCGCCTTCCTCGGCCTCGGCCACGAGGCGGACCGTACGGTGCTGACGCAGGCCGTGCTGGAAGGCGTGGCCTTCGCCATTCGTGACAGTCTGGAAGCCCTGAAATCCGCGGGCACCGAGCTCACACGCGTTACGGCCATCGGCGGTGGTTCGCGCTCGCGCTATTGGCTGAAATCCATCGCGACCGCGCTTGACCTGCCCGTCGATCTGCCGGCGGATGGTGATTTCGGTGCTGCCTTCGGTGCGGCGCGCCTCGGCCTCATTGCCGCGACCGGCGCAAACCCGACGGATATCCTGACGCCTCCCGCGACAGCGGAGACAATCCATCCGGAGACGGCGCTGTCTGCCGCCTACGAGGACGCCTATCAGCGCTACCGCCGCCTCTACCCCGCGATCCGCGCTGCCTACTGACCAACGAAAACGAGAGGAGACACCATGTCCACAGGCTTCTTCGGCGATATCGCCAAGATCAAATATGAAGGCCCCGAGAGCACCAACCCGCTCGCCTTCCGCCATTACAATCCCGACGAGATCGTCCTCGGCAAGCGCATGGAAGACCATCTGCGCTTCGCCGTTGCCTATTGGCACACCTTTGTCTGGCCGGGCGGCGACCCCTTCGGCGGCCAGACCTTCGAGCGTCCGTGGTTCGACGACACGATGAAGGCAGCCAAGCTCAAGGCAGACGTAGCCTTTGAATTCTTCCAGCTGCTCGGCGTGCCGTTCTACTGCTTCCACGATGCGGACGTGCGCCCGGAAGGCAAGGACTTCGTGGAAAACACGAAGAACCTCAACGAAATCGTCGACTATTTCGAGAAGAAGCAGGCCGAAACCGGCGTCAAGCTACTGTGGGGCACGGCGAACCTGTTCTCCAACCGCCGCTATATGGGTGGCGCCGCCACCAATCCGGACCCGGATGTCTTCGCGTTCGGCGCCGCCACCGTGAAGACCTGCCTCGATGCCACCCATCGCCTCGGTGGTGACAACTACGTGCTGTGGGGCGGTCGTGAAGGCTATGAGACGCTGCTCAACACCAATATCGGTCAGGAACTCGATCAGCTCGGCCGTTTCGTCAATATGGTCGTGGAGTACAAGCACAAGATCGGTTTCAAGGGCGCGATCCTTATCGAGCCGAAGCCGCAGGAGCCGACCAAGCATCAGTACGACTACGATGTCGCGACGGTCTATGGCTTCCTCAAGAAGTACGGCCTGGAAAAAGAGGTCAAGGTCAATATCGAGCAGGGCCATGCCATCCTTGCCGGCCATTCCTTCGAGCATGAACTGTCGCTCGCCAATGCGCTCGGCATCTTCGGTTCGATCGATATGAACCGCAACGACTATCAGTCCGGCTGGGATACCGACCAGTTCCCCAACAATGTGCCGGAAATGGCGCTGGCCTTCTACCAGGTTCTGGCCGGTGGCGGCTTCACGACAGGCGGCACGAACTTCGACGCGAAGCTGCGGCGCCAATCGATCGATCCGGCGGACCTGCTGATCGGTCACATTGGCGGTATGGATTGCTGCGCGCGTGGCGTGAAGGCTGCGGCGAAGATGATCGAAGACAAGGCGCTGTCGGCACCGCTTTCTGATCGCTACGCCGGATGGCAGACGCCCGAGGCGCAGAAGATTCTCGCCGGCGGGTCATCGCTGGAGGCACTGGAAGCCTATGTAGTCAATGGAAATGTCAATCCGCAGGCGCGTTCCGGCCGTCAGGAGTATCTGGAGAACATCGTCAACCGCTACGTTTGATTGTATTCCACTGGTAATGCGAAGGGCGCCGATGGCGCCCTTTTGCGTTTCAGGATGCCAAAACCATGGGTGTGACGGATCTACTGCCTAACGTTACGTTATGTGTTCGTCCAATATTTTGCAGGTTGTATTCTGTATCGTTTCAGATTTCAGATAACGTTGTAGAATTGATATTTTTCAATTTAAGTGCGAATTTTATCCAAAATAGAGGCTTTGTTTACTATCATTCCCAAGAATTGAAGGGAATCAGGGGTGCTGTGGCCTCAACCTTTGATTGATTTTATGGCGGCCACCAGGACTATTCCGATGACGGCGCAGGATGCCAAGACCAAGCAACTGAATGATCGCCTCGAGTTCGTCGATCTCGACGTAACGCAGCGCGAAGCACTCAGGCGCGCTCTTCCCACGATTTCTGCCTCGCTGGATGGAGCGCTCGACACGTTCTATCGCAAGGCGCGCGCGACGCCGGAGACTGCCCGCTTCTTTTCCAGCGAGGCGCATATCCAGGGCGCAAAGGGACGGCAGATCAAGCATTGGGAACTGATCGGCTCCGCGAAATTCGATGCGCAGTATGTCGATGCGGTCACCACGATCGGCAAGACCCATGCCCGCCTTGGGCTCGAGCCGCGCTGGTACATCGGCGGCTACGCACTGATCCTCGATTCCATTCTTCAAAGCGTCATCTCAAAGCATCTCGAGGGTTTCCTTTTCCGCAAGAAGGCCGCGGCGCTTGGCGAGGAGGTTTCGTCCGTCGTCAAGGCCGCGCTCGTCGACATGGACTACGCGATCTCGGTCTATCTCGAGGCGCTGCAGGAAGAGCGTGACAAGGGCGAGTCCGAACGGCAGGCGCAGAATGCGGAGCAGGAGGAGGCGCTTGCCGCGCTCGACACGTCGCTGAACCGGGTGGCCGGGGGTGATCTGACCGCCTCCATCACCAAGCCGCTCGCGCCGCAGTTCGAGCGGCTGCGCTCCAATTTCAATGCCGCGATCGGCAAGCTCGACGATACGCTGGGCTCCATCGCCGCTGTGGCCGAGGACGCGGCCGGCAATTCCAGCGAACTGGTCGCCGCGACGGACGACATGTCCCGAAGAACCGAGCAGCAGGCGGCGTCGCTGGAAGAAACTGCAGCGGCAGTCGAAGAAATCACCACCATCTCGCGTGAAGCGGCCAATCGCGCCGACGAGGCACGCCGTGTCGTTGGAAGCGCCACCGAGGAGGCGCGGCGCTCCGGCGACGTCGTAGAGCAGGCGGTTTCGGCGATGAGCGCGATCGAGGATTCCTCGCGGCAGATCACCCAGATCATCGGCGTGATCGACCAGATTTCCTTTCAGACCAATCTTCTGGCGCTCAATGCCGGCGTCGAAGCAGCGCGCGCCGGTGAGGCGGGCAAGGGCTTTGCCGTGGTGGCACAGGAGGTTCGTGAACTGGCGCAGAAATCCGCCGCAGCGGCCAAGGAGATCAAGACATTGATCGACAAGTCGTTCGAAGATGTGCTGCTCGGGGTGTCGCTGGTCAACAAGACAGGCGAAGCGCTGCGCCATATCGGTGAGCAGGTTGTGCACATCAACGGTCATATCGATGCGATCGCCAGCTCGGCGCGCGTGCAATCCGCCGGAATTTCCGAAATCAACACAGCGGTCGTCAGCATGGATCAGATGACCCAGAAGAATGCCGGCATGGTTGAGGAAACCAATGCCGCCACGCACAATCTGATGCAGATCAGTACCAACCTGAAGGGTCTGGTCGACAGCTTTACGGTCTCGGCCGGGCGCGCCCGAGTTGCCCCCATTGCCGAATTGAGGCGGTACGGCTGAGATCTACCGCTTCAGGAAACGCCGCGAGGGAGCCGAGACGGAATTGCGCACGATAAGGTCGGGGCGCAGCAGGATTTCCGTTTCGGCCGGCTCGCTGTCTGAGAGCAGTTCGAAGAGCAGCGCCATGGCGCTTTTGCCGATGGCCGTGCGCGGCTGGCGGATCGTGGTCAGCGACGGCGACATGAAACTCGCCTGCGGCACGTCGTCGAAGCCGGTGACGGAAAAGTCTTTCGGTACATCGTAGCCGCGCGCGGCGAGCCCTATCATCACGCCGATGGCCGTCTGGTCGTTCACGCACATGAAGGCGCTCGGCAGGGTGTCACGCATGAAGAGCTGCTCGAGTGCGAGCCGCCCGCTTTCGATGGTACCATCGCCTTCCAGTACGATCCGTTCGCTTTCCGGCACACCGGCCGCATCCAGCCCCGCGTCATAGCCCTGGCGCCGTCGGCTGTAGGCAAGGCGCGTGCGCGAATCGCCGACGAAGGCAATCTTTCGGTGACCTTCGGCGATCAGCAGGTCAATCGCCTTGCGCGCGCCCTCGATATCGTCGACGCCGACATAGGGAATGCCGCCGTTATAGACGGGTTCGAAGACACCGACGCTGGGCGGCAGGCGGGCGGTCATCGTCTGGTGCCCGAAGGGGAGGATGCCAGTGAAGAGGATCAGACCGGCAGCCTGGTTCGAATTCAGGAATTTCAGATATTCCAGCCCACGCTGCGGATCGTTCTGCGTATGGCCGATCAGGATGCCGTAGCCGTGCGCGCGTGCCTCATTTTCAAGGCCGACGAGGATGTTCGAGAAGTTCGGGTCGCCGATGTCGGGCGCCACGACGAGGATCATGTTGGATCGACCAAGTCGCAGGCTGCGCGCCATCGCATTGGTCGTATAGCCGGTGATAGCGATCGCCTGGTTCACCTTCAGCCGCGTCGAGTTGGCCACTTTTTCCGGTGTGTGGATGGCCCGTGACACGGTCGCGATCGAGACTTGCGCGATACGCGCGACATCCTCGATCGTGGCTGGACTGGACATCGACAAACTGGCTCTCACTCGGCGGCGGCGGTTCCAGAAATGTGAAACGATTCTCTATCCGGAACGGCTGGTACAAACGATTTGCGGGACACTACACAGACTGGCCCGATGGTCAAACGACGCTTGATGAAAATTCCTGATGTCCGATGATGTAAACCTTTACATAGATCGTGTAAAGGTTTACATAATGCCCAAGCGGTCGAGGAGTCGCAGGGAGGAAATCGATGAATCCGGACGTTGCCGACGGCGCACCCGTTGTTCTAGCCGCACGCCGTGTCTCCAAATCATTCAATGGCGTGCAGGTGCTTTTCAGCGTCAATTTCGAGCTGCGCGCCGGTGAGATCCATGCGTTGATGGGAGAGAACGGCGCCGGCAAGTCGACGCTCGTCAAGATCCTTTCGGGCTTCGAGCAGCCAACCTCCGGTGAAATTCTTCTCGATGGCCAGCCGACCAAGCTGCCGCCAAACGGTCAGGCCGAGGCGCTGGGCATCGTCATCATCCACCAGGAATTCAATCTGGCGGAGCACCTTACGGTATCCGAGAGCCTTTTCCTCGGTCGCGAGGTCACGCGGTTTGGAGTACTGGATCGCAAGTTCATGCGCGCGGAGACGCGCCGCGTGCTCGATCAGCTCGGCTCGCATGTCGATGAAAACGCTCTGATCAGCTCGCTTTCCATCGCCGACAAGCAGATGGTGGAAATCGCCAAGGCGATCAGCCGCGATGCGCGCATCATTTTCATGGACGAGCCGACGGCCGTTCTCTCACGCGAGGAAACCAATTATCTTTTCCGGCAGGTGCGCAAGCTGCGGGAGCGTGGCACGTCGTTCGTCTTCGTCTCGCACAAGCTGGACGAGGTGATGGAGCTGACCGACCGCGTGACGGTGCTGCGCGATGGCCAATGGGTGAAGACGGCGCCGACCAGCATTCTCGACGGCGAGTCGATCGCCCAGCTGATGGTCGGTCGCGAGCTTTCCAGCCTCTATCCCGCCAAGCAGGAGCCGAGCGTCGACGAGGATGTGATGCTTTCCGTCGCTGGGCTGTCTACACAGTATGTTCAGGACGCCAGCTTCGATGTGCGCAAGGGTGAAATTCTCGGCTTCTCCGGCTTGATCGGGTCAGGGCGCACCGAGCTGATGGAGGCGGTCGCGGGCCTCAGGTCCCGCACTGCGGGAGAGGTGTCCGTACGCGGCACGCCCGTGCCGGCGGGCGATGTGCATGCCGCCAATCGCGTCGGCATTGCCTACATGACGAAGGACCGCAAGCATAAGGGCCTGCTTCTGAACTCCGGTATGACCGCGAACCTTACCCTGCAGTCGCTGGACAGGCACGGCGAGCATGGTTACCTGAGCCCGAAGAGCGAAGCGGCCGCCCTCGAGCGGGCGCGGCGACGCTTCGACATTCGCGTGCGCGACGGTCGCGTCGTCGCCGGCCGCATGTCGGGCGGCAACCAGCAGAAGCTTCTTCTCGCCAAGGTCATGGAAACCGAGCCCGACGTCATCATCATCGACGAGCCGACACGCGGCATCGATGTGGGCACCAAGCAGCAGATCTATCATTTCATTTCCGCGCTCGCGCGCGATGGCAAGTCGATCATCGTCGTCTCCTCGGAGATGCCGGAGATCATCGGGCTGTGCACCCGCGTTGCGGTGATGCGGGAAGGGCGGATCGTCGGCATTCTCGAAGGCGAGGAGATCTCCGAGCAGGAGATCATGCGCTATTCGGCCGGCTTGAAGAAAAAGACCGCTGCCTGAGCCTCGAATGGCGGGCGGCACGACAACAAAACACTCACGTCGGGGACGAACATGACGGCAAGCGAAGACGCGGCAGAAACCAGCGCGAGGGGCCACACCTGGCGAGACATCGATCTGAGAGCGGTCGCGCCCTTTGCGGCGCTGGCACTGCTCCTCATCGTGGGTGCGCTGGTCAATCCGAATTTCATCGGGCTCAACAACCTCGCGAACGTGGCGACACGCAGCGCCTTCATCGCGATCATCGCGGTCGGAGCGACCTTCGTCATCTCATCCGGCGACCTTGATCTTTCGGTCGGATCCATGGTGGCCTTCGTGGCCAGCATCATGATCCTCTTTATGAATTCCGGCGCGATTGCTGATCCGTCGCTGATGCTTGCGGCGGCGGTGGCGCTGACGATCATCATCGGCGCCGGCTGTGGCCTGGCGAACGGCCTGATCACAACGGTCGGCAGGATCGAGCCCTTCATCGCCACGCTCGGCACGATGGGCATCTATCGCGGTCTCACCACATGGCTGTCGCAGGGTGGCGCCATCACGCTGCGCGAACCGGAATTGCAGACGCTCTATCGGCCGGCCTACTTCGGCACCATCCTGGGCGTGCCTGTTCCGATCGTCGTCATCCTGGCGGTGACGATCGTCGCGGCCTTCGTTCTCTACCGCACCCGGTATGGCCGCCATGTAGTCGCTGTCGGCTCCAACAGTGATGTCGCGCGCTATTCCGGCATTCCGGTGAACCGCGTGCGCACCATCGCTTTCGTCATCCAGGGCGTCTGCGTGGCGATTGCGGTGCTGCTTTACGTGCCGCGTCTCGGTTCTACCTCGGCCACCACGGGCATCCTGTGGGAATTGCAGGCCATCACCGCGGTCGTCGTCGGCGGCACGGCGCTGAAGGGCGGGGCAGGGCGCGTCTGGGGCACGATCTGTGGGGCGTTCATTCTCGAGCTGGTCGGCAACATCATGCTGCTCTCCAACTTCATCAGCGAATATCTGATCGGAGCCATTCAGGGCGCGATCATCATCATTGCGATGCTCGTCCAGCGCTCGCTGGTACGCAAGTCGTAAGCCAGGCAATTCCGGCCACAGCACAAGGCGGCCGGGATTGCGGGAGAATAGCCGGGTTCACAGGTCGCCCGGCCACGAAGCAAGACCTGCTTTTGGGAGGAAACTCATGCGCAAGAAACTATTGGGCCTAACGGTCGCCGCGGTTGCCGCCTTTGCCGGCTTCGCCCACGCTCAGGAAGAGAAGAAGGTAACGATCGGCGTCTCGATCCCGGCCGCCAGCCACGGCTGGACGGCTGGCGTGATCTATCATGCCGAACGTGTCGCCAAGCAGCTGATGGCAAGCCATCCGGGCCTCAACGTCGTCGTCAAGACCTCGCCGGACCCGGCAAGCCAGGCCAACGCCGTGCAGGATCTTGCCACCCAGGGCATCGACGCGCTCGTCATTCTGCCGACCGACCCGGATCCGCTGGTCAACGCCGTCAAGGAAATCAAGGGCAACGGCACCTTCGTCGCACTTGTCGACCGTGCACCGAGCGTCAACGACAGCACCGTGCGCGACCTCTATGTCGCCGGCAACAATTTCGCGCTCGGCGAAGTGGCCGGTCAGTACATCAAGGACACCACGCCGGAAGCTGAAGTCGTCGTCATCCGCGGCATGCCGATCCCGATCGACCAGGAACGCCAGAACGGCTTCGACAAGGGTATCGAAGGCTCGGGCGTCAAGGTTCTCGACCGCCAGTACGGCAACTGGAACCGCGACGATGCCTTCAAGGTCATGCAGGACTACCTGACCAAGTACCAGAAGATCGATGTCGTATGGTGCCAGGACGACGACATGGCTGTCGGCGTACTCCAGGCCATCGAGCAGGCTGGCCGCACGGACATCCAGTATGTCGTCGCGGGCGCCGGTTCGAAGGACATGATCAAAAAGGTCATGGACGGCGACAAGATGATCCCCGTCGACGTACTCTATCCGCCGGCAATGGTCGGTACCGCCCTTGAAATGGCGGCTGCCCACTTCTACGGCCAGGTCCCGGTCCGCGGCGTCTATACGATCGATGCCACGCTGGTGACGAAGGACAACGCGAAGGATTTCTACTTCCCGGATTCCCCGTTCTGATCCAATGCTGATGCGCCGCCCGGGACATTGCGCTCCGGGCGGCTTTTCTTTGGCGGGCCTATCGATTTTCGCATTGCCCGCGCCGTCGAAGGTCGATAGTTTTCAAGAATCTGCGGTACGTACCGCAAGAACATCTTCAACCGGTCGCGAGGAGCGTCCGGCTGCATGGGAGGAAGCCGAATATGAAGACGATCAAGGGTCCGGCCCTGTTTCTCGCACAGTTCGCCGGAGATGCTGCACCTTTCAATTCCTGGGACAGCATCACCAAATGGGCTGCCGATATCGGCTACAAGGGCGTGCAGGTTCCCAGCTGGGACGGGCGGCTAATCGATCTGAAGAAGGCGGCGGAATCCAAGACCTATTGCGACGAATTTGCCGGCAAGGCGCGTGAGAACGGCGTCGAGGTAACGGAACTTTCCACCCATCTGCAGGGCCAGCTCGTTGCCGTTCACCCCGCCTATGACGAAGCCTTCGACGGCTTTGCGGCACCCGAGGTGCGCGGCAATCCGAAGGCGCGGCAGGCCTGGGCTGTCGAGCAGGTAAAGATGGCGCTGACAGCATCGCGCAATCTCGGCCTGGATGCCATGGCGAGCTTTTCCGGCGCGCTGGCGTGGCCGTTCGTCTACCCCTGGCCGCAGCGTCCGGCCGGTCTGGTGGAGACCGCTTTCGACGAGCTCGCAAAGCGCTGGAAGCCGCTGCTCGACCACGCGGACGAGAACGGCGTGGATGTCTGCTATGAAATCCACCCTGGCGAAGACCTGCACGATGGCATCACCTACGAGATGTTCCTGGAGCGCACCGGCAACCATGCCCGCGCCTGCATGCTCTACGATCCTTCGCACTACGTGTTGCAGTGCCTCGACTATCTCGACAATATCGACATCTACAAGGACCGCATCCGCATGTTCCATGTGAAGGATGCGGAGTTCAATCCAACAGGCCGGCAGGGCGTGTATGGCGGCTACCAGGGCTGGGTCAACCGCGCCGGTCGGTTCCGCTCCCTGGGGGACGGCCAGGTCGATTTCGGAGCCGTCTTCTCCAAGATGGCGGCCAATGATTTCGCCGGCTGGGCCGTGGTCGAGTGGGAATGCGCGCTGAAGCATCCCGAGGATGGAGCCCGCGAGGGCGCGGAGTTCGTCAAGGCGCATATCATCCGCGTCACGGACAAGGCCTTCGACGACTTTGCCGACGGCGGCACCGACGAGGCGGCCAACCGGCGCATGTTGGGCCTTTAAAGGCGACCCTTCCTGCGAGCGTGGTGAGGCAACATATCTCCTTCGCCCCGCTTGCTGGAAATAGGTGGCGAGCGGGCCGCCCGAGAGAAACGTAAGGAGGAACACAGGATGGCAATCGAAGGAAGCGCGAACGAAACGCGCGAACGCCGTATCCGGCTCGGCATGGTCGGCGGCGGTTCCGGCGCCTTTATCGGCGCGGTGCACCGCATGGCTGCCCGGCTCGACGATCACTATGAACTCGTTGCCGGCGCGCTGTCGTCCTCGCCGGAAAAGGCCGAACAGTCGGCGCGCGAACTGGGCCTTGACCCCTCGCGCAGCTATGGCAGCTTCAAGGAAATGGCGATCCGCGAGGCCAAGCTCAAGAACGGTATCGAGGCTGTGGCAATCGTCACGCCGAACCATGTGCACTACGAGGCTGCCAAAGAATTCCTCAAGCGCGGCATCCATGTCATCTGCGACAAGCCATTGACCTCCACGCTCGGCGATGCGCGGAAGCTCAAGAAGCTGGCGGATGAAAGCGACGCTCTGTTCGTTCTGACACACAACTACACCGGCTATCCGATGGTGCGGCAGGCCCGCGAGATGATCGCGAACGGCGATCTCGGCACCATTCGCCTCGTGCAGATGGAATATCCCCAGGACTGGCTGACCGAGGACATCGAATCGAGCGGCCAGAAGCAGGCGGCGTGGCGCACGGACCCTTCGAAATCAGGTGCCGGCGGCTCGACGGGCGACATCGGCACCCATGCCTATAATCTCGGCTGCTTCGTCTCGGGCCTTGAGCTTGAAGAACTCTCGGCCGATCTGGACAGTTTCGTGCCGGGCCGCAAGCTCGACGACAACGCCCATGTCATGATGCGCTTCAAGGAAAAGGACGGTGCGCGCGCCAAGGGCATGCTGTGGTGCAGTCAGGTCGCGCCCGGTCATGAGAACGGCCTGAAGGTCCGGGTCTATGGCACGAAGGGCGGACTGGAATGGGTGCAGGCCGATCCGAACTACCTCTGGTACACGCCGTTCGGCGAGCCGAAGCGCCTGATCACCCGCAATGGTGCCGGTGCCGGTGCCGCCGCCGGTCGCGTCAGTCGCATCCCGTCCGGTCATCCGGAAGGTTACCTTGAGGGCTTTGCGAACATCTATTCGGAAGCCGCACGCGCGATCTACGCCAAGCGTAATGGTGCGGCCGTTGATGCGGCCGTTGTCTATCCGACGGTGGATGACGGGCTGAAGGGCATGCTCTTTGTGGATGCCTGCGTGCAGTCTTCGAAGAAGAACGGTGCCTGGGTCAAGGTCTAACGGTTCAAGTTAAGCAGCCGCTGCATCCTCGCAGCGGCTGCTATTGCTTTACGAGAACATGCTTCCGAGGCGCAGCACCAACTTCTTGTCGAACATCTGGCTGTGATCGAACATCCAGTTGATGGCGTCCTTGGTGGACCAAGCCTTTTTATAGGGTCTGGCGCTGGTCAATGCCTCGAACACGTCGCACACGGTTGCCAGCCGGACTTCGGCGCGAATCTTCTGCCCAGAAAGCCCGAGCGGGTAGCCGCTGCCATCGAGGGCTTCGTGGTGAAACCGGCATATATCCAGCACGATATCTGAAACATTGGCCTGCTGCCTGAGCATGCGATAGCCGAGTTCGGGATGATTGCGGATCATCTGCCTTTCATTGGCATCAAGGCGATCGGTCTTGTTGAGCACCGCGTTGGGGATCATCAGCTTACCAACGTCGTGGAGCAGGCCTGCAACGCCAAGTTCGCGGATTGCCTCGTCTTCGTAGCCGAGCGACCGGGCGAGCTGCATCATCAGGGCACTGACCGCTAATGAATGCACATAGGTTCCTTCATCCTTGGTCTTCAGGCGTGTGACTTCGAGAAAGACATCCGGCGCTGCCTCGATACGCTCTGAAAGTTCACCGGCAACAGGGCCGAGCGAATCGATTTCAAACGTGCCGGACTGCACTGCCGTGAAACTGTCTCGCAAGGACTGTGTTGCGGCGGATACCGCCTCGACTGTCCGTTGCTGCTCTTCTTCCCTTCTCTGGGGCGCCCCGTCCATCAAGGCTCTCACGTCGATCGTGCTTTGTTGCTGGTTGACCAAGGCGTGGGTGGCAGATGTTGCCAAAATGGCGCGCACCGCTTCTTCGGATTGAATAAGAAAGCGTCTGGCCTGAAATTCAGTGACCGGGCATTCCACCGTTTCGATGAACATACCCTTTCGCACGAGATGCTTCGGAATTCTGAGTACCACGCCCTTATCCCCGCAGAACCTGACAGAGCTTATCCCGAGAAGCCTAATTACTGATTAAGCGTCATCTGATTTACATATGAATGGAAGATAGCTAGGGAGGCTATCGCGACAGAGAAAGCGATTGATTTTTCCGACTGTCACTTTTACTGCAACGTTGCAGTAATTTCGATGACTTTGAAAGGCCCCTGATGACCGATCCCAGGATTTTCGCCGAACGTTTCCCCGGCGATTTCGTATTCGGCGTGGCGACGGCGGCGTTCCAGATCGAGGGCGCGACCAAGGCGGATGGCCGGAAAGCGTCGATATGGGATGCCTTCTCCAACATGCCGGGACGGGTCTACGGGCGCCACAACGGCGATATCGCATGCGATCACTACAACCGGCTGGAACAGGATCTCGACCTGATCAAGGACCTCGGCGTAGAGGCCTATCGCTTCTCCATTGCATGGCCTCGGATCATCCCGGAGGGAACGGGCCCGGTAAACGAGAAGGGTTTGGATTTCTACGACCGCCTTGTCGATGGCTTGAAGGCACGCGGCATCAAGGCGTTCGCGACGCTTTACCATTGGGACCTGCCGCTCATGCTGGCCGGCGATGGTGGCTGGACGGCACGCCAGACGGCCTATGCTTTCCAGCGTTACGCCAAGACCGCGATCGCGCGCCTCGGCGACCGGCTCGATGCCGTGGCGACCTTCAACGAGCCGTGGTGTTCGGTGTGGCTCAGCCATCTCTATGGCATCCATGCGCCCGGCGAGCGCAACATCGACGCCGCGCTGCATGCGCTGCACTTCACAAACCTTGCCCATGGCCTTGGCGTTTCGGCCATTCGCTCCGAACGGCCCAATCTGCCGGTCGGGCTCGTCCTGAACGCGCACAGCATCTATCCGGGCAGCGACAGCGCCGAAGACGAAGCGACCGCGGACCGTGCCTTCGATTTCCACAACGGCGTTTTCTTCGGGCCTGTCTTCAAGGGGACGTATCCCGAGCGCTTTCTTTCGGCCCTCGGGCACCGCATGCCGAAGATCGAGGCCGGCGACATGGAGACGATTGCCCAGCCGCTCGACTGGTGGGGTCTCAACTACTACACGCCGATGCGCGTCTCGTATGATCCGTCCGAGACGGCGATCTTTCCGGCGACCATCGACGCGCCGACGGTGGCCGACACCAGAACGGATATCGGCTGGGAGGTTTACGCGCCGGCACTCGGCGACCTCATCCGCAAGCTCAATGCCGTATACACTCTACCGGATTGCTATATCACGGAGAACGGCGCCTGCGACAACACTGAGGTTGCGAATGGGGAGGTGAACGACCGCATGCGGCTCGACTACATCGTCGACCATCTCGGCGTCACCGCGGACCTGATTGGAGAAGGCTACCCGGTGCGCGGCTATTTCGCCTGGAGCCTGATGGACAATTTCGAATGGGCGGAAGGCTACCGCATGCGGTTCGGCATCGTTCATGTCGACTACGAAACGCAGGTGCGCACGGTGAAGAAGAGCGGCCACTGGTACGGTGCGCTGGCCGGGCATTTCCCGAAGGGCAATCATCGCGCCGGCTGATCCCGGCGCCAGGGTCACTTGCCGAGATGGCGCTCGCCGCGCTGCCTGGCAAGGTCCATCTGCTTCTGCCGCTGTCTGAAGCGGAGGCGATCGTCCTCGCTGCGCGTGTCGTGGCAATGCGGACAGGACACGCCGGCTTCATAGAGCGGTGAGGCGATATCGTCCGGCGTGAGCGGATGACGGCATGCACGGCAAAGCCGGTGCTCACCTTCTTCGAGGCCGTGCATCACGGAGACGCGTTCATCGAAGACGAAACAGGCGCCCTCCCACAGGCTTTCCTCCTGCGGGATCTCCTCGAGATATTTCAGGATGCCGCCCTTGAGGTGATAGACCTCATCGAAACCCTGCTCCTTCATGAAGGCCGTTGCCTTCTCGCAGCGGATGCCGCCTGTGCAATACATGGCGATCTTCGGCTTGTTGTGCAGGCCGGTGTTTTCGCGCACCCAATCGGGGAATTCGCGGAAGGTCTTGGTGTTGGGATCGACCGCGCCCTTGAACATGCCGATGGCGGTCTCGTAGTCGTTGCGCGTGTCGATGACGATAGTATCGGGATCGGAGATGAGCGCATTCCAGTCCGCCGGCGCGACATAGGTGCCGACGGAACGGGTGGGGTCGATGTCCTCGACGCCCATGGTCACGATCTCCTTCTTGAGGCGCACCTTCATGCGCAGGAAGGGCATGTCGGCCGCATGGCTTTCCTTGTGCTCCAGGCCTGCGAATTCCGGCTGGCTGCGCAGGAAGGCAAGCACTGTGCGGATGCCGGCCGCCCGGCCGGCGATGGTGCCGTTGATACCCTCATGGGCGAGCAGCAGTGTGCCGCGCACGCCGTTCTCCTCGCAGAGTGCCTGCAAGGGTGCGCGCAGCTCCGCAAAGCGCGGAACAGAGACGAAATGATACAGCGCGGCCACCAGGAAGCCGCTTTCTTCAGTCGGTGAAGCAATCTCGTTTGTCATGGTCGCCACATACAGCTTCGCCGCATTTCCCGCAATGCGGCGTGACGTAGCGGTTCAGGTCAGCTGGCGGAGACTGGCGCCGTTGCTGATGCCGAGCGCCATAGACTGGTTGGAATACTTGCTTTCGCCGGTCACTTCGCGGCCGACCCAATCTGGGAGCTCCGGCTCGTCGAGACGAGAGGCAAGCTCCACTTCCGCGATGACGAGACCGCGATGGACGCCTTCGTAGACATCGATCTCCCAGACATGGCCCTTGTGGGGCACCCGGTAGCGCACCTTCTCGATCACCTTGCCGATCGCATGGCGCAGCATGTCCTCGGCTTCATCGCGATCGACGTCGAATTCGTATTCGTCGCGCACAAGGACGGCATGACCGATCTTCAGGGTGATGCGTGCGCGACCGTCGCCATAGATGCGTACCCGGAGCGAGCGGTCATCCTGCGCGACGATATAGGCTTGTCTTATGGCGATGCCTTCATCCGCGAAGGCGCGCCACCGCTGGCTCGACACCAGGAACTTCCGCTCGATCTCTTTTGCCATAGGCACGCTTTCGCTGTTGGAGACACGTCAGGAGCGGGCAAACACTACACCATGCAGGTGTCATGACAAGTCCAAGAATCGCGCTTAAGGCTCGACACGTGGTCGCAGACGCGATATGCCCGATTTCAATTCAATCGTTTTAAAAGGTGGTGTCATGAGCGATAAGAATGCCAAGTTGCTTTCGGTCCTGAAGCTCCAGCCGGTCGTGCCGGTTCTTATCATCGAAGACGTCAAGACGGCCGTTCCTCTGGCACGCGCACTCGTCGCCGGCGGGCTAAAGGCAATCGAGATCACGCTGCGCACGCCCGCCGCCCTGGAAGCGATCCGCGCCGTCGCCAACGAGGTTGAAGGTGCCGTCGCCGGTGCGGGCACAGTTCTCAATGCCGCTCAGTTCGAGGCGGCGGTCGAGGCCGGTTCGCAGTTCATCGTCAGCCCCGGCACGACCCAGGAGCTGATCGACGCGGCCGCTGATTCCGAAATTCCGCTCCTGCCAGGTGCAGCGACCGCAAGCGAGGTCATGGGTCTTCGTGAGGAAGGCTATGAAGTGCTGAAATTCTTCCCGGCCGAACAGGCCGGCGGCGCCGCCTATCTGAAATCGCTGTCTTCACCGCTCGCCGGTACGCTGTTCTGCCCGACGGGCGGCATCTCGCTTGCCAATGCCCGCGACTATCTTTCGCTGCCGAACGTCGTGTGCGTTGGCGGTTCGTGGGTCGCGCCGAAGGATCTCGTCGCAAAGGGCGACTGGGCAGGCATCGAGAAACTGGCTGCCGAAGCGGCTGCTCTGAAGGGCTGATTGCGGCTTATAGAATTTGCAAACGGGCGGCCCTGGCCGCCCGTTATGCGTTTGTAATCGTCAAAGGTCATTCCTATCTTGCCTGATAGACGGCAGGAACAACGGAGACCGCCCCATGTTTGACGCGAAGAAGTTGCTTGATCAGTTCCTCGGTTCGCAGGTGCCCGGCGCCGGTGGAAGCGTTCGGGACCGTGCAGGTCAGGTCACGCAACTTGCCAAGGACAATCCGCTCGCCAGCATCGCCATCGCCGGTGTCCTGCTGGGCACGGACAGCGGCCGTAAGGTGGCCGGTTCCGCTTTGAAGATCGGCGGCCTCGCTGCCATTGCCGGCCTCGGTTACCAGGCCTACAAGAACTACCGCGACGGACAGAACCCCGCTGAAACCCCGCAGGGTGGTACGCCTGAACTTCTGCCGCCGCCGTCCGATTCCGGCTTCCATCCGCAGGCGGTGAGCAGCGACTTCGCGCTCATCCTCGTGCGTGCCATGATTGCGGCCGCCCGCGCGGACGGCCATATCGACGATGCCGAGCGTGCCCGTATCATCGACAAGCTGAAGGTGTCGGGTCTTGGTGACGATGCCGCGACGTTCCTCGAAACGGAACTTGCCAACCCGGTCGATATCGACTCGATCGTCGCGGCCGCGCAGACGGAAGAACAGCGCGTCGAGCTTTATACAGCCTCGCGGATAGCCATAGAGCCGAAGTCGCGCGCCGAGCGCGGTTATCTCGATTTGCTCGCCGGCCGTCTCGGCTTGGCGGATGGGCTGGTCGACCATATCGAAGCGACGGTTTCGGCCGCCACCGTTTGATTAACGAGGGGGGCGGCGGAACGCCGCTCCCTGCTTTGCGCATTGCGCGGAACCGCCCGCTGCTCTATCCCTTCGGCACGACCGATGGAGGATATCATGCGCGATCTCAAGGACTGGAAAGGGGCACCGCCTCCCGCTCCCGTGTTGCTCGAAGGCCGTTACGTGCGACTGGAGCCCTATGATCGCGCGCGCCATCTCGATGCGCTGTGGGACGCGTTCGGCGGCATGGCCATCAATCCGTTGCTGCGCTATTTCGCGCAGCCCGATTTCACAGGTATCGAGGCTTTCGATGCCTGGTCTGACGCGGTGATCACGTCCGGCTGGGTGCGCGAGGTCATCGTGGACAAGGCCAATGGCAAGGTCGTCGGCATGGCGCATTACATGCGGCCGGATCCGGCGAACGGCGTCGTCGAGATCGGCGGAATTGCCCATGGCAGCGGCATGTCGCGTTCGCCGCTCTCCACCGAAGCGCAGTATCTGCTTGCCAGGCACGTCCTCGAAGACCTTGGATACCGTCGTTACGAATGGAAGTGCCACAACGACAATGCGGCCAGCAAGCGGACCGCCGCCCGTCTCGGCTTTTCCTTCGAGGGCGTTTTCCGCCAGCACATGTTGTCCAAGGGCGAGAACCGCGACACGGCGTGGTTCTCGATCATCGACGGCGAATGGCCGGTGATTGCGAAGGCTTTCGAGGCGTGGCTGGCACCGGGCAATTTCGATGCGGACGGCAATCAAAAGCGCAGGCTTGAGGATATCAGGGCCGGCATTACGGCAGGAGGCGCGGCATGAGCGGCGACAACAAGGCACGGTCGACGGCGCTCGCCGCACTGATCATTCTTCTCGGAACGGGCGTGGTATTCTACTTCGTGCCCCGCATCATGGTCGCGCTTGGCGACCTCTCGCCATGGCTGGCCGGAGCGTTCGGCGCGGCGATGGTGCTGTGCTTCTTTCTGCTCTTCTGGCTGCGGGCACGCTATCAGCGCAACCGCGAAAACTAGAGCTGGAGTGAGGCTCCGAGCAGGAGCAATCCCAGCACCATGACCATCAGCGCACCGGCGATCTCGATTGCCGTGCCGACACGTACGGCTGCCGAGGCGTTGCCAGCAAAGCGCACGGCAGCACCCTTGGCCGTTACCGCGAGCGTGGCAAGGATCGAGACGGTGATGGCCGTGCCGATCGACATGGCGAGAACGGCTAGCATCCCGCCGAGATAGAGGCCGTTGAGCAGCGCGAAGCTCAGGACTATCAGAGCGCCGGAGCAGGGGCGAAGGCCCACCGCGACAATGGCCGACCATGCTTCGCGCAGCGCGAAGCGGTCGCCTTTCAGCAGCGACGGGTCCGGCGCATGGGCATGGCCGCAGGTCGAGCACACCTCGCCTGCATGATGATGGTGCTCGTGCGAATGATGATGGCCGTGGTCATGGACTTCCACGGCCTGCGCACCCAGCGCCGAGGCCCGGCGTGCGGGGCGCAGTTTCCGGAAGAGCAGCCAGGCACCGAAAAGCGTGATGAGCGCGTAACTTCCCGTCTCCAGCGCGCGGGTGGCGTCCGTCATCGAGACCGTCGTGCCGCGCAGGAAAAGATAGGCGGCGCCCACCAGCAGAATGGCGACGACGCCCTGAAGGATCGACGAGAGGAAGGAGAGCAGCACGCCGCGCCGAAGCTCCACCTCGTTCGCCAGCATGTAGGACGAGATGACCGCCTTGCCGTGGCCCGGACCGGCGGCATGGAAGACGCCGTAAGCAAAGGAGAGACCGACCAGCGTGGATGCCGCCCAGGGGTTTTCGCGCATATCCTTCAGCGCGCCGGTCATCATTCTATAGAAACCCTGCTGCTGCGCGTTGATCCAAGAAAACAGGCCGCCGAAAGCCCCATTGGTGTTGAAACCGGGCTCCGCAGAGCCGATGCCGAGCGGCGACTGAGCGTGGGCAAGCGTTGCAGTAGCGGCGATGGCGAGCGTGACGACGGCAAGGGCGATGGCGCGGTTGCGGGTCAGCATGTCAGCTCCAGACGGGTGGCGAACATTTTCGACATGTCGGTGCCTGCCGGGTCATTGAAGAAGGCCTCGGTCAGGCTGGCCTGGTTTTGTGCCAGAACTTCATCTGGGTCGGGGCGCACGACCTCGCGCTTGCAGGCCGCAAACTTGTTTCCGACCACGACGAGATCGTCGTCCGAGGCGAAATCCATCGCGGCATACATGGTGGGGTCGTAGACGCCGAAGGTGAGCTTGCCCTTGAGCGGCATGACTTCGCCCGGCTTCACCGTGAAGAACATCAGGAGCTGGCCGTCCTTGTAATCGACATTGATTGCATCCGGCTTCGCCACTTTCACCGTTTTTCCACCCTCGGTGATGGTGGTGTAGTAGCTGAACTCCTCAAGCGACTCGAGCACCGTCTTGCCCACTTCGGCAAGCTCGTCCGGATCGAGCTGGTTGTTGCCGTTCTTGTCGAAGTCCATCACGACGCTGGCGGAGAACATTTCGTCGAAACGCCAGACATTGCGCAGCTCGCTGACGGTGCCGTCCTCGTTTGCGGTCACCTCCAGCCGCGCTTCCGCGAAGATGTGCGGATGGGCGAAGGCCGTGGCCGGTGCCAGCAGGGCTGCGCCGGCGAGCAGGCGAGGCAGAAAGCGCATGAAGTTCAGTCCTCTCGGCGATAGGAATCGACCGGATGAATCTAACGCAAATGGGTCGGAATTGGGACCCTCAGGCTTCGATACCCGGATTGCGGCGAAACCAGCCATGCAGGAAGTCGACGAAGGTGCGCACCTTGGCCGGCAGATAGCGTCTGTGCGGGTAGATCGCGTAGATTCCGCGGTCGGTCGGCAGATAATCCTCAAGGACCGAAACGACATTGCCCGCGTCCAGGCAGGGCCGGGCAATGAAGGCAGGCACCTGCGCAACACCGAGGCCGCTTGCGGCCGCGCGTATGGCGGCGGTCGGGCTGTTGACCTCGATATGCCCTCCGACCGGTACGCTGAAGCCCGCGCCCTTATCGTCCACGAAGCGCCAGTTGCTGTGCGACTTGCCGTTCGTGTCGATGATGCAGGGCAGGTGGGCGAGATCGCTCGGGTGATTGATCGGCCCGGTGCGGTCGAGGAATTCCTGCGTCACGCAGATCTTGAGAAGGAAGTCGCCGAGCTTGCGGGCGATGAGGGCTGAATCCTCCAGCCGCGTGATGCGGATCGCCACGTCGAAGCCTTCCTCGACGAGATCGACGAAGCGGTCGTCGGCGACGATCTCAAGCGACAGTTCCGGATATTCCTTGCCGAAATCGATGAGCGACTGGCCGATTTCGGCATCGACGAAGGTGCGCGGCGCCGAAACCTTCAGCTTGCCGCGCAGGTCCGTGTTCTTTTCGCGAACGAGGTCGGCGAGGTTGTCGATCTCCTTCAGGATGTCGGAGGCTGTGCGATAATAGGTATGGCCGGGCTCCGTCATCGAGAACTGGCGGGTGGTGCGGTTGAGCAGCAGCGCGCCGAGTTCGTCTTCCAGTTCGCGTACATATTTGGACAGAAGCGCCTTGGACCGGCCGGTCTTGCGCGATGCAGCGGAAAATCCCTCGGCGTCGACGACGTCGATGAAGGCCCGAATTCGGGTCAAAGTGTCCATGTGTCCCCACTTAAATAGACGTGCCGCTGGATCGCATGTGCGGCCTGCGGCTGAAGTCGGCGCTTGGGTCGCCGATCGTAGAAAAAAGTTCCATCAAAAGCCAGTTTCGCGAATGTCGTGGCTGGCGGATTATTTTCAATAGCGCGAGGCAAAAAAAGCTCTTGATTACGACAGCGATTCTTCCTATCTCCCGTGCTGCCCAAAGTCGCACGTGCCTGTGGGTGTCCGCCGACCCTCGATTTGGTGAGGATAATCGGTAAGGTACCTGGAACTAACCGCTCCAGTCGCTATTCCGGCCAACCGGGAAATGCGAGGACATCTTGAAGCAACGACGGTGCGGGCCTTTCTGGTGTCTGCCGGCTTTCCATCAGCCGGGGTTACTGAAGAGGCACACCTTCATTGCCGGACGTGCGGTCGGGTTTCCCACCAATCCAAGGCAGACAAAGCCGAATTGAAGCCTAGGCGGGCTTTGGTTCACCGTTCGCGCTGATGCGCATGCTTGGTACCGGGGTCTCCACCGGCTGGTTCCAGAGCGTGTTCGTATCCGCCCTTTGTCCTCTGGGATTATCCCGGAGCAACCTGGATATGGGGAATACCGAGATGGCAACCGCACGTATCATCGACTTTCTGAACACCCGACGTCCCGACGGCCCGTGCCTCGTGGTCGACCTCGACGTCGTGCGCGACAATTTCAAGGCTTTCCGCCACGCCCTGCCGGACAGCGCGATCTACTATGCCGTCAAGGCAAACCCGGCGCCGGAAATCCTGCGCCTTCTCGCCAGCATGGGCTCCAACTTCGATTGCGCCTCTGTCGCGGAAATCGAAATGGCGCTGGATGCCGGCGCGACCGCGAGCCGCATTTCGTTCGGCAACACGATCAAGAAGGAGCGCGATGTCGCGCGCGCTCATGCGCTCGGGGTCTCCCTTTTTGCCGTCGACAGCCATGAGGAAGTCGAGAAGGTCGCACGCGCCGCCCCCGGCGCCCGCGTCTTCTGCCGCGTCCTCACGGATGGCGAAGGTGCGGAATGGCCGCTTTCGCGCAAGTTCGGCTGCGTGCCGCAGATGGCCGTCGACGTGCTCGTCTATGCCCACCAGCTGGGCCTGACGTCCTATGGCGTGTCCTTCCATGTCGGCTCGCAGATGACGAAGCTCGACGCCTGGGATGCGGCTCTTGCTGATGCCAAGCGCGTTTTCGTTCAGCTGGCCAAGCAGGGCATCGAGCTGAAGATGGTCAATATGGGCGGCGGTTTCCCGACGAAGTATCTGCGCGATATCCCGTCAGCTGAAGCCTACGGCAAGGCGATCTTCTCGGCGCTCAAGAAGCATTTCGGCAACCAGATCCCGGAAACCATAATCGAGCCGGGCCGCGGCATGGTCGGCAATGCGGGTGTCATAAAGGCGGAAGTCGTTCTGGTTTCGAAGAAGTCGGATAACGATGCGCATCGCTGGGTCTTCCTCGACATCGGCAAGTTCGGCGGCCTTGCCGAAACTATGGATGAGGCGATCCGCTACCCCATCCGCACGGCGCGTGATGCCGATGAGATGGAGCCCTGCGTTCTCGCCGGCCCGACCTGCGATTCGGCCGACGTGATGTACGAGAAGAACATGTATCCGCTGCCGATCACCCTTTCGATCGGCGACGAGGTTCTGATCGAGAGCGCCGGTGCCTATACGACCACCTATTCGGCGGTCGCCTTCAACGGCTTCGAACCGCTCAAGGCTTTTGTCATCTGACCACCTCGGCGCTCCCGTCCCTGCGGGAGCGCCACCCTCACAATTCGTTCCGGATACCGTTTGAATCGGTTTTGAGCACGGGAGGCCCAGAGATGGCCACTGTTCTTGATTCTGTCCGCGCGTTCTTCGCGCATGCCGCCTTTACCATCGACCAGGAAAACGCCGGCGACGTGCTCGCGCGCGAGCGTCTGCTCGACCGCGTCATGGGCGAAGCTCGCTTTCGCAAGTCGTCCGAGAAGCTGCGCCGCGGCCGCCTGCCAGCCGAAGGTTTGGCGCTGGTCGCGCGCGATGCGGATGGCCATGTCATCGGTACCGTGCGTCTGTGGAATGTCGAAGCCGGCGTCGATGCCGATGGCAATGCGGTCCCGGCACTCCTGCTCGGCCCGCTTGCCGTCGATTGCCAGCACGAGGGCAAGGGCATCGGCGGCGCGCTCATGCGGGCTGCCATCACCGAGGCGCGCGACCGTGGGCACGGTGCGGTGCTTCTGGTGGGCGACCCCGAATATTACGAGCGCTTCGGTTTCTTTGCCGCCAAGGCGCAGCATCTCGTCATGCCCGGCCCCTTCGAGCGCCGCCGCTTCCTGGCGCTGGAACTCAAGGACAACTGGCTGGATGGCGCTGCCGGCTTGCTCGTCGCCAGCGGTCGCCGCCGCGTCATGCCGGCTACGCGAAAGGCTGCCTGAAGAAAGGCCGGTGGTGCGCCGGCCTTTCCATTCTTGACGCTTGTCATTGTTTTAATTGAGCGTTTGCCAAGTCTCGTGTTGATTTCCGAACAATCTTCCATTTGCGCACCTTTCAATTGATCCATCTCAAATGCTTCTCCTGCACTGCGCTCTCATAGTCGCGTCGCAAAACGAGTCGTGATGATGGAGAGACGACATGAAGAGAGATGGGATTGTGCGGATCAGGCTTGCGGCGCTTGCCGCAGCTGTGACGCTGATCGGTGGCGGCGCTTTTGCGGCTGATCTTGCCGAGCGCATGGCGCCGGCGGAGGCACCGGTGGATATCGCGGCACAGAGCCCCTGGCAGATCCGTGTGCGCGGGCTGGGCGTCATCACGAACGATTCGGGCTATGTGGACGCGATCCCAGGTTCGGGCCTGAGCTACTCCGACACGGTCGTTCCGGAACTCGACATTTCCTATTTCTTCACGGACAATATCGCGGCGGAACTCATTCTCGGCACGACCTATGCGAACGTGAATGCCGCCGATTCCATTTCCGGCCTCGGCAAGGTCGGCAAGACCTGGCTGCTGCCGCCGACGCTGACCCTGCAATACCACTTCACCGATTTCGGCGCATTCAAGCCCTATGTCGGCGCGGGCGTGAACTACACGCTGTTCTATAACCAGTCCGGGTCCGGTGATTTCACCGATCTCGACGTCAAGAACAAGGTCGGCGCTGCCCTGCAGGTCGGCTTCGACTACATGATCGACCAGCATTGGGGCGTGAACTTCGACGTGAAGAAGCTCTTCCTGGAGCCCGAGTGGAAGGTCAACTATCAGGGGACACCGCTGACCGGCAAGGCGAAGCTGGACCCGTGGCTGGTGGGCGCCGGTATCACCTACCGCTTCTGAGAACGGAGCCGCCCGTGGCCGGGTGCACACAGGTTTTCAACACTGCGTGAAGCCCGGCCATCGGCCATGAAATAGCGCTGCCGGTCGCCTATCTGCCTTCCCATGAGGAAGCAGCTTTTCATCATTGGCCTTGCCCTGGCGTTGCCGCTCGCCGGCGCCTGCGCGCAGGAACCCGTTATTGCCCGGCCGGCGCAGACGATCGCGGAGACGCTGTCTGCGGCGACATCGTTGTCGCAACTGAAGGCGGTCGTCGTCGCGCATAACGGCAAGATCGTCGCCGAGCGCGGTTATGACGGGCATACGCCGGCCGAAAGCGCGAATATCAAATCGGCGTCGAAGTCGATCATCTCGGCTCTTGTCGGCATCGCCATTTCCAAGGGCCTGCTCGAGGGCGTCGACCAACCCATCGCGCCAATCCTCGCCAGCGACCTGCCGGCGAAACGCGATCCGCGGCTCGACCGCATCACCATCGGCAACTTGCTTTCGATGCAGGCAGGGCTGGAGCGCACTTCCGGCGGCAACTACGGGCGCTGGGTGGCCAGCCGTAACTGGGTGCGCGCGGCCCTCGCCATGCCCTTCGCCGACGATCCGGGTGGGGCGATGCTCTACTCCACCGGCTCGACACATCTTCTCTCGGCGATCCTGACGAAGGTCGGCGGCAAGTCCACACTGGCGCTGGCGCGCGACTGGCTCGGACCGCTCGAAGATTTCCGCATCGGCGCCTGGGATCGAGACCCGCAGGGCATCTATCTCGGTGGCAACCAGATGGCGATGAGCACACGCTCACTGCTGGCCTTCGGCGAGCTCTACCGAAATGGCGGGCGCACAGCGGAGGGCACGCAAATCGTGCCGGAGGACTGGATCCGCCAATCCTGGCAGTCGCGCACCAATTCGCGGTTTTCCAACGACGGCTATGGCTACGGCTGGTTCGAGCGGGTCATCGGCGGCAAGACGGTCCATTATGCCTGGGGTTTTGGCGGCCAGATGCTCTATATCGTGCCCGATCTGGCCCTGACCGTCGCGATGACCTCCGACGAGGGTGACCCTTCCGCCCGCTCCGGCTATCGGGATGAGCTGCATGACCTCCTGGCCAAGATCATTGGCACTGCCGGAAGCTGATCAGTTCGCGGCGCGGCGATAGAAGGCGAGCGAGCCTGCTAGCGCCAGCATCACACCGCCGCAGATGCGGTCGAGCCAGGCAGCGCCCGATGTCTTGAGCACGCGCACGGCCTGCGAGCCGAGTGCTGCGTAACCGAACATCACCAGGAAGTCGATGGCTGCGAAGACTAGCGCGAGCAGGGTATATTGCTGCGTCTGTGGGGCTGATGGATCGACGAACTGCGGCAGGAAGGCCGAGAAAAACAGGTAGCCCTTGGGGTTGGTGACGGCGACCAGCAGGCTTTTCGAGAAGATCGCCCGCGCTGTCGTGCGGCCGGCGGCCTGTGCGTCGTCGAGGGCGCGGCCGAGCGCGCCGGTGGAGCGCAGCATCTGGATGCCGAGGAAGGCGAGATAGGCCGCACCCAGCCATTTGACGAAGGTGAACCAGAATTCCGAGGCCGCCAGCAGTGCGCCGAGGCCAAGCGCAACTGCGCCGATCAACACGAAGTCCGACAGAACGGCGCCAACCATGCCTGGAAGTGCGCGGCGGATGCCGTAGCGCGAGCCGTTGGTGAGGGCGAGAAGCACGGTGGGGCCGGGTGTGGCAATGCCGATGAAAGCGACGGCGGCGAAGGCAATGAGGGTAATGGACGTCATGGTGGTTCCTCCTGCGAAAGTGCTCCCACGCTTCTGGCCGTCGTGCAAGCGGGGGATTTGACAGACGGGCGGTGAAGACCTATGTGCAGGGCAGGGTGAGAGCTCCTGCCGTCCGCGAGCGCGAGCTTTGGTGAAGTCTCTCTCAGAATAATCGGTCTTCCAGCATCACGCATGCGAACCGGTGGCAGTGCGGGCTCCCTCCGAAATGACGCATGCAGACACTGGAGATCCGACATGCGTCCTCTCTCGACGCCCCTACCTTCCCTCGACACCTTGAAAGATCAGGCAAAGCGCCTGCGTGCGCGCTTTGCTGACGAGATGCAGCCCGTTTCGCATTCGCGTGCCCTGGAGCTGATCGCGGCCCAATACGGCTTTCGCGACTGGAATACGTTGCATGCCGCGGTCGGCAACCGGCCGCCGTTCGATCCTTGGATGCTCGGCTCGCGCGTGCGGGGCAGCTATCTCGGCCAACCGTTCGACGCTGAGGTGATCGGCGTACAGGCGCTGACCACCCAGCCGGGTCGTTACCGCATGACACTGCATTTCGACACGCCCGTCGATGTGGTGACCTTCGACAGTTTCTCCGCCTTCCGCCAGCGGGTCAGCTGCACCGTCGATGAAACGGGGCGGACACTGGAAAAGACCTCGAACGGCCGGCCGCATCTGGAACTGGAGTGGTGAGGCTCAGAACGAGCCCTGGAACCGTGCCGCGAGACCGTTGACCTTGAAGTCGGCGGTCTCGTCGGCCTCTTTGCGCACGAGATGACTGTATTCCAGCGCCACGGCCGCGCCTTTGGCAAGCGTGTAGGTGAGGGTCGCCGTCGTGGCATTGGTGCGGGTCCGGTAGTCGTAGGTCAGCCAGTCACTATAGGCCTGCTCGAAGGCGAGGCTGAGCTTCAGCTTCTCCGTCAGCGCAGTTTCGAGCGTAAGGCTGACCGTGCGGACGTCCTCGCCCATAGGGTCGTCTATGTCGGCAAGCGCGATGTCTCGTGACAGCTTTCCCTTGAGCACGACCGCGTCGGTGATTGCCCAGGCGAGTTCGGTTTTCAGAAACGGACGGGTCGGATCGACGGTCGTGCCCAGTTGCGGGCTCTGCACGCGCACGAGACCCGCCTCCGCCAGCAACGTTACTGCGCCGAACACGCGCCCGAAGGCGATCGAGCCGCGCAGGGTCTGTGCGGGATAGCGCTCGAAATTGTCCTGGGGATCGCCTGGAATACGGTTGGTGCGAAACTGCACCGTTGCGCCCACCTCGCCGCCGAGCAGCGGGCGGATATGCCCACCCGTCACTTCGTAAAGCGTGTTGCCGCCTTCAAGCTGCACGCGCGGCAGGTCGGGAATCGTCAATCGCGCCTTGCCGGGGCCGAAGCGGGCAAGCGATGCTGTGAGGTGGCTCTTGCCGCCGGCATGTTCAATGGTGACGCCGGTGCTGGCATTGGCCAGAATGTCCGTCTGCCGGTAGCCTAGGAGAAGGCCGGGCAGGGCGAGCAGGATGTCGCCGGTCTGCCGGTGTTCGATGCCGCCTCGAAGCGTGAACTTGACGGTCTCACCGATGTCGCGCGTGAGGCCTAATTCGATCCCTGCCGCGCGCTCGTCCGCAAAACGGTATCGGGGCACCTGCCGCGCCCGCGTGGTCACCGCATAGGCGACGTCGGTTTCCTCAAGGTCGAAACTGCCGCGAAGGCTCAGTCCGGCTTCGGCAAAGGAGGCTGGAAGGCGCGTCGTATCCTTGAAGATATTCGATGTGCGGCCACCTCCGAAGGTGTAATCTATGGCTGAGTCCGCAAGCGACGGATTGCTGCCTGCCAGCAGCAGGATGGTGGCCAGCGTGCCATGAAAAATACGCATCCGGTTCCGCCCCCGTGTCGGTTCATGGCTTGAAACCTAGACTTACGTGGTTAAAAAACTCTCAAAGGTTGAATATTTGGGACATATTGAGGATATATATCCGTATTGGTTGCATTCGATAGGTATTCATTAAACTTGTCTACGTTATGGTTAACTCTTTGCTATATCCGGCAAATCCGGTTGTGTTGATGGAATTGTAAATTACCATTGGTTGTGCATCCATGAGGTGCGCAACCAACGGAGAGAGACCATGAACAAGACCCGTATCATCGCCATCGCCACCGTGATTGCTCTTGCCGGTGCCGGCCAGGCTTCCGCCGGCGGCCTGCTCGGCCTCGGTATCCTCAGCGGCAACAAGACCAAGACTGGCGGCATCGTGATCGCCCCGAGTGTCGGCGTGGGCGTCGGCAACGTCCTCAGCGACAACAACGGCAACAACATCCTGAACGGTGTGCTCAACAACAATCTGAACGGCACGCTTTCCGGCGTGCTCAACGGCTCGGCCCTCGGCATTCTGAGCGGCAGCGGCGGCAGCGATTGCGGCTGCAAGAAGCGCAGACACTGACCGTAATCCCCACCCTGTCCCTGCGGTCAGTGGCCCGGGAGAGCTCGCTCTCCCGGGTTCATCATGTTGGGGCGTGTTCGGTATCAGCCGGCCAGATCGATGACGCCGCAGTCGCCAGTTTCACTAGCGAAGGCAAGCAGTTTGCCATTGCGGTTCCAGCCCATCGACGTGATGGCGCCCTTGCCGGGGCGGCGCAGCAGGACTTCGCGGCTGTCGGCGAAACGGGCCGCCAGCACCATGCCGTCGGAATAGCCGATGGCGACGACATCTTCCGCCGGATGACAGGAGACGCAGGTGACCATGACATCGGCGCGGGTGCCGAGTTCGAGCGGCGGCTTGCCCATCGGGCCGTCCTTGGCCGAGAACGGCCAGACGATGGCGGCGGGCGCGCCGGACGAAGCGAGCCACTTGCCCTTGGCGGACCAGGAGAACGACTTCACCTTGGCTGGGTAGCCCGTCATGCGCATATGGCGGGTATCCGCACCCGCTTTCGGATCGAGCTTCCAGCCGTGCAGGGCGTTTTCCTGCATGGTGGTGACGACGAAGCGGCCGTCCGGCGAGAAGGTGATGCCGTTATGCGCGCCCTTCCATTCCAGTTCGACCGGCTGGGCCGCCATCGCGACCCAATGCAGCGAAACGCCGTTGTAACGGGCGATCCCGATGCGCAGGCCTTTCGGCGCGAAGGCCATGCCCTCGACGGAACGACTTTCGGAGAATTCCTTGATTGTCCCGTCGGCTAACCGGACGCGCGCCGTGCGGCCTTCCGCGAAGCCGATGGCGCCCTGTGGACCGGCCGCGACGACGGATATCCACTTTCGCGGCACCTCTGCCAAAACCGTCGCGGTGCCGTCGGCGGCAATGCGCTGGACCTTGCCGTCTTCTCCGCCGGTGATCAGCGTATCGTTCGCCTCGTCGCGCACGCAGGCAAGCAGGCCGTCATGCGCCTCGGTGGCCTTCTGGCCATGGTCGAGGCGGTGGATGATGCCGGAGGCGGAAGCGAAGAACGGCACGTCGCCGAGAAAGGCGGTCGCGACGACGTGGCCGTCGAGATCGAGAGGGGCGACTGTCGGCATTACACGTCTTTCCTGCCTGTGGTGTTATCCGAAAACCGCTTCACACTTTTCCGGATCATGCCTTCTGTGCCTCGCAGGCCTTGAAGGTCCGTTCAATCTTCTCACGGTCGAGGTCGCGGCCGATGAAGACGAGGCGGCTTTCCCGCTTCTCACCGTCCTTCCAGGCGCGCTGGTGATCGCCTTCAACGATCATGTGCACGCCCTGAACGACATAACGCTCCTCGTCGCCGGCAAAAGCGATGATGCCCTTGAGGCGCAGGATGTTCGGCCCGTCGGTCTGGGTGATCTTCTGGATCCAGGGGAAGAAGCGTTCAGGGTTCATCTCGCCGCCGCGCAGCGAAATCGACTGCACCGTAACGTCATGGATCGGCGAAACGCCGTGGTCATGATCATGGTGGTGGCCGTGGTCATGATCGTGGTGGTGATGATCATGATCGTGCTCATGATGGTGGTGATCGTGGTCGTGCCCATGATGATGGTGATCATGGCCGCAATCGGGGCCGCAGACATGGTCCGGATGATCGTGGTCGAGAAAGTGAGGATCGTTCTCGAGCGCGCGCTCCAGGTTGAACGCCCCCTGGTCGAGAACCTTGGTGAGGTCGATATCCGAGCGGGTCGTGCGATGGATGCGGGCGGACGGGTTGATCACGCGCACCGTCGCCTCGATCCTTGCAAGCTCTTCCGGGCTCACGAGATCGGTCTTGTTGATGAGGACGACGTCTGCGAAGGCGATCTGGTCCTCAGCCTCCCGGCTGTCCTTGAGGCGCAGCGGAAGGTGCTTGGCATCGACCAGTGCGACGACCGCGTCGAGTTCCGTCTTCTGGCGAACATCGTCGTCCATGAAGAAGGTCTGGGCGACGGGAACCGGATCGGCAAGGCCCGTCGTCTCGACGATGATGGCGTCGAAACGGCCCGGGCGGCGCATCAGGCCTTCCACCACGCGGATCAGGTCGCCGCGCACGGTGCAGCAGATGCAGCCGTTGTTCATCTCGTAGATTTCTTCATCGGACTCGACGATCAGGTCGTTGTCGATGCCGATCTCGCCGAATTCGTTGACGATGACGGCGTATTTCTTGCCGTGGTTCTCCGTAAGGATACGGTTGAGCAGCGTCGTCTTTCCGGCGCCGAGATAGCCGGTGAGCACGGTGACGGGAATGGGCTTGGGAAGAGCTGTTTCGGTCATGGGAACCTCGAGGGATGGGACGTTTGGGTCCGTCGTCGCGACTGATATAGGAGATCGAAAGGGCCAGCGCAAATGCCGTCAGCGAAGTGTTTCGACGTCAAATCCGTCAACATCCTCGAGAAGACCGACGAGACCGCGCACGGCGTGCATGATCAATCGCTCTCCCTTTTCGGCGGTCGCGGCGCTTGCGTCGCCGGCAACGCCCGCCGGATTGAGATCCGACATCTTCCAGCCGAAGGCATGGGGGCCATAGGCGCGCAGATGGGCGAAACGCGCGGCGAATTCCGCCTGCCGGGAGCCGAAGCGCTCCGCCTTGTCCATCCGGACCTTTTCCGGGTGCAGCGCCAGCATCACCGATGTCTCGATGTCGCCGCCATGGATGTCGATCGCTTTGTCTTCCGGCGTGATCCAGCCTTCGGGCTGGCCGAACCGCGTCCAGGCCGTGGCCACGACGAGCATGTCGAAACGCACGCGTGCTTCCGTTGCCACGATGGTCATCAGGGGCGCGTTGCCGCCATGTGCGTTGAGAAGGACAAGCTTGCGCAGGCCGAAGCGGTTTAGATCCGCGGCGATGCGCAGCCACCGTTCGATGGCGACGGCATAATCCAGCGAGCGCGTGCCGGGCACGTCGAGATGTTCCGGCGAATAGCCGATGGGCTCTGTCGGCAGGAACGTCACGGGCAGATGCGTCGGCAGGACGGCCATCAGGCGCTCCGCGATGCCCTCGGCGATTAGCGTGTCGGTTTCGAACGGGAGGTGGGGTCCGTGGCCCTCATGGGCGCCGAGCGGCAACACCGCGATCCAGCCGGCGCGGTCCTCCGGCGCAAGCATCGGGTCGTTTTCGGTCCACCGCATCTTCGGATGCGCCATTCCTGCCTCCGATCCTCACTTGCCGCCAGCCTTCAACCTGAGTCATACAAGGACAGGCCCATGATGCAAGGGCGAGGAGCGAGGCGATCGATGGGCAAGAAGCACAAAGACGGCAAGGACGGAAAGAAGGCCAAGAAGAAGAAATCGCACGATGCGGTTTCCGGCGCGGGTCTCGCCGCGGCCGTCGTGAATGCCGCGCGCTCCATGCGTACGGTGCTTTCGCGCAATCTGCTCGCCACCGGCCTCTATGCGGGACAGGACGGCGTTATCCTCGCGCTTGCCGAAGAGGGCGGGCTGACCGCCGGGGCGCTTGCTAACCGGCTCGGTGTCAAGGCGCCGACCATGACGCGCACGATCGGGCGGCTCGAAGCGCAGGGTTTCGTCGAACGGCGGGCCGATGGCACGGATGGTCGCCTGACCGTCGTGCATCTCACGGAGTCTGGGCACGCCTCCGTGGAGAAAATCACCGAGGCGGGACGATTGAGCGAGCAGCAGGCCGCCGAGGGCCTGAGCGAAAAGGACGTGCGCAATCTCCTGAAACTGCTGCGCGCCATGGACGAAAACCTGCATGGCGCCGTGCCGGACGAGGCCCGCGACAGCGAAAAGACAGTTGCCGACGAGATTTAAACTGTTTAAATAAACGGTTTTAAACGCGCAGGGTGGCGCGGTCGTCTGGAGGGGTCGTGGCACAGAAAATCAAGCTTTCCACCATCGCGGATACGCTCGGCGTTTCCACGGCGACGGTATCGCTTGCGCTGAGGGACAGCCCGCTGGTGGCGGCGTCGACGCGCGACCGGATCAAGGAGCAGGCCCGCGCGCTGGGCTATATCTATAACCGCCGCGCGGCGAGCCTTCGCACGTCGCGCTCCGGCATCATCGGTGTCGTGGTGCACGACATCATGAACCCGTTCTATGCGGAAATCCTGAAGGCCATCGAAAGCGAGCTGGACCGCGACCGGCAGACCTTCATCCTCTCCAACCATTACGATTCAGTCGAAAAGCAGCGCAACTTCGTCGAGACGCTTCTCCAGCTGGGTGGCGACGGCGTGATCATGTCGCCGGCGATCGGCACGCCGCCGGAGGATATCCGGCTCGCCGAGGATAACGGCATGCCGGCGATCCTGATCGCGCGCTCGATCGACGGACTGGATGTCCCCATTTTTCGTGGCGACGACAGCTATGGAATTTCGCTTGCCACCAATCACCTGATCGGCCTTGGCCACCGCACCATCGCCATGGTGGGCGGGACGGACCAGACCTCCACCGGCCGCGACCGCTATCAAGGATACGTCAACGCCCTGCGCAAGGCCAATATCGAGGTTGATCCCAGCCTGCGCATTCCCGGGCCGCGCACCAAGCAGGGTGGTTTCGAGGCGGCGGTGCATTTCCTCTCGCTTCCGCAAAAGCCGACAGCGGCCGTCTGTTGGAACGATCTCGTGGCCATCGGCCTGATGAACGGCATCGCGCGCGCCGGCCTCGTGCCCGGCCGCGACGTCTCCGTTACCGGCTATGATGACCTGGAGGAAGCGGCAATCGCCACGCCCGCGCTGACCACCGTCTGGAACGGCCAGTCGGAAGTGGGACGCAATGCCGCGCGCGCGCTTCTCGACAAGCTGTCCGGCAGCCACGAGCCTGACGGCATTCATCTCATCAAACCGGAAATGCGCATTCGCCAGTCCACCGGGCCGCTGAAGCCGCATCCGGAAGGCTGAGGAGTTTCTTTCATGAACAGACCGCGCATCCTTATTCCAGGCATCATCCGTGAACGCGTGGTTGAACGCCTGAAAGACGCCTTCGATATCGTGCGTATCGACAGTGCGGACCCGGCTCTGGTGGCGCGATCCGAAGCCGCAGCCGTGTCGGGTGTAGCTGTTTCCGGGCGGCTCGATGCGGCGATGATCGCGCATTTGCCGGCGTTGGAGATCATCTCAAGCTTTGGTGTCGGTTATGATGGCGTGGACGTGTCGGCGGCTGCTGAACGCGGCATCGTCGTGACCAATACGCCTGACGTTTTGAATGACGAGGTCGCTGATACGGCGATCGGGCTGCTGCTCAATACCGTACGCCGCCTTCCGCAGGCCGAGACGTGGCTGCGCGAAGGGCGCTGGCAGCGCGACGGGGCCTTTCCGCTCTCGCCGCTCAGCCTTCGTGGTCGCAAGGCCGGCATCTACGGTCTGGGGCGCATAGGCATGGCGATCGCACGACGGCTGGAGGGCTTCGGCCTCGACATCGCCTACCACACCCGCCAGCCGCGCGAGGGTGTACCCTATACGTATCATTCTTCACTGACGGCCTTGGCACAGGCCGTCGACATCCTGATTGCCATCGTTCCCAAGACGCCGGAAACGCATCGGACGATCAATGCGGATGTTCTCAAGGCTTTGGGCAGCAACGGCGTGCTGATCAATGTCGGGCGCGGTTGGACGGTCGATGAGTCGGCGCTCGTTGCTGCCTTGAAGAACGGAGTTATCGCTGCCGCCGGGCTCGACGTGTTTTATGACGAGCCGAACGTCCCCGACGGCCTGCTCGATTTGCCGAACGTATCGCTTTTGCCGCATGTCGCCTCGGCCTCGGTCGCCACGCGCGATGCGATGGCCGATCTGGTCGTCGATAATCTCATCGCGTGGTTCGATCGCGGGCAGGCCCTGACTCCAGTGCCGGAAACGCCCTTTACCCGAAAATCAGGTTAGTATCCGGAAAGTCTTCGTTAACCATTCGGCAAGCTTGCGGGCGCATGCTTTTCCTGTCGAATCGCGCAAAGGAGATCTCCATGAAGACACTCACAATCGCCGCTTTGGCCGCTGTCGTGTCTCTGGGGCTCTGGGCTGTCGGCCGCGACCGGACACCGGACGTGGATCCCATCGTTTCGAGCTCCATTCCCGCTGGTGCGGCCGGACACAGCTACACAATCACCAATTCCGTTGCGAAAACGGCCTGTCTTGCCGAACGGGGCGCGGCGATCTCCGGGCGCAGCACACGCTTTACAGCTGATCCGGACTGCGATGCAGTTTGGCCCGGCCTTGCCGGCGCGCGGACATGGACGCAGAATGGCGACGGCACGGTCGATGTGCTGGATGCGCGTGGCGAAGCGCTTCTCACTGTTGTCGATGGCGACGGGCTGGCCTATGAGGCCGTCGAGCCGGCAAATGCGATGGTCACCTTCGTCGCGGCAGACTGAGCCGGCCTACTCGGCCGCTGTCTGGCGCGCCATGCCCTGCCTGGCGGCGGCGTAGTCGCGAACGGCCTCACCGAAGGCCGCAAACAGTTTGTTGGACGGCTGATCGGAGCCGACCCAGTATTCCGGGTGCCACTGAACGCCGACCGCGAATGCCTTCGCGCCGATGACGGAAACCGCCTCGATCGTGCCGTCTTCCGCGACCGCTTCCACGGCCAGACGCGGTGCCATGTCCGAAATGGCCTGCCGATGCAGCGAGTTGACCTGGATCTCACCAGTGCCGACGACGCCTGCAAGGCAGCTGCCTTCCTTGACGATCACCTTCTGGCGGATACCGTAGGCAACGTCGAGTTCGGGCGTATCGGGCTTGCGATGGTCCCACATGCCCGGCTGTTCCTGAATCTCATTGGCAAGCGTACCGCCCAGAACAACGTTGAGTTCCTGAATGCCGCGGCAGATGGCGAGCAACGGAATACCGCGCTCCAGCGCGCGCTTGATGAGCGGCAGGCTGGTCGCATCGCGGGCGCGATCATAGGGGCCTTCTGCATCAGTCGCCTCCTTGCCGTAAAGCGACGGATGTACATTCGTACGCGAGCCGCTGACCAGAAGCCCGTCCACCCGGTCGAGGATGCCGTCGAAGTCATTGTCCGCATCAAGTGCCGGCACGAGAAACACGGTGACATCGGCGCCCTTTACGGCGGCACGCACATACTGGTTTGGGGTTGCCTGCCAGACGTTGCCTTCGATCTCCCTGATATCGGCTGGAATGGCGACGACGGGTTTCGACATGCGAGGCTCCGAGAAAAGAAATACCAAAAGAGGATTTGATATCAAATCTGGTTTCAGTCAATTCCTCTTTTCGGGCGAAATGACGACGACGGCCGTTTCCCTGCTGCGTGGCGCCGGTTTGTGAGATCACCAGTTTTCACGGGCACATCGGCAAATAATCGTTAACCACAAAACGGCGAATCCAGGTTGTACTCGACGATTACTCCCATGCGTTTTGAATAAATACTTTCGCGTTTTTTCACGCCTAGAGTTGCAAGTTTAACCTATGACTGGTTGAGTATGTTTACTTTCGGCCTTTATTTTGCAATATTTGGTTGAAACTATCTTTTCCGCGTTGGGGGTGCACGCGAAAATTGCCGAGTGAGTCCCCAGTTATTGGGTAATCTCCCGAAATCATTCATTAAATTTTGGCCGGTAACCCTCGCATGCCATAGGGAGTGCCGAGTCCATGACGGATAAGGGTCAAAACACACTGCCGGCTGATGTATACCTGTCGTTCGTCAGCTCGCTGTACGGAAACCGTCAGACCCTTTTCGTGGGCATGATTTCGCATGTCATCACGCTCTCCTTCGTATTCGCCAAGACTTCCGATCCGTTCTTCCTGCTGTGGAGCGCGCTGGTCGTGCTCATATGGTCTCTGCGCGCGCGCGGCATGCGCCGTTTCGACCGGGCCGACAAAGCCTCGCTCGACATGGCGGGCATTCGCTATTGGGAGAACTGGTACAATCTCGGCGCCGTCGGCACGACATTCGCGCTGGGCACCGCGTGCTGCTACAGCCTTGTGGTCAGCCGCGACGCCTTTGCGGAAATTGCCTGTATCTCGGTGACTTTCGGCACCATGGTTTCGGTCGTCGGTCGCAACTACGGCTCTCCCCGGACCGTCAACTACATGGTTCTAGCGGCTTGCCTGCCGATTGCGGTCGGCTTCCTGGCCCTGCAGGATTTCTATCATGCCGTCCTCGCATCGTTGGTTCTGCCCTTTGCAATGACGACGCGTTCGATGGCCAACGGCGTTCGCACGTTCCTTTACGAAAACGTGCTGGCGGCGCGTGACCTTGCGACCATCGCGGACCGTTTCGACACGGCGCTGAACAACATGCCGCACGGTCTTTTCATGCTGGATGCGGACCACCGCATTCTGGTCGCCAACCGGCGTGCCTGCGAACTTCTGCATCTCGGCAGCCAGGAACGGCTGAAGGATTGCCACCTCGATCTCGTGCTGCGCTATGGCGTTCGCAACACGTTTTTGAACCTTGAGCAGAGCAAGGCTATCCTGCGCCAGCTCCAGGAGCTTCTGAACGGCGACCGCTCGCGGGCGCTCTTGCAGGTGAGGGAAGGGCTTTACCTCGAATTCACCGCGGCGCGCCGGGAAAACGGCGGCGCTGTCCTGATTTTCGAGGATGTCACGGCGCGTGTTCGAGCGGAAAAGAAGATCCTCCATATGGTGCGCTATGACAGCCTGACCGGCCTTCCGAACCGCGCCTATTTCGCCGATCTCGTTCAGGATGCGCTTTCGGAGCGCAAGAAGCCCGGCATGGTCGGCTTCATGGTGCTCGATGTCGACGACTTCAAACATGTGAACGACATGAAGGGTCACATCACGGGTGACCGCCTCCTGTGCGCGATCAGCGAGCGGCTGCGGCGGCTGGCCGTGGACAAGATCATTGTAAGCCACCTGATGGGTGACGAATTCATCCTGTTCTTCCCGAATGAGGCAAACCGTCGCGATCTGGAAGCGCGCATGCGTCGCTTCCACGAGCAATTGCGCGGCACCTATGAATTCGACGGCATGACATTCCTCGTCTCATTCAGCGCGGGATGTGTGACGGTGCCGAGCGATGAGTTCCGGCTGGATGAAATGCAGATTCGCGCCGACCTGGCCCTGTTCGAGACGAAGTCCCGCGCCAAGGGCAGCGTCACCGTCTTCGAAGAAGAGATGGACGCGCGATACGTGGATCGCCAGAAGCTCAAGGAAGATCTTCGCGAGGCGCTTGCCACCGACGCGCTCTCCGTCGCTTACCAGCCGATGTTCGTTCCCGACGGCACGAGAATAGAATGCTGCGAGGCGCTGTCGCGCTGGACGCATCCTGAGCGCGGCGCCGTCGCGCCGAATGTCTTCATCCAGATCGCCGAAGAGATGGGCATCGTCTCGGAAATCACCCGCTTCATGATCAACCGCGCCTGCGCGGACTGCGTGACGTGGCCGTCGCATATGAGCGTTTCCGTCAATCTCTCCGTTCAGGACCTGCGCGGTACGGCAATTATCGGTGTCGTTTCGGAGGCACTGGAGGCGGCTGGGCTTGCGCCGCATCGGCTGCATCTGGAGGTTACCGAAAGCTGCCTGATGGAAGAGCCGGTCAAGGTGCAGGCTATCCTGCAGGAACTGCGCGCCCGCGGCATTACCATCGCCATCGACGATTTCGGCACGGGCTATTCCAGCCTCAGCTATCTCGATCAGCTTCCGCTCGATGTCATCAAGATCGACCGGTCCTTCGTGCGCAACATCGGCGAGGACGCACGCCGCTTCAAGCTGCTGCGCGGCACGGTCAACCTGTCGCGGGAACTGGGGCTGCGGATCGTCATCGAAGGTGTCGAGACGCAGGAGCAGCTCGCGCTTATCAACAAGTATCACTGCGCGGATCTGGTCCAGGGCTATGTCTTCGCGGCACCCATGTCGCCCGATGCCCTCCGTGACCGCTACGAAAGCCTGGCTCGCAAGCCGGCTGAGCCCCGCCGTCGCGGGCGTCGCGTCGCCTGATCCATCTTCCCTTTGCCTGAAAACCCACCGCGTGCATCAGTTTATGCAAATTTAGCGTTAACCATATATTAAGGTTAATGAATGGTATTTTACACAAATTGTCTTATATCGCTGATTATCGATTCCGGGGATGTCGTATCGCCGGTGTGTATTCGGGGGTGTTGGGCAATGGCGAGCGTCGGAACGGTAGCCAATCGCTTTTCTGAGAAACTGCTGGGGTTGCTCGACGGCGTGGAATACCGCCGCGTCGAGACGAGCGAGGACATGGAGGATATCGCCCGCATCCGCTACAAGGCCTACAAGGCCGGCAGCGTGATGCATCTGGGCGAGGAAACGCCGCTCCTCATCGACGAAGTCGATTTCGATAGCCATGCCTATGTGTTCGGCATCTATTATGAAGAGCGCCTGATCTCGACGGTGCGCCTGCACCATGTCACGCCCGACCACCGCGTGACCTCGTCGGGCAAGGTGTTTCCGGATGAGACAAAGGCGTTTCTCGATGCCGGTCTGACGCTGATCGACCCGGTGCGGCTGGCAGCCGATCCCGAAATCTGGAGCGAAATGCCCGCCATTCCCTATCTGACATTGCGGCTGGCGACGATGGCGGCCGACTATTTCGATGCCGATCGCGTTCTTCAGATGGTGAAGCCCGCGCATGCGGCGTTCTACAAGCGGGTGTTCGACGGTGACTTCGTCGCCTCGCCGAAAAGCAACCAGGGCAAGTTCATCATCGATCTGATGCTGATGGCGACGCGCTGCAAGGACGTGCGGTCCTCTCTCTATGCCCGCTTTCCGTTCTTCCAGTCGGAACCCTTCGAACGGCGGATGCTCTTTGCCCGTGGCGAAGATATGCCGTTCAGCCCCCTGACGGTGCGGCCAACTGCGCGCCTTGCCGACACTCATCGCCGGATACAGCTGTCGGGCGGCGCCTACGCTGGTTAACGCTTGCGCCTTTATGTCGCAGTGCAGGCCGGTTTCACCTGAAACCGGCCTGCATCGTTTCCGGAAGGGGAAAGTGGCAAAGGCTAAGTTCCCCTTGCCGTTGCGCTTTGGCGATCCATTGTGTATGGCCTGAACAACGTGCGCTTCTGGCGCTTGGGGAAGAGCTGGGCCGCTTCGCAGGCCCGATGGTTATAAGCGCTCATCGGATGGGGGATTTCCGGCTGGCGAGCGTGGCTGCTTAGGAGAAGGTGACTATGGCTGAACATCATACCGGACCGATCGAAATGGGCGCTCCGATGGATTATCCCGAGCACGAGAAGACCTACGGTCTCTTCATCGCGGGCGCCAAGTACGGCACGCTGATCTGCGTTGCGCTGTTGATCGCCATGGCTGCCGGTTTCTTCACCAGTGCCGGTTTCTTCAGCGCCTTCCTGCTTTTCATCATTCTCAACGTCGCCGGTTTCTTCCTGCTTCGTTAATCCAACATCTGCAATACCGCAGCTTGTTCCGGCGCCATCCGGCGCCGCGATCCAACACGGCCAGTCTCGGGGGGAGGACCACGGTTTGAGTCAGTGTGTTTTTGTAGCGCGTGAAAGTGATACGGCAGAAGGTCGTGTCGCGGCTTCCGTGGAAACCGTCAAGAGAATGAAAGGCCTCGGGCTGGATGTGCTCGTAGAGGCCGGAGCGGGGCTTCGATCCCGAATTCTCGACGCCGACTATGAAGCTGTCGGTGCGCGCATCGTCGGGGCCGAAGAGGCGAGATCCGCCGATGTGGTGCTCAAGGTGCGCCGGCCCTCATCCGCTGAAATCGCCACCTACAGGCCCGGTGCCGTCGTCATCGCTACGATGGATCCCTACGGCAACGAAGCTGCCATCGCCGAAATGGCGAATGCCGGTCTCACCACCTTTGCCATGGAACTGATGCCGCGTATCACGCGCGCCCAGTCGATGGACATCCTGTCCTCGCAGGCGAACCTTGCCGGCTATCAGGCCGTCATCGATGCAGCCCATGAATTCGACCGCGCCATGCCGATGATGATGACCGCCGCCGGCACGGTGCCGGCCGCCAAGGTCTTCGTCATGGGCGCCGGCGTTGCCGGTCTCCAGGCCATCGCCACCGCCCGCCGGCTCGGCGCGGCCGTTTCCGCGACAGATGTCCGTCCGGCCGCCAAGGAGCAGGTCGCTTCCCTCGGTGCCAAGTTCATCGCCGTCGAGGACGACGAGTTTAAGGCCGCGGAAACCGCTGGTGGCTATGCCAAGGAAATGTCCAAAGAGTATCAGGCGAAGCAGGCAGCCCTCGTCGCTGACCATATCGCCAAGCAGGACATCGTCATCACGACCGCGCTTATTCCGGGCCGTCCGGCACCGCGCCTCGTGACCCGCCAGATGCTGGCCGCCATGCGCAACGGTTCTATTGCCGTCGATCTTGCCGTCGAACGCGGTGGCAATGTGGAAGGCGCCGAGCCCGGCAAGGTCGTCGAGGTCGAGGGCGTGAAGGTCATCGGCTATCTCAACGTGCCGGGCCGTATCGCGGCCTCCGCCTCCGCGCTTTACGCGAAGAACCTTCTCACGTTCCTTGAGACCATGGTCGACAAGGAAACGAAATCGGTTTCGGTGAATGTCGAGGATGAACTCGTCAAGGCGACGATGCTGACCAACGGCGGCGCCGTTGTGCATCCGAACTTTGGCGGTGCGGTTCAGCAAGGGGAGGGCAAGTGATGGCGAACGAACTTCTCGACAAGGCAATCACTGATCTTGAACGCGCCGTGGAAGCCGTTCGTACGGCGTCCGAATACGTGCCGGATGCGGCCGCTGCCGCTGCGCACGGCATTTCCGGCGGGGCGATCGATCCCTTCGTCTTCCGCCTCGCGATCTTCGTGCTGTCGATCTTTGTCGGCTACTACGTGGTTTGGTCGGTAACGCCCGCGCTGCATACGCCGCTGATGGCTGTTACCAACGCCATCTCGTCGGTCATCGTGGTCGGTGCCCTTCTGGCTGTCGGCATCTCGCTTTCGGGTGTTGCGACGGGTTTCGGCTTCGTCGCGCTCATCCTCGCCTCCGTCAATATTTTTGGCGGCTTCCTCGTCACCCAGCGCATGCTGGCGATGTACAAGAAAAAAGAGAAGTGAGGGCGGCCAGATGAACGTGAACTTCGCAGCCTTCCTCTACCTCGTTTCCGGGGTACTCTTCATCATGGCACTGCGTGGCCTGTCGCACCCGACGACCAGCCGGCGCGGCAACATGCTCGGCATGATCGGCATGGGTATCGCCATCGGCACGACGCTGCTTCTGGCAACGCCGTCCTTCGGCGGCCTCGTGCTCATCGTGCTCGGCATTGCCATCGGCGGCGGTGCAGGCGCCTATATCGCCCGCTCGATCCCGATGACGTCGATGCCGCAGCTCGTCGCCGGCTTCCACTCGCTCGTCGGCCTTGCCGCTGTGCTGGTCGCCGCTGCCGCGCTTTATTCGCCGGTGTCCTTCGGCATCGGTCAGGTCGGTGAGATCCACGGCCAGGCGCTTGTCGAAATGGCGCTCGGTGCGGCCATCGGCGCGATCACCTTCACCGGTTCGATCATCGCCTTCCTGAAGCTCGACGGACGCATGTCCGGCAAGCCGATCATGCTGCCCTACCGGCATGTGATCAACATCGCGCTGCTGGCCGCGATTGTCGTCTTCATCGTCGGACTGACCCTGTCGGAAAGCCATTTCGATTTCTGGCTGATCGTCATCCTGGCGCTGGCGCTCGGCGTGCTTCTGATCGTACCGATCGGCGGCGCCGACATGCCCGTCGTCGTCTCCATGCTCAACTCGTATTCGGGTTGGGCGGCGGCCGGTATCGGCTTCACGCTGGGTAACCTCGCGCTCATCATCACGGGCGCGCTGGTCGGCTCCTCGGGTGCGATCCTGTCCTACATCATGTGCAAGGGCATGAATCGCTCGTTCATTTCCGTCATCCTGGGCGGTTTCGGCGGCGATAGCGGTGCGGCGGCAAGCGATGACGGCGTGCAGCGCACGGTCAAGCAGGGTTCGGCCGACGATGCGGCCTTCCTCATGGCGAATGCCAGCAAGGTGATCATCGTGCCCGGTTACGGCATGGCGGTCGCGCAGGCTCAGCACGCGGTACGTGAACTGGCCGATGCGCTCAAGAAGAACGGTGTCGAGGTCAAGTATGCCATCCATCCGGTCGCGGGCCGCATGCCCGGCCATATGAACGTGCTGCTTGCCGAAGCGAACGTGCCCTATGACGAAGTGTTCGAACTCGAGGATATCAACTCGGAATTCGCACAGGCCGACGTGGCCTATGTCATCGGCGCCAACGACGTGACGAACCCGGCCGCGCGCGACGACAAGTCCTCGCCGATCTACGGCATGCCGATCCTCGATGTCGACAAGGCCAAGACCTGCCTCTTCGTCAAGCGTTCGCTCGGCTCCGGATATGCCGGCATCGACAACACGCTGTTCTACAAGGACGGCACGATGATGCTGCTGGGCGATGCCAAGAAGATGACGGACGATATCGTCAAGGCGATGAACCACTAAGCGGTTCAAACCAGCCCGGAATGAAAAAGCCCGCGATCATCTCGCGGGCTTTTTGTTTGGGAAGAGCGACAGCCGTGTCAGGCAGGCTGGGGCTTGTTGCCGGCGCCGCGCGTGCGGGCGAGGCCATCCTTGGCCGGCTTGTAGTTGGGATCAAGGCGCAGCGCCTGCGAGTAGGAGCGGGAAGCCTTGGCCATTTCGCCGCGGCGCTCGTAGATCAGCGCCTGGTTTGCCCAGGATTCCGATAGCTTCCCGTCGAGGCCGATGGCCGTGTTGAAGTCCGAGAACGCGTTGTTGTCGTCGCCCAGCGCCGCATAGGAAATGCCGCGACCGTTATAGGGCTCAGCCGAGTTCGGCGACAGCGAGATGGCCTTCGAGAAGTCCTCGATCGCCTTTTGGTGCTGGCGGCGGGCCTGATAGATCAGGCCGCGATTGTGATAGGCACGGGGATCGGTCGTATCGAGCTCGATGGCGCGGTTGAAATCGCGGAACGCATCGTCCAGGCGCCCGGCCTGGCGGTACAGATTGCCGCGACCGATATAGGCCACGTCATAGCGCGGGTTGATCTGCAGCGCGGTGTTGTAGTCGGAGACCGCCTGCGCCTGATCGCCGAGGCTGCGCTGCACGAGCGCGCGGTTCGCATAGGCCTGGTAGAAACGCGGATTGAGCTCGATCGCCCGGTTGAAGTCGTCCAGGGCCCGGCGGTTTTCACCAGCACGGCCATAGGCCGAACCGCGCACATTGTAGCCTTCGGGGTCCTGCGGATTGGCGGCGATCACGGCCGAAAGCGACGCGATATTCTGCTGCGATCCCTGGGCGCGTTCGACCTTGAGGACATCCGTCGAGGTCGTTGACTGGCAGCCCGCCAGAAGAACGGCAAGCGAGGTCGCGGCAACCGCGGCCATCAGGGAGCGACGCATGTCAGCGGCGGGAAAGCGATTGTTCAGAAACCCGGTAGATGCAGCCATATTCAAGTGCGAATCCTCAAAGTAAGCTTCTCTTGCGCCTCATGCGCAAGGAAACCGCTACGGCTTTGTCAGCAATTCCGGCGGGTAATTGTAGCGGGTGCGCCCGAAATTGCACGGAACGTCTTTCATAAGGGTGAAAAAAGATCCGTTCACGTCAAAAAAGGCGGCGGCGATATGTTCGCCCCCGCCCGGTCTTGCATCCGAAAACGTCGAAATGACGGCCGATTAACGGGCGCCCGGACGTGCGCTGACGAGGCCTTCGCGCTGCGCACGCTTGCGAGCGAGCTTGCGAACGCGACGAACGGCTTCAGCCTTCTCGCGTGCACGCTTCTCAGACGGCTTTTCGTAATAGTCGCGCATCTTCATTTCACGGAAAATGCCTTCGCGCTGCATCTTCTTCTTGAGAGCGCGGAGAGCCTGATCAACGTTGTTGTCGCGGACAAGTACCTGCACGAGAATCCCGTTCCTTTGGTTGTTGTAAGCCATGCGAGTACTGGTCGCGAGGCAAATGGATGACGTTCGCTCAGCCCAACGGGCCGGCAATTGGCGGGTCGGATATCAGATCGTCTGAGGAAAGTCCAGCCTCTGACGGCGCGTGTTAAGGATATTTGCATGGCGCCGTCATAAATCCCCAGCAAAGGGCGGATGCGGGCCATGTCGCATGTGGTACAAGGTGCGCCTGAATGCGTCGCAAAGGATACGGCGCGAAACGCCAGGATTTGCTTTTTATCGGGGCAGGAAACAGCCGGCGCGACCGGCGAGATATTGAGGATACGGGATGCGCAAATATTCGGTTTTCGCCGTCGCCCGGGAGGCGATGCGCGGCCACAAGGGGTGGGAGGCGCAGTGGACCTCGCCCGAGCCGCGCAAGGAATACGACGTGATCATCGTCGGCGGCGGCGGCCACGGCCTGGGCGCAGCCTACTATCTCGCCAAGGAGCACGGCATCACCAACATCGCCGTGATCGAGAAGGGCTGGCTCGGCGGCGGCAATACCGGCCGCAACACGACCATCATCCGCTCGAACTATCTCTATGACGAGAGCATGGATATCTATGAGCACTCGCTCAAGCTCTGGGAAGGGCTGAGCCAGGACCTCAACTACAACGTCATGTACTCGCCGCGCGGTGTAATGATGCTGTCGCACAACGTGCACGACAAGCAGTCCTTCGGCCGCCACATTCATGCCAACCGCCTCTACGGCATCGATAACGAATGGCTGACGCCCCAGCAGGCGAAGGAATTCGTTCCGGTCCTCGATATTTCGGCCTCCGCGCGCTACCCCATCAATGGTGCCGCCCTCCAGCGCCGCGGCGGTACGGCTCGGCACGATGCTGTTGCATGGGGCTATGCCCGCGCGGCGTCGGATCGCGGCGTGCATGTTATCCAGAACTGCGAAGTGAAGGGCATCCGCCGCGGGCCCGACGGCGCCGTGACAGGCGTGGAGACCTCGAAGGGGTTCATCGGCGCCAAGAAAGTCGCGGTTTCGGCGTCCGGCCATAACTCGGTCATCCTGTCGATGGCAGACGTGAAGCTGCCGCTGCATTCGGTGCCGCTCCAGGCGCTGGTTTCAGAGCCGATGAAGCCGATCTTCCCGTGCGTGGTCATGTCCAACTCGGTGCATGCCTATATCTCGCAGTCGGACAAGGGTGAACTCGTCATCGGCGCCGGTACGGACCAGTACAATTCGTACTCCCAAACCGGCGGCCTGCAGATCATCACGCATACGCTGGATGCCATCTGCGAACTCTTCCCGATGTTCCGTCGTGTGAAGATGATGCGCCAGTGGGGCGGCATCACCGACAACACGCCTGATCGTTCGGCGATCCAGGGCGTGACGCCAGTGAAGAACCTCTTCGTCAATTGCGGCTGGGGCACCGGCGGCTTCAAGGCGACGCCCGGTTCGGCGCATCTCTTCGCGCATCTCATCGCGAAGGGCGAGCCGCACAAGCTGGCGGCCGGCCTGACGCTCGACCGCTTCCGCACCGGCCGCCTCATCGACGAGGCAGCGGCCGCGGCCGTGGCACACTGATGAACGTGGCGCTCGCCGCCGGATTGCTGATGACGGCCGGTGTGATGCCGGTGGGTTCGATCATTCCCGAACCCGACGATTTACGTCTTCAGTCGATCCGCAAGGCGGCGGGCGAGCAGAACTGGCCTTTCGTCGCGGAGAGGGGGATGCTGGGGTGCGTCGAAATGCTTGGCGAGCGGGTGGTCTATTTCATCCCGGGCGACGAGATGGAGCGGGCCTACAACATCGACATAAACCTTCTTGCGATGAGTGTTGCCAATCTCGGAATAACGAATGTGCTGGCCCCCTATGAGGATAGCGCGCAACTGCTTTACCGGCTTGTGCCTTTCGTCTCCATGGGACAGCGACTTTGCGATCAGGAACCGGGCACGTTTGTGACGGAACCGGAGCTTTAAACAGGTAGGAAACAATGCTGCTGATCTACTGCCCCTACTGCGAGGAAGAGCGCTCGGAGCTCGAATTCCGCCACGGTGGCGACGCGCACATCGCCCGGCCGACCAACATCGCCGACATTTCCGACGAGGAGTTCCAGGAATACTTTTTCCTGCGCGACAACCCGAAGGGGCTGATCTTCGAACGCTGGCGCCACATCCATGGTTGCGGCCGCTTCTTCAATGCGGCACGCGACACCGTAAGCGACAAGTTCGTCATGAGCTACAAGGCCGGCGAGCCGAAGCCGGATCTGCCGGGTGCCGCGCCCGCGTCCGAAAAGACTGTAGAAACCTATGAAGCCACGGAAGGAACCGCGAAATGAGCGGCGCCAATCGCATTGCCGGTCAGGGCCGCCTGACGCCCGCCAAGACAGCGCGTTTCACCTTCGACGGAAAGACCTATCAGGCGCTTGAGGGCGATACCGTCGCCTCTGCGCTGCTCGCCAACGGCGTGCATCTGGTCGGTCGTTCGTTCAAGTATCACCGCCCGCGCGGCATTCTTTCGGCCGGTCCGGAAGAGCCGAATGCACTGATCGACGTTTCCCGCGATGCCGCGCGCCGCCAGCCGAACGTGCGCGCGCCGGTGCAGGAAGTCTTTGACGGCATGAAGGTGGAATCGCAGAACCGCTGGCCCTCGCTCGCCTTCGATATCGGCGGGGTGAACAATCTGCTGTCGCCGTTCTTCGCAGCCGGCTTCTACTACAAGACCTTCATGTGGCCGAAGGCTGCCTGGGAGAGGGTCTACGAGCCCTTCATCCGCAAGGCCGCCGGCCTCGGCGTCTCGCCGACGGAAGACGATCCCGACCATTACGCCAACCGCTATGCGCATTGTGACGTGCTGGTTGCCGGCGCCGGCGTCGCCGGGCTGTCTGCAGCGCTGGCAGCGGCTCAATCCGGCGCCCGCGTCATCCTCGTGGACGAGCAGCCGGAAGTCGGCGGCGCGTTGCACTATGATACGTCGGTGAAGATCGACGGCCAGAACGGTTACGACTGGGCACAGGCGACGGTCGAGAAGCTGAAGGCGATGGAGAACGTCACCGTTCTGACGCGCACCACGGCCTTCGGCTACTACAACCACAATTTCGTCGGCCTCGTGGAGCGCGTCACCGATCATCTCCCCAAGCCGGACAAGACGCTGCCGCGCGAGCGCCTGTGGCAGGTCCGCGCCAAGCGCGTCATTCTCGCGACCGGCTCGATCGAGCGCCACATGGTGTTTGCCAACAACGACCGGCCCGGCATCATGCTGGCCTCGGCCGCGCGCACCTATCTCAACCATTTCGGCGTCGCTGTCGGCCGCAAGGTCGGCGTCTATACGGCAAGCGATTCTGCCTACGAGGCCGCCTTTGATCTGAAGCGGGCCGGTGTGACCATCTCTGCCATCGTCGACAACCGCGAGAAGCCTGGTGAGGCGGTGCTGACCGAAGCCCGCAGGCTCGGCATCGAGGTGCTGACCGGTCACTCGGTTATCGACACTAAGGGCAAGCTGCGTGTTTCTGCCATGTCGGTCGCCCGCAACGGCGGCGGTTCGGCGCGGTCGATCGCGATCGATGCGCTGCTGATGTCCGCCGGCTGGACGCCCTCCGTGCACCTCTTCTCGCAGTCGCGCGGCAAGGTAGCCTATGATGCGGCTTCCGGCCGCTTCCTGCCGGGCACCTATGCGCAGGATTGCCTTTCGGTCGGTTCGTGCAACGGTACCGACGGTCTTCAGGCAACCATCGAGGAATCGCTGGCTGCCGGCGAACTGATGGCACGCGCCACCGGCAATGAAGGCGGCGCCAAGGTCGAGCTTCGTGGCGAAAACGCTTTCGAATGGACTGGCGGCATGGCCGGTAGCGCCGAAGGCGCCGGCGCCGATACGACCGTCAAGGCTTTCGTGGACTTCCAGAACGACGTCTGCGCCAAGGATATCCGCCTTGCGGTGCGCGAAGGCATGCACTCGATCGAGCACATCAAGCGCTTCACCACCAACGGCATGGCGACGGACCAGGGCAAGCTGTCCAACATCCATGGCCTTGCCATCGCGTCCGAAGTGCTCAACCGCGAGATCCCGAAGATCGGCCTCACGACCTTCCGCGCGCCCTATACACCCGTTACTTTCGGTGCGCTGATCAGCCATTCGCGCGGCGCACTTTTCGATCCTGCCCGCAAGACGCCCATGCATGCATGGGAAGAAGCCCACGGCGCGGTCTTCGAGGACGTCGGCAACTGGAAGCGCGCCTGGTACTATCCGCGTTCGGGCGAGACGATGCACGATGCGGTCAACCGCGAGTGCCGCACGGTGCGTAACGCCGCTGGCCTCTTCGACGCGTCCACGCTGGGCAAGATCGAGGTCGTCGGGCCCGACGCAGAAGTGTTCATGAACCTCATGTACACCAACGCTTGGGATACACTGAAGCCCGGCCGTTGCCGCTACGGCATCATGCTGCGCGAAGACGGCTTCGTCTATGATGACGGTGTCGTGGGTCGCCTGTCGCAGGATCGCTTCCATGTCACCACCACGACGGGCGGTGCGCCGCGCGTCATGCACCACATGGAAGATTATCTCCAGACAGAATTCCCGCATCTCAAGGTCTGGCTGACCTCCACCACGGAACAGTGGGCGGTCATTGCAGTCCAGGGCCCGAAGGCGCGCGAAATCCTCGAGCCGCTAGTCGAAGATATCGACATTTCGAACGAGGCTTTCCCGCATATGAGCGTGCGCGAAGGCAAGATCTGCGGCGTGCCGACCCGGCTCTTCCGCATGTCCTTCACCGGTGAGGCGGGCTACGAAGTCAACGTTCCCGCCGATTACGGGCAAGCTGTCTGGGAAGCGATCTGGGCAAGGGCCGAGCCGCTCGGCGCCTGTGCCTACGGCACCGAGACCATGCACGTGCTTCGCGCCGAGAAGGGCTACATTATCGTCGGCCAGGACACGGACGGTACGGTCACCCCGCACGACGCCGGCCTCAGCTGGGCCGTCTCCAAGAAAAAGACGGATTTCGTCGGCATTCGCGGCCTCAAGCGGCCGGATCTCGTCAAGGAAGGCCGCAAGCAACTGGTCGGCCTCCTGACGAAGGACCCGAACGTGGTGCTGGAGGAGGGCGCACAAATCGTCGCCGATCCGAACCAGCCCAAGCCCATGACCATGCTCGGGCATGTCACGTCTTCCTACTGGTCGGAGAATTGCGGCCGGTCGATCGCCATGGCGCTCGTCGCCGGTGGCCAGGCCCGTCTGGGCCAGACGCTCTACGTGCCGATGCCGGACCGCACCATCGCGGTCGAGGTCAGCGACATGGTCTTTGTCGACAAGGAAGGAGGACGCCTCAATGGCTGATCAAGCTCTTCGCAAGCCGCCGCTTGGCCGCAGCCATGGTGGTTCCGCCAGTGCACGCGTCACGCCTGCCGCACCCGCAACCCGTCTTTCGCTGCGCGCCGGCGCCGATGCCGTCGGCACGCTTTCGCTGGCCTTCGGTCTCGAATTGCCGCAGCGTGCCAAGACTTCCGCCTCAGTCGGCGGTCGTCACGCAGTCTGGCTTGGTCCGGACGAGTGGCTATTGATCGACGAGAGCGGCGCGGACCTGATAGGCATTGCCGCTGGCGTTTCGGCGCTGCATTCGGCAACGGATGTCTCCCACCGCAACACGGGGATCATCGTTTCCGGTCCCAACGCAGCGGAAGCTATCGCAGCGGCCTGCCCGCTCGATCTCGGCAACAGGGTCTTCCCGGTCGGTGCTGCCGCGCGCACCGTACTTGGAAAGATAGAAATCGTTCTGCTGCGCACGGGGGAAGAGGATTACCGCGTCGAGTGCTGGCGCTCGTTCTCGTCCTACGCCTTCGGCATGCTGGCCGAAGGTGCGGAAGACGCCGGTCTCTAATGAAAAATCCCGCCCTGGAGGCGGGATTTTTTTAGACGTCCTCCGGCCGATCCTTCGGATCGAACTGAATGATGGTGATCCAGTCGGCGGTGAGTGCGGGCTTGCGCTCGTCCTCGATCTCCACGGAAACATCGTAGCGGATCGTCACCATGCCGGCGCCGCGGAAGCGCGCCTCGTCCAGCACGAACCGACCCCGCACGCGGGCACCGCTTTTCACCGGCGTGATGAAGCGGACCTTGTCGAATCCGTAGTTGATGCCCATCGTCTGCTCGATGATGCGCGGCACGCAATCGAAGTTCATGGCTGAGAGCAGCGACAGGGTCAGAAAGCCATGGGCGATGGTGCCGCCGAATGGCGTCTCGGCCGCCGCGCGGACGGGATCGGTGTGAATGAACTGGTGATCCTCGGTCGCACCGGCAAAACGGTCGATCATCGTCTGATCGACGACGAACCAGCGGGAAACGCCGAGTTCGCTTCCCACGAGTGCGGGCACATCTTTCAAATGAATATCTGCGGGCATAGGGCTTTCCATTGATCGATTGGCGTTCGTTCTAGAGACGCGCTTTGGCCGGGCAATGAATTTCAGTGGTTTTCGACAAGAATTTCGACTGTGCGTGCAGGCACCATTCCGTTGGGCGGACGGCCGACGGTGAGCAGGCTGACCCATTCGCGACCATCCGGCAAGGGAAGCGCCAGCGGCTGTTCACCATGGCTGCGATTGACGATGACCGCGAGGCGCACGATGCGCTGCTGCTGAGCGTCCGGTGTCTTGAAAAGGGCAACGAAGGTGCCTGCTCCCGGCTGCTCCCAGTCCTCCACGGTCATCGGCGTGCCGGCAGCGGTCAGCCATTCAACATCGCCGCCTCCGTTCAGAAACGTCGTCTCGGTCAGCGCCGGAAAACGCTTGCGGATCGCCGATAGCATGGCGGTGTGTTCGATCAGGCCGTCATCCAGATCCTTCCAGTCCAGCCACGTCAGTGCATTGTCCTGGCAATAGGCGTTGTTGTTCCCTTTCTGGGATCGGCCGCCCTCGTCGCCGGCTGTCAGCATCACCGTGCCGCGCGAGATGAAGAGGCTGGACAACAGCGCCTTAACGTCTGCCCGCCGGGCTGAAAGCACCACACCGTCCGTCGTCGAGCCCTCGGCTCCGTTGTTCCAGGAATGGTTCTCGTTGTGACCGTCCCGATTGTCCTCGCCGTTCGCCTCGTTGTGCTTGTGCGTGTAGGAAACGAGGTCCATGAGCGTAAAGCCGTCATGGGCGGCAAGGAAGTTGACGCTGCGTGTGCGATCCCCGCCATGGCGGGAGAAGATGTCCGACGAGCCCGCAAACGCTGTAACGAAGGCGCCGAGCTTGTGGCTGTCACCGCGCCAGAACATTCTCGTGTCGTCGCGATAACGGTCGTTCCATTCAAGAAAGGGGGCGGGAAAGTTGCCGAGCTGGTAGCCGCCGGGGCCGATATCCCAGGGTTCGGCGATCAGCACGCGGTCCTTCAACAAAGGGTCAGCGCAAATATCGGCCAACAGGGCCGCATTGGCCGAAAAGCCGTCGGCTTCCCGGCCGAGAATGGTCGCGAGATCGAAGCGGAAACCGTCGACCCCGGCCTGAAGCACGAAATGGCGCAGGCTGTCGATCACCAGCTGACGCACGACGGGATGCTCGCCGGCAATGGTATTGCCACAGCCGGTATCGTTGATCAGCTCGCCCGGCCGATCGGGTACGTGGCGATAGTAGGTTAGGTTGTCGAGGCCGCGCATGGAGAGCGTCGTTCCGTGGCGGTCGCTCTCCCCGGAATGGTTGAAGACGAGGTCGAGGATCACACCGATATTTTCGGCCCTGAGTGTGGCGACCGTATCGGCAAGCTCCTGCATCCCGCCGGGCACCAGACGCGGATCGAGTGCCATCAGCGCGATCGGATTGTAGCCCCAGCTGTTGGAAAGGCCGAGCGGCGGCAGATGCCGCTCATCGATCCAGGCGGTGATCGGCATCAGCTCGACGGCATCGACACCGAGCCGTTTGAGGTGCGCGATTACGGAGGGGTGGGCGAGTGCGCCGACGGTTCCGCGCATGGCCGCCGGCACGTCAGGATGCAGCATGGTAAAACCGCGAACCGCAATCTCGTAGATGAACCCGCCGGAGTGGAAAATCGGTGGCTTCACCTCGACGGGCCGGTCGCAGGTGACGATGGCCTTCGGCACGATATCGGCCGTTTCGGTGCCGAACTCCGTCAGGCGGGCGTCATGCACGAAGCAGCGGTCGAGCTCCTTTGCATAGGGATCGACAAGCAGCTTGGCAGGATCAAACCACAGGCCATGATCGGGCGAGTAGATGCCGTCGGCGCGAAAGCCGTAGCGTGTACCTTCCTGCGCGCCCTCGACGAAGACGCGGTGAAAGCCGTTCTCGTCCCGACCCATGGCGAGGCGGGCGAGTTCCTTGTCGCCGCTGGCGTCGAACAGGCAGAGATCGACACGCGCGGCATCGCGCGAATAGACCGAAAACTCCACTCCGTCCCCGGAGAGCGTCGCGCCCGGCGCAAAGGAGGGAGGGGTGAGGGCCATCTTACGTGATCACGCTGGGTTCTTGGCGGCCCGTCCGTGACTTGATGCCGGCGATCTCGTCGGCGACGGCAATGAGGTCGGCCAATGCTTCCTGCGTGTCCATGCCGTGGCGGGCTGCATCGGGCTCATAGCGCTCGATGTAAACCCGCAGCGTCGCGCCCGACGTGCCCGTGCCGGAGAGGCGGAAGACGACGCGCGAGCCGCCTTCGAACAGGATGCGGATGCCCTGGTTGCGGCTGACGGACTGGTCGACCGGGTCGTTATAGGCGAAGTCGTCGGCGGTCTCGATCGTGAGGGCGCCGAAACGCTTGCCGGGCAGGGTCACGAGCTTGTCGCGCAGGTTGGCGATTAGGCCGTTTGCAGCCTCGCTGTCGACCTCCTCGTAGTCGTGGCGCGAGTAGTAGTTGCGGCCAAAGCTCGCCCAATGCTGCTTGACGATGTCCAACACGCTTTCCTTGCGCACCGCCAGGATGTTGAGCCAGAGCAGCACGGCCCAGAGGCCATCCTTCTCGCGAACATGGTTGGAGCCAGTCCCGGCGCTTTCCTCGCCGCAGATCGTGGCAAGGCCGGCGTCGAGCAGGTTGCCGAAGAACTTCCAGCCGGTCGGAGTTTCGTAGATACCGATACCCAGCTTTTCTGCAACGCGGTCTGCGGCGCCCGATGTGGGCATCGAGCGTGCGATGCCGGCAAGGCCTTGTGCGTAACCGGGCGCCAGGTGGGCATTGGCGGCCAGCAGGGCTAGGCTATCGGATGGGGTAACGAAAATGCCCCGGCCGATGATGAGGTTTCTGTCGCCGTCGCCATCGGAGGCGGCGCCGAAATCCGGCGCATCATCGGCCATCATCGTTTCATAGAGCGCGCGCGCATGGACGAGATTGGGATCGGGATGGTGACCGCCGAAATCCGGCAGCGGCATGAAGTTCAGCACCGAGCCCTTGGCGGCGCCAAGGCGGTTTTCAAGGATTTCCTTGGCGTAGGGCCCGGTCACGGCGCTCATCGCGTCGAAGACGATGCGGAAGTCACCCGCGAGAAGGCCACGAATAGCCTCGAAGTCGAAAAGCTGCTCCATCAGCTCGGCGTAATCAGCGACGGGGTCGATGACGTTAACAGTCATCCCGGCGATTTCGTGCGTACCTTCCAGGTCGAGATTGACGTCCTCGACGTCTGCGATCTTGTAGCTGTCGATGGTCTTTGTGCGGGCGAAGATGGCGTCGGTGATCTTTTCCGGTGCCGGGCCGCCATTGCCGATATTGTACTTGATGCCGAAGTCTTCGGTCGGCCCGCCCGGATTATGGCTGGCGGAGAGCACGATGCCGCCGAAGGCCTTGTTCTTGCGGATGACGTTGGAGGCGGCCGGCGTCGAGAGGATACCGCCGCGACCGACGAGAACGCGGCCGAAGCCATTGGCGGCCGCCATCTTGATGGCGAGCTGGATGACCTCGCGGTTGTAGTAGCGGCCATCGCCGCCGATCACCAGCGTCTCGCCTTCAAAGCCGTCCAGCGAATCGAAGATCGATTGGATGAAGTTCTCCGCATAGTTCTGCTGCTGGAAGACCGGCACTTTCTTGCGCAGGCCGGACGTGCCGGGCTTCTGGTCGGTATAGGGCGCGGTCGTTACGGTCTTGATGGTCATAGGCTGATACTCTTCAGGAAAGGTTGGCTCGCGTCAGGAGACTGGAAAAAAGGTCGGCATAGCGGGCGGCGCTGCTTTCCCAGGAAACCTCCGCCTTCATGCCCTGGTTCTGGATGCGGCCCCAGACCTTCGGCTCCTGCCAGGCCTTGAAGACGCGGCGCAGCGCCTGGCGAAGGCCATCCGCATTGATGGGTGTGAACTGGAAGCCGGTCGCGACACGGGCGGAGAGGGCCGCCTCGTTGGCGTCGATAACGGTGTCGGCAAGGCCGCCGGTACGAGCGACGACGGGAATGCAACCATAGCGCAGGCCGTAGAGCTGGGTGAGGCCGCACGGTTCGAAGCGCGACGGGATGAGGATCGCATCTGCGCCTGCCTGCATGAGATGCGACAGCGGCTCATTGTAGCCGATGACGATGCCGATGCGTCCGCGATGCCGCGAGGCGGCAGCGAGAAGCGCGCCTTCCAAGCCCTGGTCGCCAGAGCCCAGCACCACCAGCTTTCCGCCCTGCTCGACGATCCAGTCGGTGACATCGGCGATGATGTCGATACCCTTCTGCCAGGTCAGGCGGCTGATGACGCAGAAAATCGGGCCGCCATCCTGCTCGATGTTGAAACGCTCCGCGACCGCCTGCCGGTTTACGGCGCGCTGCCTGAGCGAGCCTGCCGCATAGGGTCGGGCAATATGCGTATCGCTTTCCGGGTTCCAGACGGCCGTATCGATCCCGTTGACGATGCCCTCGAGGTCTGCCGAACGGGCATTGATCAGCCCTTCGAGACCCATGCCATATTCCGGCGTCATGATCTCCTGGGCGTAAGTCGGGCTGACGGTGGTGATCGACCACGCCGTGCGCAAACCGCCTTTCAGAAAACCGACATCACCGTAGTACTCCAGCCCGTCGACGGCAAAGGCTTGGGGCGGAAGACGCAGCTTGTCGAAGATGTCGGCACCGAACTGGCCCTGGAAGGCCAGGTTGTGCACGGTAAGGATAGTCGGGATGTGCTGCAGACCGGTGTAGCGCATGTAGACCGGGGTCATCGCGGCCTGCCAGTCATGAGCCTGAACGATATCCGGTCGCCAGTCAGGCAACAGGCCGCGGGCGACTTCGGCCCCCGCAAACGAAAGAGCCGCGAAGCGCTGCCAGTTGTCGACGAAGTCGTTGCCACTGCCGTCTGTATAGGGGCCGCCCGGTCTGTCGAAGAAGGTGGGTGCGTCGAGCACGAGGAGATCGAGCCCCTCGTGCGTCACTGCGAGAATGCGGGCAGGCTCGCCGAGGAGACCGTCGAAGGTGGCGACAACCTTTGGTCCGGTGAGGCGCTGCATGACGATAGGATAACCGGGCATCAGCGTACGTACGCGTATTCCATGTCCGGCCAGCGCGAGCGGCAGCGCCCCGGCAACGTCGGCCAGGCCTCCCGTCTTGATGAGCGGGAACACTTCGGATGCCACCGAAAGGATATTCATGTCCGGGTTAGAGCTCCAGCTTGTCGATCATGTTCTGCGTGATGAGGCATATTCCGTTTTCCGAGCGACGGAAGTGCTTGGCATCGAGTTCCGGATCCTCGCCGACGACAAGGCCCTCGGGGATGACGACGCCGCGATCGATGACGACATTCCGAAGCTGCGCGTGCCGGCCGATCATCACATTGGGCAACACCACCGCACCATCGAGGCGCGAGTAGGAATTTGCCCGCACGCCGGTGAAGAGAAGGCTGCGGTGCAGCGTGGAGCCGGAAATGATGCAGTCGCCCGAGACGAGTGAGGAGATCGCCGAGCCACGGCGGTTTTCGTCGTCATGCACGAACTTGGCCGGCGGCTTGATCTCGGCGAAGGTCCAGATCGGCCAGGAGCTGTCATAAATGTCGAGTTCCGGCGTGATGTGGGTCAGGTCGATATTAGCCTGCCAATAGGCATCGACCGTACCGACGTCGCGCCAATAGGCCTCGCGTTCGAAATCGGAGCGCACGCAGGAGGCGGTGAAGCGGTGCGCCACTGCTTTCCCGTGCTGCACGATATAGGGAATGATGTCCTTGCCGAAATCGCGGCTGGAGGTCGGGTCGGCAGCGTCGCGGCGCAGCAGGTCCATCAGGAACTTCGTGTGGAACACGTAGATGCCCATGGAGGCGAGCGCCATCTCCGGATTGCCCGGAATGCCCGGCGGGTCTGCCGGCTTTTCCACAAAGGCGATGATCTCGTCCTTCTCGTCCACATGCATGACGCCGAATCCGGTCGCCTCCATGCGCGGGACTTCCAGGCAACCGATGGTGACCTGCGCGCCGGAGTCCACGTGCTGCTGAAGCATCAGCTCGTAGTCCATCTTGTAAATATGGTCGCCGGCTAGGATGACCATGTATTCGACGCCGTAATCCTCGATGATATCGATGTTCTGGTAGACGGCGTCCGCGGTGCCTTCATACCATTGCGTCTCGGAGACGCGCTGGGAAGCGGGGAGGATGTCGAAGCTTTCGTTGCGTTCGGGGCGGAAGAAGTTCCAGCCACGCTGCAAATGGCGGATCAGCGAATGCGCCTTGTACTGGGTGGCCACCCCGATGCGGCGGATACCGGAGTTCAGCGCATTGGACAGCGCGAAATCGATGATGCGCGCCTTGCCGCCAAAATAGACAGCGGGTTTCGCCCGCCGGTCCGTCAGTTCCTTCAGGCGGCTGCCGCGCCCGCCGGCTAGAACATAGGCCATGGCGTCACGGGCAAGGGGTTGAATGCGCTTCTGCTCCATAGGTGTCCTCCCGATTCTTGTTTTATGCATCCAGCTCGAGCATCAGCGTCGCCAACGGCGGCAGCGTGATATTGGCTGTTATCGTTCCATCGCCGTGTTTTTTTGCCTGGACGGCGCCGCCATTCCCCTTGCCGCTGCCGCCATAGATTTCGGCATCGGTGTTCAGTATTTCCCGCCACCGTCCCTCCATCGGAAGCGGCACGCCGTAGTTCTCGCGGTAAACGGGCGTGAAATTCGTAACGATGGCGATCGGCTTTTCGCCCGGCGCCTTTCGCAACCATGCGAAGACGGAGTTCTCGCGGTCGTCGGCGATCAGCCATTCGAAGCCGTCGCCTTCGCAATCGCGCGCGTGCAGCGCAGCCTTGCGGCGATAGGTGCCGTTGAGGTCACGCACGAGCCGGCGCATGCCTTCATGCAGCGGATATTCCAGCAGATTCCAGTCGAGCGACCGTTCCTCGCTCCATTCCTGCCATTGGGCGAATTCCTGGCCCATGAACAGGAGCTTCTTGCCCGGATAGCCCCACATGAAGCCGTAATAGGCTCTGAGATTGGCGAATTTCTGCCAGTCGTCTCCCTGCATCTTGGCAATCAGCGAGCCCTTGCCGTGCACCACCTCGTCATGGCTGAGCGGCAGCACGAAGTTTTCCGTGAAGGCATAGAGCAGGCCGAAGGTCATGTCGTTGTGGTGGAACTTGCGATGAACAGGCTCGCGCGACAGATATTGCAGGGTGTCGTGCATGAAACCCATGTTCCACTTGAAGCCGAAGCCGAGGCCGCCGTCGTGCACCGGCGCGGAAACCTTCGGCCAGGATGTGGATTCCTCGGCAATGGTCAGCACGCCGGGGTGAGCGGCATAGACGCGCGCGTTCATCGACTGGAGGAACCGCACGGCCTCGAGGTTCTCGTTGCCGCCATACTCGTTCGGCACCCATTCGCCGTGCTTGCGGGAATAGTCGAGATAGAGCATCGAGGCGACGGCATCGACACGCAGGCCATCGAGGTGGAATTTCTCGGTCCAGTACAGCGCGTTGTTGACGAGGTAGGAGAGGACTTCTGCCCGGCCGAAATTGTAGATCGCGGTATTCCAGTCGGGATGAAAACCCTGTCGCGGATCTTCATGCTCATAGAGGGCGGTGCCGTCGAAACGGCCGAGGCCATGCGCGTCCGTCGGGAAATGCGCCGGCACCCAGTCGAGAATGACGCCGATGCCCACCTTGTGGCAGCCGTTGACGAAACGCGCGAACCCGTCCGGCTCGCCGAAGCGCGCGGTGGGCGAATAGAGGCCGGTTGTCTGGTAGCCCCACGACGGATCGAAGGGGAATTCGGAGACCGGCAGGAACTCGATATGGGTGAAGCCCATATCGACGCAGTAGGGTATGAGCCGCTCGGCCAGTTCGTCCCAGGTGAGGAAGCCGCCGCCGTGCTGGCGCTGCCAGGAACCGGCATGGACTTCGTAGATCGAGATCGGCTGGCGGCGGGCGTCAGCCTCGGCCCAATGTTTCAGATGCGCCTCGTCTTCCCATTTCTGGTCGATCTGGCCGGTGGTGACGGATGCATTCGCCGGGCGCAGTTCGGAACGACGTGCGAAAGGGTCGGCCTTGAGCGGCACGAGCGCGCCATCCGGCCCGACGATTTCGTATTTGTAGGCATGGCCGGGTCCGATTTCAGGCAGGAAGATTTCCCAGATACCGGTGTCGCGTCGCAGGCGCATCATGTGCCGGCGACCGTCCCAGGCGTTGAAGTCGCCGACGACGGAAACGCGCTTGGCATTGGGAGCCCAGACGGCAAAGTGGAAGCCGTCGACACCCTCCACCGTCATGGGATGGGCGCCCATCTTGTCGAAGAGCCGAAGATGCGAGCCTTCGCGGATATAATAATCGTCCATAGGCCCGAGAACCGGACCGAAGCTGTAGGGATCGATGACGATCCATTCTCCACTTTCATTGCGCGCATGATAGCGGATCGGCTGCAACTTTTTGACCGACACCTCGCCGGCGAATATGCCGGCCGAATCCAGCTGCTGCAAGGTTCCGACTTCCTTGCCGGTTAAGGTCTGGGCAATCACCTGTGTCGCGCCAGGCAGAAAGCATCGGGCGATATGACGGTCGCCGGAGACATGAAGGCCGAGAACTGCGAACGGATCCCAGTGCCGGCTTTCGAGGATTGCGTCGATGTCCGCCTTCGCCAGAAGCTCTAACGGTTGGTCCGTCGTGCCTTTGTTCGGCGGTGTGGTCATCAAGCTCTCCAGATTTCCTTGGCGTATTGACGTATGGTCCGGTCAGAGGAAAACCAGCCCATGCGCGCTGTGTTCCGGATTGTTTTTGAATACCACGACGTTTTATCGTTCCAGATGCCGTCCACCTCGCGCTGAGCCTTGGCATACGCGTCGAAGTCGGCGGCCACCATGAACCAGTCGTGATTGTAGATACCGTCCACGAGGCCGGTGAAACGATTGCGGTCGTCGGGGGAAAAGACGCCGGAGGAGATGGCGGCGAGCGCCTGCGAAAGCTCTTTCGACTGCTCGATGATGGCGCGCGGATTGTGCCCCTCGGCCCGCACCGTTGCGACCTCTTCGGCCGTCATGCCGAAGATGACGATGTTTTCTTCGCCGACATGATCACGCATTTCGACATTGGCGCCATCGAGCGTCCCGATGGTGAGCGCGCCGTTCAGCGCGAACTTCATGTTGCCGGTACCCGATGCTTCCATGCCCGCGGTGGAGATCTGCTCCGACAGGTCTGCTGCAGGAACCATGATCTCCGCAAGCGAGACATTGTAGTTCGGCACGAAGACGACCTTGAGCAGGCCGCGCACGGCCGGGTCGTTGTTGATCACGCGGGCGACGTCGTTCGCCAGCTTGATGATGAGCTTGGCGTTGTGATAGCTCGGCGCCGCCTTGCCGGCGAAGAGCTTGACGCGAGGCGTCCAGTCGAGTTCGGGATGCGAGCGGATTTGGTCGTAGAGCGCGACGGCCTCGATGATGTTGAGAAGCTGGCGCTTGTATTCGTGGATGCGCTTGATCTGGATGTCGAACATCGCGGTCGGATCGATGCGCACGCCCATGCGGCTGCCGACGAGATTGGCAAGGCGATTCTTGTTGTCGCGCTTGATCGCGGCGAAACGCTCCTGGAAATCCCTGTTGTCGGCGAACGCGTCGAGTGCTGTCAGGGCCTCGGCGTCGTCCATGAAGGCGTCGCCGATCGACTCGCGGATCAGGTTGAACAGGCCCGGATTGCACTGCATCAGCCAGCGACGCGGCGTGATACCGTTCGTCTTGTTGTTGATGCGGTCGGGGTAGAGCTTGTGAAGGTCCGCAAAGACGGTTTCCTTCATGAGTTCCGTGTGGAGCGCGGAAACGCCGTTGATCGAGTGGGAGCCGACGAAGGCGAGGTTGCCCATGCGCACGCGCCGTTCGCCCGATTCCTCGATCAGCGATATGCTGCGGATCCGCTGGTCCTCGAAATCCTTTTCCTTGCGGGCCTCCAGAAGGATCTTCGCGTTGATCGCGTAGACGATCTGCATGTGTCGCGGCAGCAGGCGTTCGAACAGCGGAACCGGCCAGCTTTCAAGCGCTTCTGGAAGAAGCGTGTGGTTGGTGTAGGAAAAGGTGCGGCGCGAGATATCCCAGGCCGTATCGAAATCCAGGCCATGCACATCGCTCAGCAGGCGCACGAGCTCTGCGACGGAGACGGCGGGATGCGTGTCATTGAGCTGGATGGCCACGGCGTCCGGCAGCGATGTGAAATCCGGGTACTGCTGGAGATGGCGACGCAGGATGTCCTGCAGCGAGGCCGAACAGAAAAAGAATTCCTGGCGCAGGCGCAGTTCCTGGCCGGCCGGTGTGGCGTCCGCGGGGTAGAGAACACGCGTGAGGCTTTCGGCCTTGTTGCTTTCCTTCAGTGCGCCGATGTGGTCGCCGGCGTTGAACGCCTCAAGAAGGATCGGATCGATCGGGTTGGCGGCCCAAAGACGCAGCGTGTTGACGCGCTTCGCCCGCCAGCCGACGGCCGGCGTATCGTAAGCGGTCGCGATAACGCGCTCAGCAGGCTTCCAGACGAAGCGCTGCTTGGCCTCGCCGATATTGATCGTTTCGACGATACCGCCATAGCCGATCTCGTAGGAACTCTCGCGCCGCTCGAACTCCCAGGGGTTGCCATGGGCAAGCCAGGTTTCGGGCAGTTCCACCTGCCAGCCATCCGCCATCTGTTGGCGGAAAAGGCCGTGCACGTAACGGATGCCGTAGCCGTAGGCCGGCACATCCACCGTGGCCATGCTTTCCATGAAGCAGGCGGCCAGACGGCCCAAGCCGCCATTGCCGAGGGCGGCATCCGGCTCCAGCTCCGCGATGACATCGATATCGACGCCGAGCGAGGCGAGGGCCTGGCGCATTTCCTCCATGATGCCGATATTCGTCATGGCATCGCGCATGAGGCGGCCGATGAGGAACTCCAGCGACAGATAGTAGACGCGCTTGGCGCCCGTCGCATAGGTGCGGCGGGTCGAGTCCATCCAGGCGTCGGTGATGCGGTCGCGGGCGACGAGAATGGCGGCCGTCAGCCAGTCATGCGGCTTGGCCACTTTCGGGTCCTTGCCGATGCGGTATTTAAGGCGTTCCAGAAGCTCGATCGCCAGTTGTTCGACATTTGAGGTGCGGAGCGCCGGAGCGAGGTCGCTGCTGTTAACCCGGTTCATCATCGGTGAACTATGCCCCTCGCGTCATTCTGTTTTCGGTGCTTCGAAAAGCGCGTTTAAATCAATTTATGCATCTATCCGAAGCGCTTGCAATATGCGTTTTCAAGAAAGGACGCATGCATTTTAAGTGGAGCTAAAGGACTATGAAAATGACAAAAAGACCGCTGTACGGACGCACAGCGGTCGTATTTTGAGACGTTGACTGTTTATTTCGTCAGACGAGAGACGACGGCGGCGGTTTGCGAGCCGATGACACTGAAAGCGCTGACGAGGGATTCTACATTTTCCGCCGCAAAATAATGCTGCTCGGTCGTCGCACAATACTTCAGGAGCTTCTGACCGCGTGCGGGCGCGAGAAAGGCAACGGCATAAACCTCGATATTTGCGGTTCGAGCCTCATCGCAACTGATCTTCGTATGCCGATCCGCCTCGGTATCGCTAGCCTGTTTTCTATAGTGCGTGTTCTCACCATCGGTCATGAAGACGATATAGCGGTTTGGCGTCTTGCCATTCTTGGTCTGGTGCGCCGTAAGTTCGCTTGCATCCTTGAGCCTTTTAACGGCTTCGGCGAAGGCGTCGCTTGAATCGGTTCCTCCCGTTGGCATTCTGGGTATTGCGTTGACATAATCGACCACGCTCTTCGTGCCCCACGCGAGGGCTGAAATCTGCGGCCATATTATATCGTTGTAAGAGGAAGCGCCCATGCGGACATATTGAGCATTCGGGTCAGCCTTGTTCATCTGCGTGGCGAGAGTTCCAACCGCTCTTTTAAGAGCATTGATTTTTGGAACGTAGCAAGGCTTGCTCTTTTTTAGGTTCGTTTGTTCGTTCCAGTTGGAACTTGTGAAATTCTGGCACGGATTATCTTTGCTCTCGATCTCAGTGGTAATAAACGACATCGAGCCGGAGCGGTCCAGCACGAGGAACATCGAGAAGGCATTCTTTGATTCCGTCGCGGAAACACTTTCGGCCGTGCTGGCTGCTGCAAGCTTGATCGTGCTGTGACCCAAAAGACGTGTGAAGACGCTGAACTTGACAGAGTAGCTTGTGGCAATGTCAACCGTGTAGGATTTGCCATTGTTCTGGATCGCTGTTTCCTTGATGTCGATGACTGGCGCGTCATCAACGAGCGTCTTGTCGCCTTCCTTGACGATCCCCGACGTGCCGCTCATCTGAAGGGCGAAAAGTTCGGCGGCAATCTTCTTGGCTTCGGCGGCCGTCTTGTTGTCGTTGGCCAATGCTGATGCCGCCGCGAGTGCGGCCGCATCCGATGCATCCTGGAGTTCGGCTTTCGCCAGAACCATCTTGGTCATGTCGATGGCGACGCCGCCGGCGGCGAGGATGACGGGTATCGTAACTGCCGTCACCATGGCGAAATTGCCGAGACGATCCTTCAGCAACCGCGAGAGGATCGCCGGTCCTTGTATCTTCTTCGTCATGAGATGCCACCCGCCATTGCCCTAATGTGCGGTCAACCTATCAGCGAAGTCTTATTCAACGGTTTGAAGGCTTGGTATAGTTTTCGTAAAATTGCGCCCATCCCGCAATTCCGACCATGGTTCTGTTCCCAAACGGGAATTCAGCCCGGCTGGCGCACGGGAACGACGTCGACCGCGTGGGTGGTCTGGTGTTCGCCATAGCCCTTGAGAACGCCGATCACCGGGACGACATCGGAATAGTCGCGGCCATAGGCGACAACGATATGGTCATTGCCGGCGGGAATATCGTTGGTCGGGTCGAGTTCCATCCAGCCGTTGACCCGGCCGCACCAATAGCGCACCCAAGCATGCATGGCGTCCGCGCCCTCAAGGCGTTCCTTGCCCGGCGGTGGAATGGTGCGCAGGAAGCCGCTGACATAGCCCGCGGGTATGCCGAGACTGCGCAGCGCAACGATCATCACATGAGAAAAGTCCTGGCAGACGCCACGTTTCAGCTTGAAGGCCTCGCGCGGGGTCGTGTCCACGCTCGTTGCCTCCGCGTCGTAGGTGAAGTCCTTGTGAATCCGCGCGCAGATGGCCGCGGCGATCTCGCGGACCGTCATATCAGGATTGACGATACCCCTAGCATAGTCGGTGATTTCAGGGCAGTCCTTCAGGCGCGGGCTGGAGCCGGTGTAATGATGCGGCGAGTTGGCATCGAGTGACCAGTGTCCGGCGATCTCCGACGGCAGGGCGTCCAGACGCGGCGAAAAATCCGCGGCGGCCTGCGGCACGTCGACATGAACGCGGGCCTGCATGCGGATGTCCAGGCGCTCGTGGTTGCTGCGAAACAGGATCGCGCTCATCGGATTTTCGAAGAAGTCGCTGTGATCGACGCGCTCGCCGGGCACCGGCGCCACGCCGATCGTCCCGGCCACCAGCCGCTGGCGCCGGCCCAGCGAAAGCGGCAGCACGCGCACGATATGCCGGCCGCCGGAGACCGGTGTGTCGTAGAGATAGCCGATGTGAAGGTTGACGTCGTAGAGCATGGTCACAGCGTCGTCCTCCAACTCAGCTCAGATAGGTTTGCGCGAGGATGTCGGACAGCTTTTCGAGCTCCGCCTCGAAGCGCTTGTAGACGGCGTCCGTCATCGTCTCCGGCGTCATTACGGCAAGACCGGCATGCAGGCGCATCGCCTCGCGGTAGAACGGCGACATCTGGCCGTTGGCATAGGCGTTCGGCAGTTGCTCGACCTCGTTCTTGATCTCGTTGAGCTGGTAGAGGATCGAGCGGGGATTGAGCGGATCGAGCGCCAGAAGGTCGGTCACGGTGAGGCGCGCGGTGGCGACGTTATAGCGGCGACGATGGGTCATCACGCTATCGCCGATCTCAAGCAGCATGTCGAGCGCCCCGTCAGGTGCATCCTCGCCCGACATGTGGCCGAGAAGGCGCGTCATGTGCAGACCGCGCTCGAGATAGCGACCGATGGACAGGAAGCGCCAGCCGGTGAAGCGATACATGTTTTCGTGCACGAGGCCTGCGAAGCCGGCGAGCTTGCGCAACAGCACGGTCATCGCGCGTGTGGCGTCGTCACCCGGCTCGATGCTGACATGGAAGCGCCGGGCTGTCTTCGACAGGTCGTTCAGCGCCAGCCAGCCATCGGGTGAGAAGCGGTCACGGATGTTGCTGGCGGAGAAGACGGCGCTGTCGATATTGCGGATGAGGCTTGTCGGCACGGCTTCCGATGTGTCGATGTCGAGCGCATCGAGATAATCGGTGACATCCTTCAGCAGCGGCTGGGACGGGTCGGCGTATTCAGCATAGCGGCCATGCCAGGCGCGCAGGATGCGCAATGCCCCTTCGGCACGTTCGATGTAGCGACCGAGCCAGAAGAGGTTGTCGGCCGCGCGGCTCGGCAGGCTGCCGGGCATGTTGCGGATGAACATCTCTTCCGCCGGCAGCAGGCTGGTGCGCTCCACCGGTTTGCGGCTGACGATCCAGACATCCGCCGCCGAGCCGCCTTCCTGCATGGCGATCGCGGAGACATTGTCGCCGGCACCGATGCGGGCAAAGCCGCCGGGCATGATCTGCCAGCCGTCGCGGGTGCGCGCAGCGAACACACGCAGCGACATCGGCCGCGGCACAAGCTTGCCGTCAACGAAGGCGGGGGTTGTGGAGAGCGTGACGGCTTCCTGCCCGACGAGCCTCGGCCCATCCGTTTCCAGCCACTCCGTAATCGATTGTCTTGCCGTTTCGCGCAGCGAAGAACCGAGGACGGACTGCTCGTTGTCATCGAAGAACGGGCGTGTCGAATAGGCCGGACCGACGATCATGCGCTCGATATGGCCCGCGACATGGGCGCGCTCGTCTTCCTGGCCGCACCACCAGGTGGCAATGGAGGGAAGGCGTTGGTCCTCGCCAAGCAGATGGCGACAGATATTGGGCAGGAAGGAAAGGAAGGCGCGTGTTTCAACGATACCGGCGCCGAGCGCGTTGACGAAGGTCACAGAGCCGGCGCGTAACGCCTCGACCATGCCTGGCGTACCGATATGGGAATTCTGGTTCAGCTCCAGCGGGTCGGCGAAGGCGGCATCGAGGCGTCGCCAGAGCACGCCGACAGGTTTGAGGCCCGCGACGGTGCGCACCATGACCTTGCCGCCAACGACGGTGAGGTCCTCTCCCTCCAGCAGCATGAAGCCGAGATAGCGGGCGATATAGGCGTGCTCGAAATAGGTTTCGTTGGCGAGCCCCGGCGTCAGGACGGCGATGCGGTCTTCGGCCGGCTTGCCCGCCTGCAGCGCATTGCGGAAGGCGCCGAAGAAGCCGGCGAGCCGGTGCGCATGGGTTTCGGCATACACATCGGAGAAGGCGCGTGTCGTCGCCACGCGGTTTTCCAGTGCAAAGCCTGCACCGGACGGGGCCTGGGTTCGGTCCGAAAGAACCCACCAGTTGCCGTCAGGGCCACGGCCGATCTCGAAAGACACGAAATGCAGGAAGTGCTGCCCGGCCGGCTGCACACCCACGAGCGGCCGCAGAAATTCGTTGTTGGACGCGACAAGGGCCGGTGGCAGGAGACCGTTCGCGACGAGATCGTTCTTGCCATAGATGTCGGCCACCACCGCCTCGAGCAGTTCGGCGCGCTGGACCAGCCCTCGCGAGAGGTCGTCCCATTCGGCCTCGTCTATGAGAACCGGGATGTGGGAGAGCGGCCAGGCACGGTCTGTGACCGTCTCCTTGCCATAGGCACGGTAAAAGACGCCGGCATCACGCAGGTAGCGGTCGACGCGGGCGAAGCGGCCGGAAAGCTCCGTCTCGTCCATCCGTTCGAGCGCCGAGAGGAAATGCCGCCAGACCGGACGGACATTGCCGTCCGTGTCGACCATCTCGTCCGCCACGCCAGGGAGTGGCGCATAGCCGCGGACCGGCTTTTCGGCCGCTCCGGCTTCGGGCTGTGCCTGCGCACTCGTGGTCTTCACTCACATTCTCCTAAAGGCGGCTAGAGCCCCGGCGGGCGGCGCAGATCCAGCGTCAGCGGGAAATCCGCCGACGGCGTTTCCGGCCACAGCGTGTAGCCGCCCGCCCGGTGACCCCACGGTTCGAATCGCGCCAGCCGGCGCGCCTCGGCCTCGTTTCCGTTCACCGGGAAGGTGTCATAGTTGCGTCCGCCCGGATGGGCAACGTGATAAATGCAGCCCCCGATCGCCCGCCGCGACCATGTATCATAAATGTCAAATGTAAGCGGGGCGTTGACGGGTAGCACAGGATGGAGGCCGGAGGCGGGTTGCCAGGCCTTGTAGCGCACGCCGCCGACGGAAACGCCCTGCGTGCCCGTCGGCTTGAGCGGCACCGGGCGGCCATTGCAGGCCACGGTGTAGCGCGCCGGGTTCGTTGTTTCGAGCTTCACCTGGAGGCGTTCGACAGAGGAATCGACATAGCGGACGGTGCCGCCGATCGCGCCCTGTTCGCCCATGACGTGCCATGGCTCCAGCGCTTGGCGCACCTCCAGGCCGACACCCTCATATTCCACCTCGCCACAGAAGGGAAAGCGGAACTCCAGCTGGGCGGCGAACCATTCCGGCCTGAGATCGAAGCCGTTGGCGCGCAGGTCGGCCAGCACGTCGAGAAAATCCTGCCAGACATAGTGCGGAAGCATGAAACGGTCATGCAGCGTCGTGCCCCAGCGCACGAAGCCACCTTCGGCCGGGTTCAGCCAGAAGCGGGCAATGAGCGCGCGGATCAGCAATTGCTGGGCAAGGCTCATGCGGGCATTGGGCGGCATTTCGAAACCGCGAAATTCCACAAGGCCCAGTCGTCCGGTGGGTCCATCCGGCGAGAACAGCTTGTCGATGCAGATTTCCGAGCGATGCGTGTTGCCCGTGACATCGGTGAGCAGGTTGCGGAAGAGCCTGTCGACGAGCCACGGCAGGGGCGGTGCGCCTTGGCCGGGGGGCGGAACCTGCGCGAGCGCGATCTCCAGTTCATACAGCGCATCGTGGCGCGCCTCGTCCATGCGTGGCGCCTGGCTCGTCGGGCCGATGAAGAGACCGGAGAAGAGATAGGAAAGCGAGGGGTGGCGCTGCCAGTGAAGCACGAGGCTCTTCAGCAGGTCAGGTCGGCGCAGGAACGGGCTGTCATTCGGGTTCATGCCGCCGACGACCACATGGTTGCCACCGCCCGTGCCGGTATGGCGCCCATCGATCATGAACTTGTCTGCGCCGAGCCGCGAAAGCCGCGCCTCCTCGTAGACCGCGCTGGTGATGTCGATGCAATCCTGCCAGCTGGAGGCGGGATGGATATTGACCTCGATGACACCGGGATCGGGAGCGACGCGGATGACGTTGAGACGCTCGTCCTGCGGTGGCGCATAGCCTTCGATGTGGACGGCGAGGTTGAGACGGGTCGCCGCCTGTTCTGCAGCCGTCACCAGTTCGAGGTAATCTTCCACGCGTTCGACGGGCGGCATGAAGACGCACAGCCTGCCATCGCGGGCCTCGACGCTCATGGCCGTGCGCACGGTGCCGACGATGTCGCTGCGAACCTGCTCGACGCGGCCCTGCTGCCCGGCATCACTCGCCTGAAACGACGCCTCGGCCATTGCGCGGCCGCCCTCGGCAAAGTCCGGCAGCGGCGGCTTTGCTTCCGAGGGATCGGCTGGATTGATGTAGGGATAATCCGATGGCGGCAGGTAGGGCAGGGCGCCGAGCGGCAGGCGATAGCCTACGGGGCTGTCGCCGGGAACAAGGAAGATCTTGCCGCGGCGCGTCTGCCATCGCTCGCTGATCCAGCGCTTGCCGGTCGCCTTTGCGTTCCACGCCTGCACCGGCAGGATGTGGCCGGTCGGTTTGGTAAGGCCGCGCTCGAAGACGCGCGCGATGCGGTTACGCTCCTCTGGGTCTTCGAGTTTCGAGTTCGACGGATCGACATTGTCTGGCAGGTTGCCTTCTTTGATGATCCACTCAGCAGGATCCTCGTAGGCGGGCTGGACCAGATCGGGCGCGAGACCAAGTTCCTGCGCGACAGCGCCGAGAAGGGCCGCCGCGTCGGCTTCGCTCACGGCGGCATCGCTGCCTTCCTCGGCAATCAGGTCCGGATTGTGCCAGATCGGCTTGCCATCGCGTCGCCAGTAAAGCGAGAAGGTCCAGCGCGGCAGGCTTTCGCCGGGATACCACTTGCCCTGTCCGTAATGCAGGAAGCCGCCCGGCGCGAAACGCTGACGCAGGCGACGGATCAGTTGGTCGGCCTTCTCGCGTTTGGTGGGGCCGACGGCATCTGTATTCCACTCGCCCGATTCGAAATCGTCGATGGAAACGAAAGTCGGCTCGCCGCCCATGGTGAGGCGCACGTCGTTTGCCGCCAGCACGCCGTCCACATCGCGGCCGAGCGCATTCAGCGCTTCCCAGCTTTCTTCGGAGAAAGGCTTTGTGATGCGCGGATGCTCGGCCACGCGATCCACCGTCATCGCGAAATCGAACGTGGTGTTCGCCTCGCCGAAATAGCCGCCGCTGATCGGGGCCGCATTGCGGTAGTGCGGCGTGGCGGCAAGCGGTATGTGGCTCTCGCCGGTCAGGAGGCCGGATGTCGGATCGAGGCCGATCCACCCGGCGCCTGGCAGATAGACCTCGCACCAGGCATGCAGATCCGTGAAATCGACTTCGGTCCCGGAGGGGCCGTCGAGCGCCTTCAGGTCCGGCGTCAGCTGGATGAGGTAGCCGGAGACGAAGCGGGCTGCAAAGCCAAGATTGCGCAGGATCTGCACGAGCAGCCAGCTCGAATCGCGGCAAGATCCAAGGCCGACTTCCAGCGTATCTTCGGGCGTTTGCACGCCCGGTTCCATGCGGATGACATAGCCGATCTTCTGCTGGAGGCGCGCGTTCAGCCCCACGACCATGTCCACCGTGCGTTGCCCGGGTGTGCGATCGACCGTCGCCATGAAGGCTTCGAGTGCGGCGCTCATGGGTTCGGGGGTACGGTAGATCTCGAGATCTTCGCGCAGGTCTTCCGGATAGTCGAACGGCCATTGTTCCGCCTGCTCTTCGACGAAGAAGTCGAAGGGATTGTAGACGGTCATGTCAGCGACGAGGTCGACCTCGATCTTCAGTTCGGTGACCGGATCGGGAAAGACGTAGCGGGCTAGGTAATTGCCGTACGGGTCTTGCTGCAGGTTTACGAAGTGGTTTTCGGGCGAGACCTTCAGCGCGTGGCTGATTACCTTGGTCTTGGAATGTGCCGCCGGCTTCAGCCGGATGATCTGGGGTCCGAGGCGGACCGGTTTGTCGTAGATGTAATGGGTGAGGTGGTAGATACCGGCCTTGATCGACATACGCGCTCTTGTTCCCCTCGGGCGGTCTCACGCCGCCATCGAGAGGATTTTGTGCGCTGCGAAGAAAGATTGCAAGCGGGATCGCAGCCGGGCGCGGAGCGAAAGCCGCGCGCCCGGGAAAACTTTATTCCGGCAGGATGCGCACGGCGCCCTTGTCGGCACTGGCGGCAAAGGCGGCATAGGCCTTCAGCGCCGTCGTGACGTTGCGCTTGCGCGGAGCAGCCGGCTTCCAGCCGAGCTTGTCCTGTTCGGCGCGACGGGCTGCAAGTTCGTCTTCCGAAACGGCAAGGTTGATGGTGCGGTTCGGGATGTCGATCTCGATCAGGTCGCCCTGACGCACGAGGCCGATGGCACCGCCCTGCGCCGCCTCGGGTGAGGCATGACCGATCGACAGACCAGAGGTGCCGCCGGAGAAGCGGCCGTCGGTAATCAGCGCGCAGGCCTTTCCGAGGCCCTTCGACTTCAGGTAGCTCGTGGGATAGAGCATTTCCTGCATGCCCGGGCCGCCCTTCGGGCCCTCGTAGCGGATGACGACAACATCGCCAGCCTTGACCTCGTTGCCGAGAATGCCCTTCACGGCCGCATCCTGGCTCTCATAGACCACGGCAGGGCCCGAGAATTTCAGGATCGATTCATCGACGCCGGCCGTCTTCACGATGCAGCCGTCGAGCGCGATGTTGCCAGAGAGAACGGCCAGGCCGCCATCCTTGGAGAATGGGTGTTCGACGGAGCGGATGACGCCGTTTTCGCCGTCCGTGTCGAGTTCGTCCCAGCGGGCTTCCTGGCTGAAGGCGACCTGGGTCGGGATGCCGCCCGGTGCTGCGCGGAAGAAGGTGCGCACGGTCTCGCTGGAAGTGCGCGTGATGTCCCAGCGGTCGATCGCGTCGCCCAGTGTTTCGGCATGAACGGTCGGGGTGTCGCGGTGGATCAGGCCGCCGCGCTCCAGTTCGCCGAGAATGCGCATGATGCCGCCGGCACGGTGCACGTCTTCCATGTGCACGTCCTGCTTGGCGGGCGCCACCTTTGAAAGGCACGGCACGCGGCGCGACAACTCGTCGATGTCGTCGAGGTCGAAGTCGATGCCGCCTTCATACGCGGCGGCGAGGATGTGCAGCACCGTGTTGGTCGAGCCGCCCATGGCGATATCGAGCGACATGGCGTTTTCGAAGGCTCGCTTGTTGGCGACGTTGCGCGGCAGGATGCTGTCGTCTTCCTGCTCGTAATAGCGGCGGGCGAGATCGACGATCAGGTGTCCGGCCTCGACGAACAGGCGCTTGCGGTCCGCATGGGTCGCCAGCGTAGAGCCGTTGCCGGGCAGCGACAGGCCGAGTGCTTCCGTCAGACAGTTCATCGAGTTGGCGGTGAACATGCCCGAGCATGAGCCACAGGTCGGGCAGGCTGAGCGCTCGATGACCTTGACGTCCTCGTCGGACATCTTGTCATCGGCGGCGGCGACCATGGCGTCGACGAGGTCGAGCGCATGGGTCTTGCCGTGCAGAACGACCTTGCCGGCTTCCATCGGGCCGCCGGAGACGAAGACGGAGGGGATGTTGAGGCGCATCGCAGCGTTGAGCATGCCGGGCGTGATCTTGTCGCAGTTGGAGATGCAGACCATGGCATCGGCGCAGTGCGCGTTGACCATGTACTCGACGGAGTCTGCGATGACCTCGCGCGACGGCAGCGAATAGAGCATGCCGTCATGGCCCATGGCGATGCCGTCGTCGACGGCGATCGTGTTGAATTCCTTGGCGACGCCGCCGGCCTTCTCGATCTCGCGTGCAACGAGCTGACCGAGGTCCTTCAGGTGCACATGACCTGGCACGAATTGGGTGAAGGAGTTCACCACCGCAATAATCGGCTTGCCGAAGTCCGAGTCCTTCATGCCGGTCGCGCGCCAGAGGCCGCGGGCACCGGCCATGTTGCGGCCGTGGGTGGTGGTTCGGGAGCGATATGCGGGCATGGTCAGTTCCTCGGAGATGGACGCGGCTGGCATATGGGGCCTTGGCGGCCGCATTGCGAGCCTTGAGAGGGTTCCCTAGCGCAAAACGCCTCGCGCGTCACGAAAGGAATGACGATTTTTTGCCGTCGCGGCGCAATTTCCTTGCCAGAAGCGGGCTTTGTGCTGACCGTTGTCGGCATGGTGCATTCGTGGCATGGTCCGCGACATGAACGAAAGCAGTCAGGGTTTGGCGGAGGCCGGCGGAGAAGGCGTGGAGGCGGCGCTCGACAAGAGCCCGCTCTACCTGCGTATACGCGACGTGCTGGCCGATGCGATCTCTGGCGGCCGCCTGCCGAAAGGCGCGCTCTTGCTGGAGGGGCCGGTCGCCACGCTTTTCGCCTCCACCCGCACGCCGGTGCGCCAAGCACTCGCCCTTCTCGAAGAGGGGGGCATGGTACGCCGGTTCGACGGGCGCGGGTTCCTTGTCGGACAGGGCCGCAGCGGACCGAAACGGGTGGCGCTGACGGCGGAAATGCTGGGCCTCGACGAGGAGGCGCCGGCGTTGCGCAAGGCCCCAGGCTGGGAGGCAATCTACGAGAGCCTTGAACGGGAAATGGTGCACCTCTCCGTCTTCGGGCGCTACCGCATCAACGAGGTGGAGCTGGCGCGCGCCCGCGGCGTCGGCCGGCAGGTGGCGCGCGATGCGCTTATGCGGCTGGAAGCCCTCGGTATCGTCGAGAAGGACGAGCGCATGCGCTGGACGCTGGTTCCGCTCGATGAACAGCGCATGCGCGACCTGCATGCCATTCGTGTCGCGCTGGAGCCCGTCGCATTGCTGCAGGCGGCCCCCTTCATTCCGCCGGCTGAGCGGCAGGTGATGACGGAGCGGCTGGAGGAGGCGCTGGCCGTCTATCCTGCCCTGTCCGTCGAGGCGATGGATGATCTGGAAACGGACCTGCACATCACCTGCCTTGGCTATTGCCCGAACCGCGAACTGCTGATCGCGTTGCGTCGCGCCCATTTCATGCTGAATGTCAGCAAGCATGTCATCGGCGTCTCGCACCGCATGCCCGAAGACGAGCCCTTCATCGCCGAGCATCTGGCGGTGTTTCGCGCGCTCGACGTCGAGGATTTCGCCCGGGCGGCCGAGACGCTGCGCCATCATATCGTCGTTTCGCTGCCCAAGGTGATCGGCCGCGTTGCGGAACTGCGCGGGGTGCACCGGCCGGACACACCGGCCTATGCGACGCTGGTGGCGCGCGCGGGAGAACCGGCATGAAGGTCAAGCGCATCGTCGCCAATATAGCGACGACCGATCCTGCGGAGGTGGCCGCCTTCTACAGGGAGGTGCTGGGTCTTGACCTGTTGATGGACCATGGCTGGATCGTGACCTATGGCAACCAAAGCCAGACATCACCACAGGTGAGCTTTGCCTCCGAAGGCGGGTCCGGCACGCCGGTGCCGGCGCTTTCGGTCGAGGTCGACGATGTCGAGGCGGCGTATCTGGCTGCGCGTGCTGGCGGTCATACCATCGAATACGGGCCGGTGGACGAGCCCTGGGGGGTGCGCCGCTTCTTCGTGCGCGATCCCGCCGGCACCCTCATCAATATCGTCATGCACACGCGATGATCAGGTGATAGCGCCGACCTGCCAGGGCACGAACTCGTTGTCGCCGTAATCGAAGGCCTCGCTTGCCGTCTTGCGTCCGGACGCGGTCTCGATGACGAATTCGAAAATACGGCGGCCAGCCTCCTCGATCGTCTCGCTGCCATCGACAATGGTGCCGCAGTTGATATCCATGTCGTCCTTGATGTGTTCGTACATGGGCGTGTTTGTGGCGATCTTGATGCAGGGGGCCGGCTTGTAGCCGGAAACCGAACCGCGGCCCGTAGTGAAGGCGACGAGATTGCAACCGCCGGCGATCTGCCCGGTCACGGCCGCAGGATCGTAGCCGGGCGTGTCCATGAAGACGAAGCCCGGCTCCGTCACTTCCTCTGCATATTCATAGACGGCATTGAGCGGCATGGAGCCACCTTTGGCGACCGCGCCGAGTGATTTTTCGAGGATGGTCGTCAGGCCGCCCGCCTTGTTGCCGAAAGAGGGGTTGTTGTTGAGTTCGGCATCATTGCGCGCCGTGTAGTCGCGCCACCAATCAATGCGCGACAGGAGCTTTTCTGCGACCTCCGGCCGGGCGGCGCGGCGGGTCAGCAGGTGTTCTGCGCCATAGATTTCGGGTGTCTCGGAGAGCACCGTCGTCGCACCTTCCTTTACAAGCAGGTCGGAGGCGACGCCGAGCGCCGGATTGGCGGAGATGCCCGAATAGCCGTCCGATCCACCGCATTCGAGCGCCAGCTTGATGCCCGACAGCGGCTGTGGCGTGCGGCGGATGCGGCCGACATCCGGCAGCATGTCGTCGATCATCTCGCAGGCTGCCTCGATCGTCTTTCGCGTGCCGCCCTGGTTCTGGATCATCATGGTGCGGAAGGTCTTGCCTTCCTCCAGCCCGGCCTCTTCCACGAGCGGGCCGTATTGAAAGGTCTCGCAACCCAGGCCGATCATCAGGATGCCGCCGAAATTCGGATTGCGTGCATAGCCTTTGAAGGTGCGCGTCAGAATGCGCCCGCCCTCGGATCTAAGGTTCAGCGCGCAACCGCCGCCATAGGTCAGCGCCACCACACCATCGATATTGTCGTGGCCGGCCTCGCGGAACCTGCGGGCATAATGCTCGGCCACATAGCGCGAGACCGTGGCGGAACAGTTCACGGTCGAGAGGATACCGATATAGTTGCGGGTGCCGATGCGGCCGTTGCCGCGGTCGAAGCCGTCGAAGGTGCGTCGCCGCTCCGCCGGCACCATGACGGGCGGAGCATTGTCCACGCAGAATTCATGTTTCAGTGCCAGGTCCAGGATGGCGAGGTTCTGCAGATGCACATGCTCGCCGGGCTGGATGGCCTTCGTCGCGTAGCCGATGATCTGGCCGTATTTCAGCACGGGTGCGCCCTCGGCAATGAGAGAGATCGCCACCTTGTGACCGCGCGGAATGCGCTCGGCGGCAATGACGCCGTTCACCAGCGCGCGGCCGGCATCGACATTGGCAGGCACGACGCCGACATTGTCCTTAGCGTTGAGTACGAGCACGGCGGGAAGATCGGCAATCATCGCATTTCCTCTGTTGGTCTGCGCATTATGCACTTTGCCAGCAAAAGTCAATATTTATGGCGGCGTGTCGCGATGGCGCGGGGCTATTCACCGGCCGCGCGCTTTTTCCGCGTGCCCCGTCGGTGGACGGATGCCGCTCAAGAGCCTATGTGTTTTGCGTTCACTACGAAGGAGAGGTCCATGCGTCCCATCATCGGCGTCATCGCCGCCGCTTTTGCTGTTCTGTCGCTTGCGGGTTGCAGCACGACGTCGTCGGCCGACAACACCACCTATGCACGCCCGCCGGTTTCGGACGGTGGCATGCGGGTTCCGCTGAACTGATCAACCGATCACGAAAAAAGAAAAGCCGGCCCGCAATGAACGGACCGGCTTTCTTGTTTGGCTTGTGCTTCAGTGGCTGTCGGCGAGCCTTGCGGCATCGATCGCCGAGGCCTGTTCGAAGCGCACGCCATTGAAGAAGGCGTTGAGAACCACAGCGGCGATGGACGCCAGCACGATGCCCGATTCGATGATCGGGTGGATCGCATGCGGCATCCACATCAGGTAGTTCGGCGCCAGAAGCGGAATCAGACCGAAACCGACAGAGACCGCGACGATGAACAGGTTGTTGCGCGAGGACTTGAAGTCCACCGTCGAGAGAATGCGCACGCCTGTAGCCGCGACCATGCCGAACATCACCAGTCCCGCGCCGCCCAGAACGAAGGTTGGCACGGCTTCCACCAGCGCGCCCATCTTCGGGATAAGGCCGAGCACGATCATGATGATGCCGCCGGCCACGCAGACATGGCGGCTTTTTACGCCGGTAACGCCGACCAGGCCTACATTCTGCGAGAAGCTCGTATAGGGGAAGGTGTTGAACAGGCCGCCGATCATCGTGCCGATGCCGTCGACACGCAGGCCTGCCGTCAACTGTTGCTGCGAAACCTGTCGGCCGGTGATTTCGCCGAGCGCCAGAAACATGCCGGTCGATTCGATCATGACGACGATCATGACGAGCGTCATGGTGGCGATCAGCACGGGATCGAAGATGGGCATGCCGAAATGCAGCGGCGTGACGACGGCGAACCAGCCGGCATCCGAAACGCGGTCGAAATGCATCATGCCGAGGATGGATGCGGCGAGACAGCCGATGATCACGCCGCAGAGCACCGCGATATTGCTGATAAGGCCGCGGCCGAACCGGGCGATAAGCAGGATGGAGACAAGCACAAGCGCCGAAAGCGCGATATGGCCGGGCTCGGCATAGATCGGGTTTGGAACGCTCGGTGCGAGGGCAAGACCATCCGGCACGGCCGGGCCGCCGGTTTCTGCCAGCGTCTTCATCTGGGCGAGCCATTCGCTGTGTGCCGGGTCCACCAGCTTGGGGGCGGTGGGGCCAAAGGGATTGCCGAAGATCCAGTTGATGCCCACGCGCATCAGCGAAACGCCAATCACCAGGATGATTGTGCCGGTGACGATGGGCGGGAAGAAGCGCAGCAGCCGGCCCATGACGGGTGCAAGCAGCAACGCGATAAAGCCCGCGCCGATGATGGCGCCGAAGATCATGCGCGCACCCTCCGTGCCCGGCACGGCATTGGCCATGGAGACCATGGGGCCGACCGAGGCGAAGGTCACGCCCATCATGACGGGCAGGCGGATGCCGACGTGGCGCCCAAAGCCGAGAGACTGGATGATGGTGACGATACCGCAGACGAAGAGGTCTGCGGAGATGAGGAAGGCGACGTCCTGCGGGCTGAGCTGCAGGGCGCGTCCGACGATCAGCGGCACCGCGACCGCCCCGCCATACATGACGAGGACATGCTGTATGCCGAGGGTGGCGAGCCTGCCCGTGGGCAACCTCTCATCCACGGGATGTATGCTGGATGCGTCGCTCATGGATACTCCTCCTATCACGTCGACCCCTCAAGTCCCGTCCTCCAACGGGAGGGGGCATCTTTGGGAGCCGGGGTGCGGGCTGCAAGTATAGGCGGGCAATAAACACTTTACGGATTTCCGGGGTAATTACGCACAGGCAGATTACCCGGAAACACCGGACATCATCGAAATTCCGTTTTCGTTTCAAGCGCTTGCGCAATTGGCAAATTTCCACGCAAGCTGTATGCGACGTTATTTGAACGTCAAAGTTGGAGTGTCGTCAACTTTTTCCTGCACGGCACAGCTGTCTTGCAAACGTTATTCGGCCGCGACGGGTGGGGTCGGTTCGGACAGCGTGTCGGCTGTCTCGGGCTTCTTCAGCTTCAGAATGATCGGCGCCACCAGCGATACGGGCTCTTCTCCCATGTCAGGCGTAAAAGTGGGGAAGGGCGCGGCACGATTTGCCATGTCGATGGCGACCGCATCCAGGTCAGGATTGCCTGAGGATGTGACGATACGGGCATCGGAGACCTTTCCGTCGGCAGAAATCCTAAACCCGACGCTGACCTCGAAATCGCCGTCCAGACCGAGCTCGCGCGCTTTTATCACCGCAAGCGTGCTCTGCCGCTTGATCTGTGCGCCGACAGCTTGCGACCAGCTCTTCTTGTCGCTTGGAGCAGGGCGCTGCGACGTAGCATCCTGCGCTGAGGCGGGGAGGGAAAGCGAAATGGCCGCTGCGGCGAAGGCCGCAAGAAAGAAACGTGCCGTCATGTCATCCTCGTTGTCCGGTGGAACATCGGTGATGGCGATAAGCGTTCAATGCGTCATTCCTTCGTGTCGGCAGCCTTGTTGCCGGAGGCGTTCAGAGCGTCCAGCGCTTTCATCGCTTCGTCCGCGGCGTCGTTCGCCTCCGCCCTGCTGGCGGCCGCGCGCGCTTCCGCTTCCACCTGTTCTTCGGCGGTACGGGCAGCATACCCACCCTGCGCCCGCTCGCCAATAGTCAGCCCGAAATCGACCGTCAGCATGGCCAGGAAGAGGGTGCCGGCGATGAGTGCGATGAGCCAGAAATAAAGCCGCATGCGAGCTCCGCTATGCACTGCCAGTTTCTCGGAAATGAGGAGGCGACGCGAACCGATCACGAAACCCGAAAAACAAAAAAGCCCTGTGAAAACAGGGCCTTTTGGATCGAATGGTGGGCGTGACAGGGATTGAACCTGTGACCCCTACGATGTCAACGTAGTGCTCTCCCGCTGAGCTACACGCCCGTTCGATGAGGCGCATAGACCACAAAACATCCGGCGGCGTCAATAGGCTTTTTGAAGCTTTTTTTACGTGCCGTTTTCGTGGTCTTTTCCGAGGCTTAGGCCGCCAGCATCTTGTTGACCTCTTCCACGAGATCACGCAGGTGGAAGGGCTTGGAGAGGACCTTGGCATCCTTCGGAGCCTTGGAATCCGGGTTCAGGGCAACGGCCGCAAAGCCGGTGATGAACATGACCTTGAGGTCGGGATCGAGTTCGGTCGCGCGTCGCGCCAGTTCGATACCGTCCATTTCGGGCATCACGATATCGGTCAGGAGAAGCGAGAAGGGTTCTTCGCGAAGCCGGTCGTAAGCGCTGGCGCCGTTGTCATAGGACAGCACCTGATAGCCCGCCTTTTCGAGCGCCTTCACCAGGAAGCGGCGCATGTCGTTGTCGTCTTCTGCGAGGAGAATCTTAGGTGTCATGGAATTCGGGAACCATTGCTGAGGTTATCTGCCCGCGGAGGGGCGCTGTTGCTACAAGATCGTATTCCGGTAAATATCCGGTGAATGGGGCAGGACAAGCCCCATCCATATGCCATCGAGTATGGACACGGCCTGGGCCCGCTGGCAACATGGGCGACGCAATGACTTTCAGGCATGGTAAAGGACGGCAATGGCGGAGGCTTTCAGCGAAATCAGCCACTTCGAAGTGCTGGAGCCGGTTTCGCAGAGCGTGCCCCTTGTCTTCAACTCGCCGCATAGCGGGCGACGTTATCCACAGGACTTCCTCGCCCGCTCGCGTCTCGATGCCCTCGGCATCCGCCGCTCGGAAGACCATTATGTCGACCAGCTCTTCTCCTTAGCCCCCGCGCTGGGCGCGCCCATGCTTGTTGCGCACTTTCCGCGCGCCTGGCTCGACGTGAACCGCGAGCCCTATGAACTCGATCCGCGCATGTTCGACGGGCCGCTGCCGTCTTATGCCAATATCAGCTCGATCCGCGTTGCGGGCGGGCTTGGCACGGTGCCACGGGTCGTTGCGGAGAACATGGAAATCTACAACGGCCGTTTGCCGGTGGAAGAAGCGCTCGAGCGGGTGGAAACGGTCTACAAACCCTATCATGCCTGCCTGCGCCGCCTCGTGGTGCGCACGCACGTTGCCTTCGGCTTCGCCGTCCTGATCGATTGCCATTCCATGCCTGGAAATATCCGCGTTTCCGGTTCGGGTCTGCGCCCGGACTTCATCATTGGCGACCGGTACGGCACCAGCGCATCCGGGGACCTGTCGCGCGTCGCCATGCGCCTGCTGGACGACATGGGATTTTCCGTCGTGCGCAACAAGCCTTATGCGGGTGGTTTCATCACGGAGCATTACGGCCGGCCCGCCAAGGGGTTGCATGCGTTGCAGATCGAGGTGAACCGCGGGCTCTATATCGACGAGACGACACTGGAGAAGAAGCCCGACTTCGCGGTGCTGCAGACGGCGATCTCTGCTTTCCTTCAGGACTTTTCGGATTACGTCGAGGAATATGCGGCCGACCGGTCGCTCGCTGCCGAATAGGCCCCGTTTCCTTCCAAAAAAAACCGCGCTTGTGGCGCGGTTCAAGTCTAGGGAGGAAACACCCAAGGAGGGTATTACAGCCACAAGTGACTGCCAGAAAACCCTAATGCTGCGCTGCACAAATGTCAAGTGCGGCTGCGAAGTATTCATCGCCCTGGAACAGATGACGCGACGGCGGTGACTCTCTCCAGTTTCGTTTTTCCTGCCAATGTTTTATGGGAAGGACAGTTTCCTTCGCTTGAGAGAATTCCATGCTGCCTGATCGTGCTTTTTTCGACCTTCTTGCCGAAGCGGCCAAGAAGGAAACTCTTCCGCGCTTCCGTGTCGGCGCGGACGTTGTCAACAAGGAGGCCGGCGGCTTCGATCCGGTGACGGAAGGCGATCGCGCCGCCGAAACCGCAATCCGCGCGCTGATCGAGCAGCATTTTCCCGAACACGGCATTCTCGGCGAGGAACACGGCTCCGTCGGTCTCGACCGTGAATATGTCTGGGTGATCGATCCTATCGACGGCACCCGCGCCTTCATTTCCGGCGTGCCGGTCTGGGGCACTCTGATTGGCCTCTATCGCAACGGCGATGCGGTCATGGGAATGGTCGACCAGCCTTTTACCGGCGAACGCTATTTCGCTGATGGCAAGGCCGCGCATTATGCCGGCCCGGATGGCAGCAAGACCCTGGCCACCCGGTCGTGCCCCAGCCTTGCCGATGCGATCATGTTCACGACCTCGCCGCATCTATTCACCGGCGGCGGACGGGACCGTTTCGAGGCCGTTCAGGACAAGGTTCGCCTTTTCCGCTATGGCGTCGATTGCTACGCCTATGCGCTGCTGGCGGCCGGTCATGTCGATCTTGTCGTGGAATCCGGGCTGAAGCCCTACGATGTGGGCGGCCTAATTCCCGTCATCGAGCAGGCGGGCGGCATCATCACGGCATGGGATGGCGGGCCGGCGGAGCGCGGCGGGGAGATCATCGCGGCCGGAAGCCGCGCGGTCTATGACGAGGCAATCGCGCTGCTCCAGGGCTGAACGGCTCAGGCTCCGAGGCTGGTATCCTCGGCGTCGCTGCCCGGAATGAATGCTTCGATGGCGGCCAGCACCTGGGCGCGATAGCGGTCTGCTTCCTGAAACAGCTCATGCCGCGCGCCGTCAATTTCGATCAGACGGCCGGCGCGGAAGATGCGGGCAAGATTTCCGACCGCGGCGCGTGGCACAAGGGCATCGGAGGTCGCACAGAGCAGAAGCGTGGGAATGCGGATGCGCGTCAGGTGATCCTGCCGCGTCACCTTCGCCATCGCCGCGAGCGCCTGGTTGAGCCAGCGTGCCGTTGGCCAGCTGATCGATAGTTCCGGATGTTCCGTAACGATGGCGAGGTTGCGCCGGAAGCGGCGTTCGTCCGATGTCACGATATTGCGTGGAAAATCGAGACGTGGATCGCCCTTGCGAAAGGTGCGCTTGCCGAGCCCGGACCAGGAGGCGAGCCGCGCGATGATGGAAATCTTGCGCTGGCTCATGGTCTGCCCGTCAAGCGCGATGAAGGGCGAGGCCAGCACCATGCGTTCGATGCGGTTTTCCAGGCTCGGCGCCTGCGACAGCGCGACAAGCGCGCCTGTCGAATGGGCGACGATGAAGAAGGGCAGGCGGGCGTCCGGCAGCACGATCTTTTCAAGAAACAGCGAGAGGTCGGCCTCATAATCTGAGAAGCGTGCGACATGCCCGGCCCGGTTGCCTGCGATCAGGCGGTCCGAGCCGCCTTGGCCACGCCAGTCGAACGTCGCCACCCACAGGCCGCGGGCGGTGAGGTCGTTGATCGTCTCGAAGTATTTCTCGATGCACTCGCTGCGGCCCTGCAAAAGAACGACGGTGCCTTTCGCTTCCCGCGTGTTCGAGCGGAAGACGGCGTAACGGATCTTCACGCCGCCGCTGCCTTCGAGAAAACCGGCAAAATGGTTCTCGGGAACGGGGTTGTCGGTGCTGGCGTGGAGGATCGGATCCATCGGGGCAGGCGGTCTCGAGGTTGCTAGTGGATGGATAGGCGCTTGGTCTCTGGCCGTCAAAGAAAAAAGCCGGATGCATGTGGCAACGGGGGTGGCACACATGCAGCCGGCGCAGTTTAACCAGGGCGGAAGGGACGTTGCACCCCGGTCTTCGAAAGCTTTCGCTTCCGATGTCGCGTTTCTAGCAAGGCCAAGCTGAACGATATCCGAAGCGCACGTTCATCCGCCGTTCATGCCGGAAAAATCGCGTAGCCGTCTTCCGGCCGCGGCAACCCCTTGAACGGGCCGAAAGACGTTCCCATCTCATTGACACGGGCGCCGAAAGGGCTCGTCGAGGTCTTCGTCGCCAGAATGGGGCGCAGACCGGATGAACCGGGCTGACCCTTCGGAAATCAGGGGCAGCCTTCAGAAAGATCGCAACCGTTGCTCTGAAGGAGGACACCATGCGTCACGTCGATTTCTCCCCCCTCTACCGTTCCACCGTCGGTTTCGACCGTCTTTTCACCATGCTCGATAGCCTTGGTCAGCCTGATCAGGCTCAGACCTATCCGCCCTACAATATCGAGCGTACCGGCGAAGACACCTACCGCATCACCATGGCCGTTGCCGGCTTCGATGAAAGCGAGCTTTCGATCGAAGCGCGCGAACATGCGCTGACCGTCAAGGGCGAAAAGAAAGACGAAACGGCTGATGAAAGCCAGTATCTCTACCGCGGCATTGCCAAGCGCGCTTTCGAGCGCCGCTTCCAGCTCGCCGATCATGTGGAAGTGCGCGCCGCTTCGCTGAAGAACGGCCTTCTCCACATCGATCTTCTTCGCGAGATTCCGGAAGCCGCCAAGCCGCGCCGGATCGAGATTGCGGCCGTCAACCGCGAAACCAAGCAAATCGAAGCCCAGAGCAACTAAGCCCGGCTTTATCGGAGTGAGGAGGGCGGTGCCGCAAGGCGCCGCCTTTTTCGTTTCAGAGAGCCGAAAGGAAGGCGTCGACGTCGGCCTCGCGGGTTGCGAAGCTTGTCACCAGGCGCACCAAGGTCTCGTCGTCGCGCATGGTCGCTTTCACGGCCGGTCCGGCGGGCCAGTCATAGAAGGCCGCACCTTTTTCCCGCAGCGTTTTCAAGACATCGTTGCGGATGATGGCGAAGAGTTCGTTCGATCCGGTTGGCCAGGCGAGGCGGGCCTTGTCGGAGGTTGTAAAGCCGTTCGCGAGGCGGTTCGCCATACCGTTGGAATGGCGGGCGAGAGTAAGCCACAGGTCATCGCGGAAATAGGCTTCGAATTGCGCGGCGATGAAGCGCGACTTGGAAAAGAGCTGGGCGGAGCGCTTGCGCAGGAAATGCATCTGCTGGGCTTTCGATGTGTCGAAGAGGACCAGAGCCTCCGCACACCAGCAGCCGTTCTTCGTGCCGCCGAAGGAGAGAATGTCGACGCCGCGTTTCCAGGTCATCTCCGCGGGGCTCGTCCCCAGATGCACGAGCGCATTGGCAAAGCGTGCACCGTCCATATGAAGTGGCATTCCGGCGTTCTTCACGACATCGGAAAGGGCGGCGATCTCGTCCAGCGTATAGGCCGTGCCGGCTTCGGTCGCCTGTGTTATGCTGACCGCCATCGGCTGGCCGCCATGCACGAAATCCGGCGGAAAGCGGCCGATGGCCGCGGTGAGCGCATCGGGCGTGATCTTGCCCGCCGGTCCATCGACGGGCACGAGCTTGGCGCCGGTCGCAAAGAATTCAGGGGCGTTGCATTCATCGACATTTATGTGGGCCTCGCGATGGCAAAAAACCTGACCACCGGGCCGGTTGACGCTTGCGAGCGCAAGCGAATTGGCTGCCGTGCCCGTGCCGACGAGGAAAACGGCGACATCGCGCTCGAAAATTTCCGAGAAGGTTTTTTCCACACGCTTGTCGAGGGTGCTGGTGCCGTAGGCCGGGGCGAAGCCGCCAGTGGCCTCCACAAGGCTTTGCGCAATGTCTGGATGGGCGCCGGCCCAGTTGTCGGAAGCGAAAAACATAGGAATCTCTGTACGGTTCAAGGCTGCGCAGACCATAATGCAGAAACCAAGGCGATCAATCGCCGCATTGATCCGGCATGGTGCGGTCGTCGAAAATGAAAGGAACGGAAACAATGTGGCGCCGTCCCGTAATTTAATTTCGGGCTTTCGTGGAAGGCGGCAATTTTTCTTCATAAGGTCGTGTTTATTTGGCATGATGGCCTTGCAGGCCAAGGGCGTTTCTGGCATAGAGCACATGAAATAGGACAGGGTTGCTGTCCTATTTCGGTCAAGAGACCGAGCGACGCCCCTCCCACGAGGCCGGGGCAGAGGCGACGGGCCAGGAGAGCCGCTCTCCAGAACGCCCCGCCGCCCAGGACGGTCCGATGATCGCTAGCTGATCGGTCGTCTTGGTTGACCGCGTCACGCTCAGGAACAGACAGTCATGGCCGAGGCTTGCTGCAACGCAGGCCGCGGCCATGTGGGTGGAAGCAAAAGCCTGCGAAATGCGGGCCACAGGAGAGAGACATGGTGAAGACCCAAGCACATGATTATCGGCAGACCCGGGCGCAGACGACGACTGCGACGGGCGCCAAAACGCGCGCTTCCGCCCTGGGCCTGCCAAAAAAACAAGGACTCTATGATCCGCGCAATGAGCACGATGCTTGTGGCGTCGGTTTCGTCGCGCATCTGAAAGGCAAGAAGTCGCACCAGATCGTGCAGGACGGGCTGTTCATGCTCGAGAACCTGACGCATCGCGGTGCCGTCGGCGCCGACCCGTTGATGGGCGACGGTGCGGGCATTCTCGTACAGATTCCGGACCGCTTCTTCCGCGAGGAGATGGCCAAGCAGGGCGTTACGCTGCCGAAGGCAGGCGAATACGCCGTCGGCCACATCTTCATGCCGCAGGACGAGAAGCTGGTCGATTATTTCAAGAAGGTCATCGGAGATGTCGTCGCGGAGGAGGGGCAGGTTCTGCTCGGCTTCCGTGATGTGCCGGTCGACAATTCCTCTCTCTCCAAGGCGCCGGAGATCGCAGCCACCGAACCGCGCCACGTTCAGGTCTTCATCGGCGCCGGTCGTGAAGCCGCGACGAGCGACGAGTTCGAGCGCCGTCTCTTCACGCTGCGCAAGGTGATCTCCAACCGCATCTATGACGAATATGAAGGTGAGGAGAGCAACTTCTATCCGGTCTCGCTTTCCGCGACGACCATCGTCTACAAGGGTATGTTCCTGGCCTATCAGGTCGGGGCTTATTACAAGGATCTTGCCGATCCGCGCTTCGAGTCCGCCGTCGCCCTCGTGCACCAGCGCTTCTCGACCAACACCTTCCCGTCGTGGAAGCTCGCGCACCCCTATCGCATGGTCGCTCATAACGGCGAAATCAACACGCTGCGCGGCAACGTCAACTGGATGGCGGCCCGCCAGGCCTCGGTCTCCTCGCCGCTCTTCGGTGAAGACATCACCAAGCTCTGGCCGATCTCGTATGAGGGCCAGTCGGACACCGCCTGTTTCGACAACGCGCTCGAATTCCTGGTGCGCGGCGGCTACTCCATGGCCCATGCCGTTATGATGCTGATCCCCGAGGCTTGGGCCGGCAACCAGCTGATGAGCCCCGAGCGCAAGGCGTTCTACGAGTATCACGCCGCCCTGATGGAGCCGTGGGACGGCCCCGCTGCCGTCGCCTTCACGGATGGCAAGCAGATCGGCGCGACGCTTGACCGCAACGGCCTGCGTCCGGCCCGCTATATCGTGACCGATGACGACCGCGTCATCCTGGCGTCGGAAGCCGGCACGCTTCCGGTCAAGGAAGAGAACATCATCAAGAAGTGGCGCCTCCAGCCCGGCAAGATGCTGCTTATCGACATGGAAGAGGGCCGTATCATCTCCGACGAGGAGGTGAAGTCGTCGCTCGCCGCCAAGCACCCCTACCGCGACTGGCTGGATAATACCCAGATCATTCTGGAAGACCTCGGTCCGGTCGAGCCGCGGGCGCTGCGCCGCGACGTCTCGCTGCGCGACCGCCAGCAGGCCTTCGGCTACACCCAGGAAGACACCAAGCTCTTGATGTCGCCCATGGCGACGACGGGGCAGGAAGCGATCGGTTCCATGGGTACGGACACGCCGATCTCGGCCATGTCCGACAAGACCAAGCTGCTCTACACCTATTTCAAGCAGAACTTCGCGCAGGTGACGAACCCGCCCATCGACCCGATCCGCGAGGAATTGGTCATGAGCCTCGTTTCCTTCATCGGTCCGCGTCCGAACATTCTCGATCATGGCGGCGCGGCCAAGGCCAAGCGCATGGAAGTGCGTCAGCCGATCCTTACCAATGGAGACCTCGAAAAGATCCGCTCCATCGGCCATGTCGAGGATCTCTTCGACACCAAGACGCTGGATTTCACCTATGACGTGGCGCGCGGTGCCGACGGCATGCCGGAAATGCTGGAGCGGCTGTGCGAGCGCGCCGAGCAGGCGGTCAACAGCGGCTACAACATCATCGTGCTTTCCGACCGCCAGATCGGGCCGGACCGCGTGGCGATCCCGGCACTGCTCGCAACGGCCGCCGTGCACCATCACCTGATCCGCAAGGGTCTGCGCACATCGGTCGGTCTCGTCGTGGAGACCGGTGAGCCGCGAGAAGTGCACCATTTCTGCCTGCTCGCCGGCTACGGCGCGGAAGCGATCAACCCGTATCTCGCATTCGACACGCTCACCGACATGCACAAGCGGGGCGAGTTTCCGAAGGAAGTCGATGCCGAGGAAGTCGTCTACCGTTACATCAAGGCGATCGGTAAGGGCATTCTCAAGGTCATGTCCAAGATGGGCATTTCGACCTACCAGTCCTATTGCGGCGCGCAGATCTTCGACGCCATCGGGCTGTCGTCCGAACTGGTCGACAAGTTCTTCTTCGGCACGGCGACCACCATTGAGGGCGTCGGCCTGGAACAGATCGCCCGGGAGACCTTCAACCGTCACAAGGCGGCCTTCGGGCGCGATCCGCTGCTTGCCAACACGCTCGATATTGGCGGCGAATACGCCTATCGCATGCGCGGTGAGGAACACGCCTGGACGCCCGACGTCATCGCCTCCCTGCAGCACGCGGTGCGCGGCAATGCCGCCGACCGCTACAAGGAATTCGCCGAACTGGTGAATGCCTCGTCGCTGCGCATGAACACGATCCGCGGCCTGTTTTCCATCAAGGGCGCGGAAGCGGCGGGTCGCAAGCCCATCTCCATCGATGAGGTCGAATCCGCAGCTGATATCGTCAAGCGCTTCTCGACGGGCGCCATGTCCTTCGGCTCTATTTCCCGCGAGGCACATACCACGCTCGCCGTCGCCATGAACCGGATCGGCGGCAAGTCGAACACCGGCGAAGGCGGCGAGGAGAGCGATCGCTACCTGCCGCTGCCTGATGGTTCGTCCAATCCCGAGCGTTCGGCGATCAAGCAGATCGCGTCGGGTCGCTTCGGTGTGACGACGGAGTATCTCGTCAATGCCGACATGCTGCAGATCAAGGTGGCGCAGGGTGCTAAGCCCGGCGAAGGCGGACAGCTTCCCGGCCACAAGGTGGATGCGACGGTTGCCAAGACCCGTCACTCGACACCGGGCGTCGGCCTCATCTCGCCGCCGCCGCACCATGATATCTACTCGATCGAGGATCTGGCGCAGCTCATCTACGACCTGAAGAACGTCAATCCCAAGGCGGATATCTCGGTGAAGCTCGTTTCGGAAGTCGGCGTCGGCACGGTTGCCGCCGGGGTCGCCAAGGCGCGCGCGGACCATATCACGGTCGCGGGCTTCGACGGCGGCACGGGCGCTTCGCCGCTCACCTCGCTGAAGCATGCCGGCTCCCCCTGGGAAATCGGCCTTGCGGAGACCCACCAGACACTGGTGCTCAACAAGCTGCGTTCGCGCATTGCCTTGCAGGTCGATGGTGGCTTGAAGACCGGCCGTGACGTCGTCATCGGCGCGCTGCTGGGCGCCGACGAGTTCGGTTTTGCCACCGCGCCGCTCATTGCGGCCGGCTGCATCATGATGCGCAAGTGCCACCTCAACACCTGTCCGGTAGGGGTCGCCACGCAGGACCCGGTTCTGCGCAAGCGTTTCAAGGGTACGCCCGAACACGTCATCAACTACTTCTTCTTCGTGGCCGAAGAGGTGCGTGAAATCCTGGCCTCGCTCGGCGTTCGCTCGCTGAACGAGATCATCGGCGCCTCGGAACTGCTCGAGAAGGAGAAGATGATTTCGCACTGGAAGGCCAATGGTCTCGACTTCTCTCGCATCTTCCACAAGGTGGATGCGCCGAAGGAGGCGACCTACTGGACCGAGCGGCAGAATCACCCGATCCACGACATCCTTGACCGCAAGCTCATTGAGCAGGCGAAGCCGGCGCTTGGATCCAAGACGCCCGTTGCCTTCGAAGTCGACATCAAGAACGTCGATCGGTCGGCCGGTGCTATGCTTTCGGGTGAAGTGGCCAAGCGTTACGGCTTCAAGGGTCTGAAGGACGATACGATCTCAGTGAAGCTGCACGGCACGGCGGGCCAGTCCTTTGGCGCGTTCCTTGCCCGCGGCATTACCTTCGATCTGGTCGGCGCCGGCAACGACTATGTCGGCAAGGGCCTGTCGGGCGGCCGCATCGTCGTGCGTCCGCCGGAAAACAACCGCGCGGTGCCGCATGAATCGATCATCGTCGGTAATACCGTTCTGTACGGCGCGATTGCAGGCGAGTGCTACTTCAACGGCGTGGCCGGCGAGCGTTTCGCCGTGCGCAATTCCGGTGCCGTCGCCGTCGTCGAAGGCGTGGGTGACCATGGTTGCGAGTACATGACGGGCGGTGTCGTCGTCGTCATCGGCCAGACGGGGCGCAACTTCGCGGCCGGCATGTCGGGCGGTGTCGCCTATGTGCTTGACGAAGCCGGCGATTTCGCCCGTCGCTGCAACATGGCGATGGTCGAGCTCGAGCCGGTGCCGGAAGAAGACGACATGCTGGAGAAGCTGCACCACCATGGCGGCGACCTCATGCACAAGGGCATGGTCGACGTGTCCGACGACATGACGCGCCATGACGAGGAACGGCTTTATCAGCTCGTCTCGAACCACCTGCACTATACAGGTTCGCCGCGAGCCAAGGAGATCCTCGACCATTGGGCCGATTATCGTCCGAAATTCCGCAAGGTGATGCCGGTCGAGTACCGCCGCGCGCTCGAAGAGATGGAGCGCATGAGGATGGGGGTCGCTGCCGAGTGAGGCAGCGGTTCACCAACCTTCACTGACCGATCGCTTCAAGCGATCAGGATCGAATTCATCTTGCCGGTCTTGCAGCGGGGGCTGCGACCGGCACGGGCCCCGGAACGGCGCCCGTCTTTGAGCAAGGATTACTGAAGTGGGCAAGGTAACTGGTTTCATGGAAATCGATCGGCAGGTGGCGAAGTATCAGCCGGCCTCCGACCGCATCCGCCATTTCCGCGAATTCACCATCCCGATGTCGGATGCCGAGGTGCAGAAGCAGGCTGCGCGCTGCATGGATTGCGGCATTCCCTATTGCCACGGTCCGACCGGGTGTCCGGTGCACAACCAGATCCCCGACTGGAACGACCTCGTTTATAACGGCAACTGGGAAGAGGCGATCCGCAACCTGCATTCGACCAACAACTTTCCGGAATTCACCGGCCGCGTCTGCCCCGCACCCTGCGAGGAGGCCTGCACGCTGAACCTCGAGGATACTCCGGTCTCGATCAAGACCGTCGAGCAGGCGATTGCCGACAAGGCCTATGAGATGGGCTATATCGTGCCGCAGCCGGCGACGGTGAAGACGGGCAAGAAGGTCGCCGTCATCGGCTCAGGCCCCGCTGGTATGGCCGCTGCCCAGCAGCTCGCCCGCGCCGGACACGAGGTCCATCTCTACGAGCGCGAATCCAAGGCCGGCGGCCTGCTGCGATACGGTATCCCGGACTTCAAGATGGAGAAGAACTTCATCGACCGCCGCGTCGACCAGATGCGCGGCGAGGGCGTGACGTTCCACTACGGCGTCAATGTCGGCATCGACAAGCCGATGGACGAGATGTTTGCCGAGCATGATGCCGTGCTCTATTGCGGCGGCTCCGAGACCCCGCGCGATGCAGGTATCCCCGGTGTCGAGTTCGCCGGCGTGCACGATGCCATGCCCTATCTCGTGCAGCAAAACCGCCGCGTCGGCCGGGAAAACATCGATAGCGTCGGCTGGCCGTCCGAGCCCATTCTGGCTGGCGGCAAGCATGTCGTCGTCGTCGGCGGCGGCGACACCGCATCGGACTGCGTGGGCACGGCGTTCCGCCAGGGGGCCGTCAAGGTGACCCAGCTCGACATCCGCCCGCAGCCGCCGGAGAAGGAAGACAAGCTTGCTGTCTGGCCGTTCTGGGCGACGAAGATGCGTACCTCCTCCTCGCAGGCCGAAGGTGCGGTGCGCGAGTTCCAGGTCGGAACGCTCGAATTCGTCGGTGACGAGGACGGTGTGCTGACGGGCGTGAAGTGCTGCCAGGTGGATGAGCGCCGCAGGCCGATCGCCGGTACGGAGTTTATCATCAAAGCCGATCTCGCCTTCATCGCCATCGGTTTCCGCGGTCCCGCAACCGACAGCGTGCTGAAGGATCTCGGGGACAAGCTTGCGATCAACACCGACAAGCGCGGCTCGTCGAACGTCATCGCCGATGACCGCGACTACAAGACTTCGGTCGACAAGCTCTGGACGGCCGGTGACGTGCGCCGTGGCCAGTCCCTCGTTGTCTGGGCGATCCGCGAAGGCCGTCAGGCTGCGCGCGCGATCGACGAGGCCTTGATGGGTGTGACCACGCTGCCGCGGTAAGGCACAGGGAGAGCGCGCCGAAAAACGGCGCGCTCTCGTCCGAGTGATCCAGTGACCCTGGCACGGCCGTGACCTGTCTTGGCCCGACCATTCCGTGGCTCAGGGCGTCGCGCTCTTGTTGAGGCGAAAATCATCCACGCGGCCGAGCGGGGCATCGGCGGTTTCGCCCTTTTCGACGAGCTTGTCCCTCAGGCTCTTGCCATTGCCCTTGATGGCGGCGGCGCCCAGAAGGGCAGTGCCGCCGTCGAGCGAGGGGTCGGAGAGGCTGATCGGCTGGGTCTTGGTGATTTCGGCATCCTCGACCGGCGGAGTGGCGACGATCAGGTCCTTCAGGTCGTTCTGCAGGCTCGGGCCGTCGGCCGCCGCATCGCCGAGGATACGGCGGATTTCCTTTTCCACGTAGAAGGCGAGCTTTCGCTTGCCGGCCGGCGTAAAGTTGATGCCGTCGGAGCCGCGCAGGCGCACTTGCTGGCCGTTGATGTCGGAGCCCGACGTCACGAACTTGCCGCCCTCGTCGACGAAGCCGTCCCAGATATCGACAAAGGTTCCGCCGGTCTTTTCGGCGCTGGCGCGGTAGATACCGTTCAGTGTCGTCATGTCTGCGGTGAGCGCCGAGGACTGGAAGGCGGGCATGCCCATCCAGAGCATCGGCTTGTTGCCCTCATGGGCGATTGCGGCAATACGCTCGACCCTGGTTTCATATTCCTTCGTCCAGGCTTCGGAGCGGAACTTCTCCTTTTCGCCTGCAATCGTCATCTGCTGCCGGTCATTCGCGCCGAGGCTGATCACGACAAGCGCCGGCTTCGTTTCCGCGATCAGGCCGGGCAGCGAGGCCGGCCAGTCGTAGTAATCGTCGCGCACGAGGCCGGAAGAGCCGTTCGTGCGCTTATCGACAATAATGCCGGGCGTGGTCTTGAAGGCCTCGATCAAGCCGTCACCGAGGCTGCCAGCAATGAAATCGCCTACGACGAGCACAACCTTCGCGTCCGCCAGCTTTTCCACCGGTGCGGGTTCGGGGCTCTTCGCCACTGCCGTTGCCGGGCGTTTTTTCCTGACGGTCGCGCGGGGTTTGCGAATGGTGGGTTCGGGTGCGACTTCCCTGGGCTTCTTTTTGCCGAAGAGAAATTCGAGGATCGATCTGCGCTCGACTCGCTCCTGCGCGCCGGCCGGCGTCGCCATGGGGGCTGCGAGGCTTGCGGAGACGGCGAGGGCAAGCCCGAGGCGGATGATCCGGATCGTCATGCTCATTGCAGGGCTCCGCGATTTCTACGCATTCTGCGGATGGTCGATGGCGGCATGATGGCAAATGCCAGGGGCGAGGGAAAGCAAAAAGGGCGCCGAAGCGCCCTCATGCCGGATTGCCGCTATTTTCAACGCTGGAGTGCGCGCAGGAGCTTCTGGCTCGGCTCGCCATCGGCGGGCAGGCCCATGCGGTTCTGGAAGGCCTGGATGGCGGCTTTCGAGCCCGAACCGAAATTGCCGTCGACCTCGCCGTCGTAATAGCCGAGTTCCTTCAGGCGCGTCTGGAGTTCGAACTTCTCGGTGATGTCGAGCGTGCCGTCCGGCCGCGGCCAGCGCTGCTTGACACCGCCGTAGCCGGCGATCTGGTCGGCGAGCATGCCGACGCCCATCGCGTAGGAATCCGAGGCATTGTAGCGCTTGATGACGAAGAAGTTCTTGGTCATCAGGAAGCCCGGCCCACCATTGGCCGGCATCTTCAGCTCCGCACGGTCCGAACCGTTCTTGAAACCGCTGCCGCCCGGACGCGTGAAGCCGAGCTTCGCCCATTGCGCGAGCGTCTTGGTCTGGCCGGAATATTTGCCGCCGCCCGATGGCACCACGATCTCGTAGCCCCAGGTCTTGCCCGATTGCCAGCCGTTCTTGGCCAGCAGGTTGGCTGCGGTGGCGAGTGCGTCGGGAATGGAGTTCCAGATGTCACGATGGCCATTACCGTCGGCGTCCACCGCATAGAGCATGTAGCTCGTCGGGATGAACTGCGTGTGGCCCATCGCGCCGGCCCAGGAGCCAGTCATGTCGCGCGCGGCAATGTCACCGCGCTGGATGATCTTGAGGGCGGCGATCAGCTGCGTGCGCGCATATTTCGCCCGCTTCTTGTCGGCATAGGCGAGTGTGGCGAGCGCGCGCGGCACGTAGTGCAGACGGTCGTCCTTTGCCAGCACCGCGCCGTAGTTCGATTCCATCGACCAGATGGCGAGCAGGATATTGCGGTCCACGCCGAAATGGCGCTCGACGGCCGCGAGCGTGCGGGCGTGCTTCTTCGCCATTTCACGGCCGATGCGCACGGTGTAGGGATTGACGCGGGAATCGAGGTAATCCCAGATCTGGTGCTTGAATTCCGGCTGGTAAGCGGCCTTCTGGAGCACATCCGGGTCGGGCGTCTTGATGCCGGCGAAAGCCTGCTGGTAGGTCGATTTGCTGATGCCTGCCTCTGCCGCCGTCTGATAGAAATCGGCGATCCACTTCTGGAAGCGCGCGTCCGCATGCGCAACCGCGGTCTGGGCAAAAAGGCCGGCCGAGAGGAGGAGGGTGAGCGCGGATCGGCGCAGAACGGTTTTGAGATTCTGTGTCATCAGCTGTCGTTTCCGTTTTCAAATTTCGGTTCGGTGGCCGGGAACCACCGGCGAGGACGCAAACTTATAAAAACGAAGTCAACAAATTCTTTACCATCAAACTTTTGCCCCGTCTCTCTTTGCAAAAAAATAGCAATTGGACACTATTCCGGCACAGTGATGGCTAGCCATGAGGGCAATTGGCTCAACGAGGTGAAAAATGTCGCAGACACGCAAGGTTCGCAAAGCAGTCTTCCCGGTGGCCGGTCTCGGCACCCGCTTCCTTCCGGCCACTAAGGCCGTTCCGAAGGAGATGTTGACCGTGGTGGACAAGCCGGTGATCCAATACGTGGTGGATGAGGCGCTGGACGCCGGTATCGAGCACCTCATTTTCGTGACGGGTCGCTCCAAGGCCGTCATCGAGGATTATTTCGATATCCAGGTCGAGCTCGAGCAGACGCTGCGCCAGCGCAACAAAACGGCGGAGCTGACGCTGCTGGAAAGCATCCTGCCGGTTGCGGGTTCCACGAGCTTCACGCGCCAGCAGGAGCCGCTTGGCCTTGGCCACGCAGTGTGGTGCGCGCGCGAGCTGGTCGGCAACGAGCCCTTTGCATTGCTTTTGCCCGACATGATCATGAAGGCCGAGAAGGGCTGCATGAAGGGCATGGTCGAGCTTTTCGAACATAGCGGCGCCAACATCATCGCCGTCGAGGAATGCGCGCCCGATCAGGCCCACAAATACGGTATCGTTGGCGTCGGCGAAAAGATCGGCGAAGGCTTTGCCATCACCGAGATGGTCGAGAAGCCGCCGAAGGGTACCGCGCCGTCCAACTTCTTCATCAATGGCCGCTACATCCTGCAGCCGGAAATCTTCCCGATCCTGTCAACGCAGGAGCGCGGTGCGGGCAACGAGATCCAGCTGACCGACGCTATGGTGAAGCTCGCGACCGATCAGAAGTTCGCCGCCTATCATTTCCGCGGCGAGACTTATGACTGTGGTGCCAAGGATGGCTTCATCCTCGCCAATATCGCCTTTGCGCTTGCGCGCGCAGATATCCGTCCTTCGGTCGAAGGCCCTCTGAAGGAACTGGTCGCGGGTCTGAAGTAAAGCTCAGCGACGCAAGACGAGACCGATACCGGCACGCGTGATGCCGGTATCGACCGTACCGCCCTGGCGCGTCAGTTCGTAGGAAACGTCGCCCGTGAGCGCCAGCCAGCGATTGACGTTCCACGTCAGGCCTGCCCCGGCGAGGTAGACGCTCTGGTTGGGGATGACCGTGGCAGACTTGAAGTCGCGCCACGTATAGGCGCCGGTCAGCCGTGCCACGAGGTTATCCCGCAGTTCGTGGGTCAGGGTCGCATCGGTCGTGTATTCGACATAGCCGCTCTGGCCGGGCGCGGTCGACGGCTCCAGCTCCGTGCGCAGGCCAAGCCGCAGGTCGGTACCACGTTGCGGCGACCAGAACACGGCGCCGTCCAGCGCGATGCCCTGGAGTGCGGCAAGGCGACTGTCGTCGAACGACGCGCGCTTGTAGCCGAGGCCGAGATCGCCGCGCAGCTTTTCGCCGAGATCGACTTCCACGCCTGCGCGGCCGCCGAGGGTGAGGGCGGAGCGTTCGTAGCCGAGCGAATCCCGCTTCTGATCATAGAACGACCGTCCGACGGAGGCTTCGAGATAGGGGATCAGGGCGGGCGACAGCGCATAGCCGACACGGCCGGTCAGCGTTCCCGCCGAGAAGTTGCGATCCGAGAGGTCCAGCTTGCTGCCGTCCTGAAGGGCTGCGTCGCCGTAGACCTCGCGGTCGAAATCCGCGCTGATCGTGCCGCGGATAAGGCCGAAATCGCGCTTCAGGCTCGCGCCGGCGGCGAATTTGTGCACGCCGGACTGGGTCGTCGCACCATTGATCGCGTTGGGATCGCTGGAGCTTTCGCGCTCGAACGCGTAGCCCGCGGTCAGGTTGGCGATCGTGTCGTTGCTGAGGTCGAGCCGCAGGTCGGCATTGACGTTGACCTTGGGCTCGGTTTCGCCGCTGCCGCTGATGTTGCGCTGATGAATACCCTCAGCATCGATCGTCAACTGGTGGCGCGACCAATCGGAGGTCAGCGAGCCCTTGAGGCCCGTCTGCCAGAAGGAACGGCTTGTGGAGACGGAACCCGTCTTTGTCTTTTCGTGGTTGATACCCTGCGAAAGCGAGGGCTTCAGAATGAACGTGCCAAGGCGGATACCGGTCGGCTCGTAGGGATTGCCGAAATTGCTGCGCACATTGTCGAGATCGGCCTCGCGCTGATTCAGTCGCTCGGCGCGGCGATCGGCCGGCAGGAACGCGCCGTTTTCGCCGGGCGTCGTCTCCACCAGTCGGGCCGCATCCTCGTCAGACATGGGGGCGCGCGCCTCTATCGCGCCCGTGGTCGTGGGCGTGCCGGACGTGCTGCCCGTTGCGGTCGCGTCAGTGTCGGTTCCCTCTTCGGTCGAGGCCAGTGGGTCCGGGAAGGCGCTTGAAGCGGGGACCGTTTTTTGCTGGGCCATGGCAGGCACGACTGCAAGCATGGTGCCGGCAAGCAGCAGCGCTGCCAGACGCCGTGTCGGGCGTGACCATAGGATCCCGCGTGCCTGTAGCTGTGCCTTTGCCATGATCGGCCCTGCGATTCTCGAATTCCTAAGCGAACGTAAACCGTCATGGTTAACGCTTGGTTTCGAGGACGGCATTGGTGCGGCTACGTTCTGCATGGACAGGTTCGGACAAAAACGCTAACGAGGCGCCCATGATCAAGAGACAGGCAAACGTTGACGGCGAGGGCGCCATTGCCTCTGCGCTGAGGACCGTCGAGACGGAGAAGGCGGGGCTGCTTGCCCTTTCGACCGCGTTGCAGGGCGACCTGCACGATGCGTTCTGCGAGGCCGTGCGCCTGATCGGCAGCATCGCAGGACGGGTCATCGTCACCGGCATCGGCAAGTCCGGCCATATCGGCGTGAAGATCGCCGCGACGCTGGCCTCCACCGGCACGCCCTCTTTCTTTGTCCACCCCGTCGAAGCCAATCACGGCGACCTCGGCATGATCGGCCGCGACGATGTTATTCTGGCGCTCTCCTGGAGCGGCGAGACGGCAGAACTTCAAGGCATCGTTTCCTATTCGCGCCGCTTCTCGATCCCGTTGATCGCCATGACGTCAGGTGAGCGCTCGGCGCTGGCACGCGAGGCCGATACGGTGCTTCTGCTGCCCAAGGTTCAGGAAGCCTGCCCGCACGGGCTTGCGCCCACCACATCGACGCTGATGCAGCTGTCGCTGGGCGACGCGATCGCGGTGGCGCTTCTGGAGGCACGCGGCTTTACGGCCATGGATTTCAAGACGTTCCACCCCGGCGGCAAGCTGGGCGCGAGCCTTTCCTATGTGGGCGATATCATGCACAGCGGCGAGAACATCCCGCTGGTGGCGCTCGGCACCTCGATGCCGGATGCGGTGCTGATGCTGGCGCAGAAGCGCTACGGCTGCGTTGGCGTCGTCAATGACGAAGGCCTTCTCGTGGGGATCGTCACCGATGGTGACATTGCCCGCAACCTGTCGCGCAACCTCTCCGAACTCGTCGTCGACGAGGTCATGACGCGCAGCCCCAAGACGGTGAAGCCGGCCACGCTCGCGACATCGGCGCTGGCGCTTCTCAACCAGCACAATATCTCGGCCCTGATCGTGACCGACGAGACATTCCGTCCCGTCGGCATCGTGCATTTTCACGACCTTCTGCGGATCGGCGTCGCCTGAGGCTCAGGCCGGCTCGACGGTGAGGTCACGGCCGTTGCTGGCGGTGACGCGCACGCGCGTGCCGATCGGCAGGTCCGGCCCCTGTACGCTCCACATCGTATCGTCCAGACGGATCCGGCCGCGCCCTTCGGCGAGGGGGTGCTCAAGAGTCGCGGTGCGGCCGACGAGGCTCTGGCCCCGCTGGTTCAGGTAGGGTTGGTCGCTCGCGGAGCCGTTGCGGCTGACGATGCGCCGGCCGAGAACGGCCGCGACCAGCGACAGCACGGCGAAGGCCAGCCATTGCACCTGCCAGACCCAGAAGGCCTCCCCCCACAGGAGAAGCGAAAGCGCGCCCGTTACGATGGCGGCGATGCCGATCCAGACGAGGAAGACGCCGGGCAGCAGCACTTCGAGGATCAGCAGGACGATCCCGAGCACCCACCACGCCCAGGGGCCAAGCTCGGTGACGATGCGCTGGATCATGTTCAGCTTCCCTGCGGCGTGTCGAAGGGGTTGCGGAAGGGCGAGGTGGCGGCGGTCGTGGTTGTGGCAGGCGTCGTCTGGCGCGCACGCTGGGGGTTGCCGCCGGCCGGGGCGTTGCCGTTGCCGAACACTTCCTTGGCAATGGCGCCGATACCGCCGAGGGAGCCGATGAGCGACGATGCTTCCATCGGCATCAGCACGATCTTCGAGTTGGGCGCCTTGCCGATCGCGGCCATGGCTTCGGTGTATTTCTGCGCGACGAAGTAGTTGATCGCCTGCACGTCGCCGGCGGCGATCGCCTCAGACACCATCTTGGTCGCCTTGGCTTCGGCTTCGGCGAGGCGCTCGCGCGCTTCTGCATCGCGGAAGGCGGCTTCGCGCTGGCCTTCGGCCTCGAGGATGGCGGATTGCTTGGCGCCTTCCGCGCGCAGGATCTGCGCATTGCGGGCGCCTTCTGCTTCCAGAACCTGTGCGCGCTTTTCCCGCTCGGCCTTCATCTGCCTGCCCATCGAATCGACCAGGTCCTTCGGCGGCGCGATGTCCTTGATCTCGACGCGGGTGATCTTGATGCCCCAGGGGTTGGCCGCTTCATCGACGACACGCAGCAGCTTGTCGTTGATCACGTCGCGATTGGACAAAAGCTCGTCCAGATCCATCGAGCCCATGACCGAGCGGATATTGGTCATGGTGAGGTTGAGGATGGCGTTTTCCAGGTTGGCGACCTGATAGGCCGCCTGGGCCGGATTGAGAATCTGGTAGAATGCGACGCCGTCGGCCGAGACGCTGGCGTTGTCACGGGTGATGACCTCTTGGGTCGGAATGTCCAGCACCTGCTCCATCACGTTCATCTTTGCGCCGATGCGGTCGATGAAGGGGATGATGAGGTTGAGGCCGGGCTGCAGGGTGCGGGTGTAGCGGCCGAAACGCTCCACCGTGTACTGGTAACCCTGCGGGATCGTCTTGATCCCGGCGAAGAGGATGAGGACCACCAGCACCACGAGGGCGATGACGACAATATCCAATCCTGCAAATTCCATTCTTCTTCTCCTGACAGCCATGTATCGCGGCGCACTGTAAGCAATACGTGCCGCGATACCAGTCTATTTGCTCAGGGCGAAGATTTATCCGGGCTCAGACCCAGCCGGAGAGCTCGCGGCGCACGACCGTTTCCAGCACGCTCATGCCTTCGGGACTGTCGTTGAGACAGGGAATATGCGCGAACTTCTCGCCGCCATTGTGCAGGAAGCTTTCAGCGGCCTGTTCGGCGATCTCCTCCAGGGTCTCGAGGCAATCGGAAACGAAACCCGGATTGAGCACGGCGATCCGCTTGATGCCCTCCTGCGCCAGTTTCTCGACGGTCTTGTCCGTGTAGGGCTGCAGCCATTCTTCCGGCCCGAAGCGCGACTGGAAGGTAATTACCAGCTTTTCCTTCGACCAGCCGAGCCGTTCGCGCAGCAGGCGCGCGGTCTTCTGGCACTGGCAGTAATAGGGATCGCCCTTGTCGAAGTAGCTTTGCGGAATGCCGTGGAACGAGGTCAGTACGCGCTCCGGCTCCCAGTCGAGCGTGGCAAGATGCTTTTCGATCGAGACGGCGAGCGCGTCGATATAGACCGGGTCGTCGTGATAGGGCGGTACGGTGCGCAGCGCCGGCTGCCAGCGCTGCTTGAGCAGGAACTCGAAGGCCTTGTCGTTGACCGTCGCCGTCGTCGCGGCCGCATATTGCGGATAGAGCGGGAAGAGGAGGATGCGTTCGCAGCCCTGCTTCTGAAGCGCTTCCATGCGCGACGCGATGGAGGGCTGGCCGTAGCGCATGGCCCAGTCGACGATGACGTTGGAATGTTCGGCGAGCGAGGCGGCCATCAGTTCGGCCTGGCTGCGCGTGTAGGTGCGCAGGTAGCTCTCGTTCTTGTCCTTGTTCCAGATCATCTCGTAGGCCTTGCCAACCTTGCCGGGGCGCGTGTTGAGCACGATCCCGAAGAGGATCGGATACCAGGCAATCTTCGGCCACTCGATGACGCGCTTGTCCGTCAGGAACTCCTTCAGGTAGCGGCGCATGGACGTGTAGTCGGTGCCGTCGGGCGTGCCCAGATTGACGAGCAGAACGCCCACCTTGCCGTGCTTGACGGGCGGATGACTTGTGGGCTTGGCGGCGCTGTCCTGCATGGTTCGGTCCTAAGCGTGCGGGGTTTCGGTCATTGTTCTTCTACGCGGCGATGGGCCGTTCGGTTCGGAATGGTTCTAAAAAGAATTGCCGGCCCGGAAAAGACCGGACCGGCAGAAAATGTGGAGACAAATTGTCCTTATTTCCCGGGAATGGAGAGTTCCGTCCCGATATGCAGGGCGCGCGGGCGCGGATTGCCATTGGCTTCCGCGATGCGGCGCCACAATGTGCCATCGCCATAGGCAGCCTTGGCGATGTCCCAGAGCGTATCGCCCCGCGCTATGACGTGTTTGCCACCGGCGGCGACCGTGCCGGCTGGCGTCGAAGTTGCCGCCTCGTCGGTGGCGGTCTTCGCCTCATTCGCAACTGGTTGCGTCGTTGCTGCGGTGACCTCGGCGATGCGTCCGTCGGTATAGGGCTTGTAGGGGCGATGCGCGGCAAGATAATCGGCCACGACCAGTTCGAGGTTCGGGCCGAAATCATAGGCGTTTTGCCCTGATGTCGCGAAGACCGAATAGCCGTCGCCGCCAGCGCGCATATAGTTGTTGGACACGACGCCGTAGGTCTTCGCCGGATCGAGCGGCGCGAAGGTCTCGCCTTCCTTCACCTCAACGGAGACGACGCGGCTGCCGGCCGGCTTCGATCTGTCGAAGGTGTATTTCAGACCGGAAACCTGCGGGAAGCGGCCCGCGCCGTCCTCGATCTCGCTGAGACCGTTCTCCAGCGCCAGGACCACGTCGGATCCCTTGAGCTGGAACGTCGCAAGCGAGTTCTGGAAGGGCAGCACGGTCAAGACCTCTCCCATGGTCACGACGCCCTTGTCGATCGATGCACGCAGGCCGCCGCCGTTCTGGATGGCGATGGATATGCCCTGGGCCTTCACGCGGTCGAGGATAGCATCGGCGACCAGGTTGCCCATGGTGCATTCCTGCGCGCGGCAGGTTTCGCGCGAACCGTCGATGGTGTCGGTCGTTTCTGCGACCTCTTTCTTCTTCAGTTCCTCGATCGGCGCGCCCAGTTCCTTCACGCGCGCGGCAAAGCCCGTGTGCGGTGTGACGGCGGCGTCAAGCAGGAGAGGCGCGCCGCTCGTCGCCGTCACCTTGCCGGCATCGTCGAAGACGACCTTCAGTTCACCGAGATATTTCGAATAGGCGTAGGCCTGCGCGATGGGAACCTCGACGCCGGCCGGGTTCTTCACGAGTGTGGGATAGGGACCGGCCGCCTTGTCGTCGGTGCTGGAAAGCAGCGTGTGACTGTGGCCACCGACGATCACATCGATGCCTTCAACGGCGGCGGCAATCTCCTTGTCACGCTTGTAGCCGACATGTGACAGGAGGATGATCTTGTTGACGCCCTCGGCTTCGATCGTCGGAATGACGCTCTTGAGATAGGTGATCTCGTCCTCGAAGACGACGCCCTTGCCGGGTGATGACGTCTCGCCCGTATCTGTTGCCAGCACCGAGACGACGGCGACTTTCTCTCCACCGATCTCCTTGACGACATAGCCCTTTATCCGGTTGGCGATGGGCGTCTCGGCGCCGGCCACCGTATTGCCGGAGATGACCGGGAACTTCACCTGGTCGAGAAACTTCGCAAGCTCCTCCGGGCCGTCGTCGAATTCGTGGTTGCCGACTGCCATCGCATCGAAGCCGATGCCGTTCATGAACTCGGCGACCGCCTGGCTCTTGTAGGTGGTGTAGAAGAGGGAGCCCTGGAACTGGTCACCGGCATCCAGCACCAGCACGTTGGCCTTCGCGTCCGTCAACGCCTTGCGCGCGTTATCGATGGCCGTCTTCACGCGGGCGATGCCGCCGAAGCATTCGTTCTTGCCTTCTTCCTCGGCAGAGCAGGTGGAATCGTACTTGTTGATGGCTTCGATGCGCGAATGCAGATCGTTGATGTGCAGGATGTTCAGCTCGTAGTCGGCGAAAGCCGAGCCGCTCGAAAGTGCGATGAGGGAGGCGGCCAGAAGGCCGGATCGGAAAATCGTCATGGTCCTCTTCTCCTTGTTTGCCGCGCCTGTCGGCACGGAACGCTGGCCGATCCCAGATAGACGGCGAACATGACAGCCAGCCGGTGAATGTTTTCATCGGTCGGCGGCAACTTCAAGAAAAAACAGGACGCGTGCTGCCTTCGGCACACGACGAAAAAGGGGCCTTTCGGCCCCTTGATCATGACATGCAATGCCGTTTCAGGCGCGGCGTGCGAGCGAGAACTGCGCACCGGCGGAGGTGGTGCAGTTCAGCTGCTGCTGGCTGACCAGCGCACAATTGACCTTGGACTGCGTGTTACGCACGAGCGAGGTCATGTTGATCTCGACCAGCGTCGGCGATGTATTGATGTAGGTGCCGGATGCCAGGAGCTGGTTGGTATCGGTTGTGCGCGTCGTGAATGTGCCGGCCGCAAAGGTCGAAACAATACCGTTCGGATCCACCCATGCGCCTTCGACGCCGGTCGGAACCGGGCGCTGGGCCATGGGCATTTCGCGCGGTGCACGTTCCGTTTGGCAGGAAGCGAGTGCTGCTGCTGCCGCAAGCAGGCCCAGGACAGCGATTGGTTTCATCTGAAGTCTCCCGAGGTCGTGGCCGGCGCGAAGCATCCGTCCATTTTGCCCGAACATGCCGCGAAGAGATTTTGAAAGCAAGACATGCCGCCCGGTGGATGGGCATTATCCCATTGAAAGCGAAGACGCCCGCAGCAGGCCGCGGGCGTCTTTCAAGCAGATGACGGGTGCCGTGATCAGCGAACGAGAATGTTCTTGAACTGCCAGGGGTCCTTTGTGTCGAGGTCTTCCGGGAAGAGGCCCGGGCGGCCATCAAGCGGGGTCCAGTCGGTGTAGTGGCCTTCAACCGGGCCGAGATAGGGCGTCTGCACTTCCAGGCAGCGCTTGTAATCGATCTCGTCGGCTTCGACGATGCCGGCTTTCGGGTTCTCGACCGCCCAGACCATGCCGGCCAGCACGGCCGATGTCACCTGCAGGCCCGTGGCGTTCTGGTAGGGAGCGATGCGACGGGTTTCCTCCAGCGAGAGGCGCGAGCCGTACCAATAGGCGTTCTTGTCGTGACCGTAGAGGAGAACGCCGAGTTCATCGACGCCATCGACCAGCTCGTTCTCGTCGAGAACGTGCAGGACAGGCTGCTGCTGGCCGCCGTTGCCGAACATCTCGTACAGCGACAGGATGGCGTCGTTGCAGGGATGGTAGGCATAGTGGCAGGTCGGGCGATAGGCGACATCGCCGTCCTTATCGCGCACCGTGAAATAATCCGCGATGGAGATGGATTCGTTGTGCGTGACCAGCAGGCCGTATTGCGGGCCGGGGGTCGGGCACCAAGTACGCACGCGGGTATTGCCGCCCGGCTGCTCCAGATAGATCGCCGCCTTGCTGCCCTTCTTGTGCTTCTTGGCATTCTTCGGCATCCACTTCTCGTGGGTGCCCCAGCCGAGTTCGGAAGGCTGAAGGCCTTCGGAAATGAAACCTTCGACCGACCAGGTGTTCCAGAACGTGTTGAAGGGCTTCGGGTTCTTGGTGCGCTGGGTGTCGCGCTCGGCGATGTGCACGCCCTTGACACCCACCTTCTTCATCAGCTTGGCCCAGCCTTCGCGGTCATGCTGCGAGGGCTCTTCGAACTTGATTTCGAGGTCCTTGGCGAGGTTGAGGAGCGCCTGCTTGACGAACCAGGAAACCATGCCCGGATTGGCGCCGCAGGTGGAGATCGCCGTCGTGCCGCCGGGGTTCTTGTCCTTCTCCTTGCGCAGCGTTTCGCGAAGCGCGTAGTTCGTACGGTCGGCATTCTTCATGCCCTTGTCGAAGTAGAAGCCGAGCCAGGGCTCGACGACCGTGTCGATGTAAAGCACGTCGAGCTTGCGGCAGAGCTTGATGAGGTCGACGGAGCCCGTGTCCACCGAAAGGTTGACGCAGAAGCCTTGGCCTTCGCCTTCCGTCAGCAGCGGCTTCAAAAGGGTCTTGTAATTGTCTTTCGTGACATGCGCCTTGATGTGACGGACGTCGTGACGCGCGTAGATTTCCGCATCGGCGGCATCTTCACGCGGCTCGATGACGATCAGCCGGTTCCGGTCATATTTAAAATGGCGCTCGATCAGCGGCAGCGTGCCGCGACCGATGGAGCCGAAACCGATCATCACGATCGGGCCGGTAATTTCGCCATGTACCGGGTAGGTGCTGTCTGCCATTTGGTTCTCCTGCGGGGCGGCCGCTTGCGCTCGAAAAAAGGGCCTCGAAGGCCCCCATAGCATAATATGCCAGCGCTAGAGCACAGTTTTCTGTCACAATAAAGATTGCCGGGGAATTCCTTGGCGATATTCTTAACCGGTTGGAACCGCCGGTAATTCAGGGTTCAGGCGAGGCGTGCCCGGATGAGGCCGCGCAAGGAATTTCCCATCAGGACGGCGCCCTTCTCGATGTCTTCGGGGCGCAGGACCGCCTCGATGGCCCGGCCGCTTTCCAGAAGCTCTTCCCTGAGTACGCCTGCAAGCAGACCCGATGCCAGCGGAGGCGTTTTCAGGATGCCGGAGCCGTCATCGAGGAAGAGCGAGGTTATGGTGCCTTCGCACACATCGCCGCGTTCATTGAGGAGGATCATCTCGTCGGCTTCGCTGGCAGGCGCTTCCGCTCTGGCGGCGGCGTAGAGGGCGCGTCGGGACGTCTTGTGGCGCAGCAGCGGGTCGGTGGACGAGAGCCGCGTGGTGGCGATTTTCACGCGCCAGACGGTATCCGCCGCAAGCGGTGCGAAGGGGGCGGTCTGCACGTCGGCCCGGCCGTCGGCGAAAAGTTCGAGGCGCACCCGCACCGCTGTGTCGGCACAGGCGGTGGCGGACAGGGCCTCCCCCGCTTTTTTGGTGCCGGGCAGCCCTAGTGCGGCAGCGGAACGCGTGAGGCGAGACAGATGCCGTTCAAGCCTGATGAAACCCGTGCCGGGTTCGAAGCGCAGGGTCTCGATCAGCGAGATATCCATTGGTCCCCCACGGCGAAGCGCGCCTTCAGCAGGCATTCCTCATATTCCGATGCAGCGGTGGAATCGAAAACGATGCCGCCGCCGACATTGAAGACCGCGTTGCCGTCGTCGAACAGCGAGATCGTGCGGATGGCGACGTTGAAGCGCATGATTCCGTCGGGAGCGATGAAGCCGATCGCGCCGCAATAGGCGTCGCGCGGGCCGTCTTCCAGATCGTGCAGGATTTCCATCGCGCGCATCTTCGGCGCGCCGGTGATCGAGCCGCAGGGGAAGAGGGCGGCGAAGATCTCGCGGATGGAGGTGCCCGGGGTGAGCTTCGCCCGCACATGGCTCACCATCTGATGCACCGTCGGGTAGGTCTCGACGGCGAAGAGTTTCGGCACATGCAGGGTGCCGACCTCGGTGATGCGCGAAATGTCGTTGCGCAGGAGATCGACGATCATGCGGTTTTCCGCCTGCGTCTTGGGATCAGCCTGCATGGTGGCGATGATGCTCTCGTCTTCGGCGGCACTCGCCCCGCGCGCGGCGGTACCCTTCATCGGATGCGTCTCGATCCATCCGTCCCTGTCGATGTCGAAGAAGAGTTCCGGCGAGCGGGAAAGCAACTGCGGACCGTCGAGGGAGACGAAGGCGCCGTAGCGCACCGGCTGGCGTTCGATGAGCGACCAGAAGGCGGCAAGTGGATCGCCGTTCCAGCGCGCGCGGATCGGCATTGTAAGGTTCGCCTGATAGCAGTCACCCTGCCGCAGATGCTGGTGGAGGCGGTCGAAACGGCTGCGGTAGGTTTCGAAGTCCCAGTCAGCTTTCGGCTCGGTCAGGAACGGCTCGTTCTCGGTGCGCTGCCGCGGGCTTGCCAGCGGGTGGCCATCCGCAGGCTTTTCGAAGATGCCGAAGCTCATCAGCGGCGTCGGGCGGCCTTCGACGGCAAGCCTTGCCAGTTTTTCCTCAAAGAAGTGGCCGGCCTCATAGCTCATGAAGCCGGCGATCCAGTGGCCCTTCGCCTGTGCAGCCTGAAGCGCTGCGAAGGCAGGCTCGAAGCCGCCACGGTCTCGCACGGTGACGACCGCCAGCGGATCGGCGAAAACCACCGTCCGGTCCTCGCGGTCGTCCCTGAGGAGCACAAAGCGTTCGCGGTCGGTCATGCGGGCGGCGTCCGGCTTCCGTTTCGATTACGCCTTATCAAGCGCTTCCAGTTCGTCGATCAGCCCCTCGATCATCGACAGTCCCTTGCTCCAGAACGACGGATCGCTCGCATCAAGGCCGAAGGGCTTGAGAAGCTCCGTGTGGTGTTTCGTGCCGCCGGCCTTGAGAAGGTCGAAATACTTCGCCTGGAAGCCCGCCTCGGCCTGACTGTAGACGGCGTAGAGCGAGTTCACGAGGCAGTCGCCGAAGGCATAGGCATAGACATAGAAGGGCGAGTGGATGAAGTGCGGGATATAGGCCCAGTAGGTCTCGTAGCCCTCGGAAATGCGGATTGCCGGGCCGAGGCTCTCTTCCTGCACGGAGAGCCAGAGTTCCCCGATCTGGTCGGACGTGAGCTCGCCTTCCTTGCGGGCGGTGTGCACCTTGCGCTCGAATTCGTAAAAGGCGATCTGGCGCACGACTGTGTTGATCATGTCCTCGACCTTCTGGGCGAGCATGGCCTTGCGTTCGCGCTTGTCCTTCGTCTTGTCGAGCAGGCTGCGGAAGGTCAGCATCTCGCCGAAGACCGAAGCGGTTTCGGCCAGCGTCAGAGGCGTGGAGGCCATCAGCGCGCCCTGGCCGCCGGCCAGAACCTGATGCACGCCATGTCCGAGTTCGTGGGCGAGGGTCATGACGTCGCGCGGTTTGCCCATGTAGTTGACGAGCACATAGGGATGCGCGGACGGAACGGTGGGATGCGCGAAGGCACCGGGAGCCTTGCCGGGGCGCACCGGCGCGTCGATCCAGCCCTTGTCGAAGAATTCCTTGGCAATGTCGGCCATTTCAGGCGCGAAGGCGCCGTAGGCGGCAAGCACCGTGTCGCGTGCTTCGTTCCAGGGAATGATCGCGTCGGGCGTTTCCGGCAGCGGCGCGTTGCGATCCCAAAACTCCATCTGCTCCATTCCGAGCCACTTCGCCTTCATCGCATAGTAGCGGTGGGACAGACGCGGATATGCGTCGCGCACGGCTTCAGCGAGCGCTGCGACCACTTCCGGCTCGACACGGTTGGCAAGGTGGCGGCTGTCGGCGATGTCGGCAAAGCCGCGCCAGCGGTCGGAGATTTCCTTGTCCTTGGCGAGTGTGTTGGTGATCAGCGTAAAGGTGCGGATATTGTCCCTGAACGTCTTCCCCAGCGCCTCGGCGGCCTTGCGGCGGGCGTCGCGATCGGGCGACTGCAACTGGTTGAGGGCGATTTCGAGCGGCAGTTCCTCGCCGTCGATCGTGTAGCGCAGCGACGCCATCGTCTCGTCGAAGAGGCGGTTCCACGCGGCCGCACCCGTCATCGACTTCTCGAGGAAGAGCTGTTCGGTCTTGTCGTCGAGCTGGTAGGGCTTGTCCTTTCGCAGGTCCTCGATCCACGGACGATAGTGCGCGGCCAGCGCATCGTTTTTCAGCGCCGCGTCGATGCGCTCGTCCGCTATCCTGTTGAGTTCAAGGGAGAAAAACAGCAGGTGCGCGCCAAGGTCGGTCAGCTTGGCCTGGATGTCGCCATAGAATTTGCCGTTCGCCGGCTCGGTCGTGTTGGTGAAATAGGTGAGGCCGGCAAAGGAGATGAGGCGGCCCATCACGTCTTCCAGCGCCTCGAATTCGCGCACGGCGGCGCCGATGCCATCGTCACCGGTCTTTTCTGTGGCGGCTTCAAGCTTGCCCTTCCACCGGGCTTCGAAGGCGAGCGTGTCGGCTTCAGCCTTCTTCATATCGGCCTGGAATTCGGGAGAGGTCTGGGAAGGATAGAGATCGGTGAGGTTCCAGCCGGGAAGGTCACCGAGTTGCGCGCTTGCGGCGGCTTCGGCCGGTGCGAAGGTGATCCGGGGTTCGGGGAAATTGCGGGTCATCTCTATCTCTCTTCCTGAATGGGCAGATCGGTGTCCTGCTTGCGTCGGCAATGGTTAAAATGCAAGCCTTTCTCAAAACGGCATGTTCAACCCTTTCTGCCAAGGTCCACTGGTATTCAGTTTCCCGGGGCATGCATGACGCATGCCTTAGGCAAGGAGGTTCCAGTGACGGCCCATATTCTTGTCATCGATGACGATCCTGTCCAGCGCAGGCTTCTGAAGAACATGATCGAGCGCTCCGGCCATGTCGCCCATATGGCGGAAAACGGCCGCGCGGGCCTCGATCTGCTCGATCGCAAGGGCGGCCTGATCAACGTTATCCTGCTCGACCTGATGATGCCGGAGATGAACGGTACGGCATTTCTCGAAGTGCTCGCCGAGCGCGAGAACACCATTCCCGTCATCGTGCAGACAGGACAGGGCGGTATCGAGACGGTGGTCATGGCCATGCGGGCCGGTGCCTTCGATTTCGTCGTGAAGCCGGTTTCGCCGGAGCGTCTGGGTGTCGCCGTCGGCAACGCGCTCAAGATGGATCAGCGCGAAGGCCGCAGCCGCGCCGGGCGCCGCAATCGTGCCGAGACCATCCATTTCGAGGACATCATCTCGGCAAGCCCGGAAATGCTGCGGGTCATCGAGCTCGGCCGCCGCGCCGCGCAGTCCAACATTCCGGTCGTGCTGGAAGGCGAATCGGGCGTTGGAAAGGAAATGGTGGCGCGCGCCATCCAGGCGGCGAGCGACAGGGCCAACAAGCCTTTCGTCACCGTCAATTGCGGCGCCATTCCGCACAATCTGGTCGAGAGCATCCTGTTTGGCCATGAAAAGGGTGCGTTTACGGGCGCGACGGAGCGCCATACCGGCAAGTTCATGGAGGCCGACGGCGGCACGCTGTTCCTCGACGAGATCGGCGACCTGCCGCTTGAGGTGCAGGTGAAGCTGCTGCGTGCCGTGCAGCAGGGCGAGATCGAGACGATCGGTGCCCGTTTCCCGCAGAAGGTCAATGTGCGCCTGATCTCGGCGACCAACCGTGATCTCATCAACGAGGTGCGCGAGGGGCGCTTCCGCGAGGACCTCTACTATCGCCTGAACGTCTTCCCGATCACGATCCCCGCACTGCATCGGCGCAAGGAGGACATCCCGGTCCTGGTGCGTGCATTCGTGCAGCGCTTCGCGGGTGAACAGAAGCTCGCGCGGCCGCTCGGCGTGTCAGCCGGCGCCATGGCGCTGCTGACGGCCTATGACTGGCCGGGCAATATCCGCCAGCTGGAAAATGCCATCTTCCGCGCCGTGGTGCTGGCGGAAGGCGATGAACTGACGGCTGCCGACTTCCCGCAGATTGCGGCGCAGGTTCCCGGCTACGGCCTTGCCGAGAACGGCGGCGTGAACTTCGAGGCCGTGGCCGCGCGCGCGCCGGAACACTCCATGGACATCCGCCTGCCCGGCGTCTACCCGGATTTCCGCGCCGCCGAGGCCGTGGACACGACGCCCGACAACGCCATCGCAAGCGTCGACAGGGGCGGCCATGTGCGCAAGCTGGCCGATGTGGAAGAAGAACTGATCCGCTTCGCCCTAAAGTTTTACCATGGCCAGATGAGTCAGGTTGCCCGCAAATTGGGCATCGGCCGTTCGACTCTCTACCGGAAACTGAAGGATTACGGCATCGACCCTGATGATCCTATGAAGGAGGCTGCGTAAAAACTGCTGGAATCCCCGTCACTTGAGATTTCCTGATTGCCGTTTATTCCCTGTTAGTGGATTGTTCACTATAACGGGTGCGCGAGGACGAGTGTGGCCGATTTGCCATGCTCTCACCGCATTTGGCATTCATCTGGGGCAACGGACGCTCGTTGTCCTTCGGACGGGGTAAGAGTTGGCAAATTTGTTCGCATCGATGAAGCGCACGGGGACCTCCCTGAGCAGCCTGTGCAAGACTGTATTGCATAAGCTGCCCAAGGTCGTGACCACGGCTGTGCTCTCTGCTGCCCTCGTTTTGCCGGCGGCCATTCCAGCGACGGTTCAGGCCGAGAGCGGCAACCGCACGCTGAAGCTCTATTACATCCATACGAAGGAAAAGGCCGAGATCACGTTCAAGCGCAACGGGCGCTACGATCAGCGCGGTCTCAAGCAACTGAACACTTTCCTGCGTGACTGGCGCCGCAACGAGCCGACGAAGATGGATCCGCGCCTCTTCGACCTTGTCTGGGAAGTCTACCGCAAGACCGGCGCCACGGGTTACATCAACGTCGTTTCCGCCTATCGCTCGCCCTCGACGAACTCGATGCTGCGGACGCGCTCAAAGGGCGTCGCAAAGAAGAGCCAGCACATGCTCGGCAAGGCGATGGACTTCTACATCCCCGGCGTGAAGCTCTCGACGCTGCGTGCCACTGCCATGAAATTCCAGGTGGGCGGGGTCGGCTACTACCCGACGTCCGGTTCGCCCTTCGTGCATCTCGATGTCGGAAGCGTGCGTGCGTGGCCGCGCATGAGCCGCCAGGAACTCGTCCAGCTCTTCCCCGATGGCAAGACCATGCACGTTCCGACGGACGGCAAGCCGCTGCCTGGCTACGAGCAGGCCGTTGCCGATTACAAGCGCCGCGTGGGCTCAAGCGCCATTCAGGTGGCCGGTGGCGGTTCGTCGCCGACAGCATCCAAGCGCAAGGGAGGCTTCCTCGCTGCCCTCTTCGGCGGTGGCGGCGATGAGGATGAAGAACCCGAAATGATCGCAAGCACCACGGCGATCGCCGACGACTTCGATGAAGGCGCGGCACCCGGCCGCAGAGCGACGCAGCAGACCGCTGAGCCTGCCGCCGTTGCGGCCGAAACGGAGGTTGCATTCACCGCGCCGGTTCCGGGCAGCCGCCCTGCCTTCAAGTCGAACGAGACCGCAAGCGAGCTTGCGTTGGTCGCGCCGACAACGAGCGGTGCCGTTGCCGCGCTCGAAGCCGCGACGACGGAGGGCCAGAAGCCCGAATTCGAGGATCTCGCCGCCTACAAGATTCCGCTTCCGGTATCGCTGGGTGCACGCGGCCAGGCCGGCGATGCGCAGCCTGATAGTGTCGTGACCGCCGAGGCGGCGACGGAGGATGCCGAGCAACTCGCGATGGTTCCAGTGCCGGGCCTGCGTCCACAGGTCGAGCTTGACAAGTCGCAGACGGCGCTGATGGCCGCTGCGGAAGCGGATGTCGCGCTGCCGGCGACGGCCGACCGCTCCGGCCTTGCCGCGCTTGGTTCGCCTGCCACGGGTGTGGAGGGCGATCCGATCGAGATGGCCGCGCTCGCGTCTGATCGTGGCGCAAGCCGTTCGCTTTCCGGTGTCGATGCCTTCGAAAGCAATGCCGCCGCAGAAGAAACCCCGACGAAGGGCGGGCGTCCGAAGAAGAAGGATGCCGAGGCCGCAAACCGCGGTGCCATCCGTACCGAGCCGAAGGCCACGCAGAAGATCCTGTCGCAGTGGGCGCTGGCCCAAGACAGCGTCTCGGCGAATGCCAAGCCGGTCAAGGCGCCACGTTTCGTCAGCCGCACGCTGCGCGCCGCGCCGACGACTGTCTACCTCGCCGGCTTCCAGCCGGAGAGCAAATCCGTGGACTCGGGTCGTTTCAGCGGAACGGCGGTCAACTTCATGGAAGTGCGTAAATTCGAGCGGGCCGAGAACTAGGCTTGTCTTACCACTTAAAGAAAAACCCCGCTGGAGCGATCCGCGGGGTTTTTTCTTGCGTTTCTATCCGGTCTTATTCAGCATCCGGCGGCAGTTCGATCATGCCGAGAGCCTGGAGGTAGGTGTCGAGGATGGCTTCCTGCTCCATGCGCTCGTCCTTGTCCTGCTTGCGGATCTGGATGACCTTGCGCAGGATCTTGGCGTCGAAGCCCGTACCCTTGGCTTCGCCATAGACGTCCTTGATGTCGTCGGCGATGGTTTTCTTTTCTTCCTCGAGACGCTCGATGCGTTCGATGAAAGCGCGAAGCTGGTCGCGTGCGACGCCGTGGGCATCCGACATGATGTTCTCCTTGGTGGGCTAGAAATTCGTGAGCGCCGTGACTTGCCGCGAACTTCCGGCAAGATCAAGACCTATCGCACGGTCCTTCAGGATTTTCGCAACGGTGTCGTCTATTCTTTCGGACGGTTCGTCTCGAAGGCTGTCTTCTGCGCGTCGGTGGCGTCGCGCTGGTAACGGTCGCGCCATTCCTCGTAGGGCATGCCGTAGATGATCTCCCGCGAGCTTTCCTTGTCGAGCGGCACACCGGCTTCGCTGGCCGCATCGCGATACCAGTTCGACAGGCAGTTGCGGCAAAAACCGGCGAGGTTCATCAAGTCGATGTTCTGCACATCGGTGCGCTCGCGCAGATGCCTGACCAGCCGGCGGAAGGCGGCTGCCTCGAATTCGGTCTGCTGCTCTTTGCTCAGTTCGGTCATGATCTCGGCCTCAGTAAGGTCCCGTGCGGGACGGGAATATCTCGTATGTGTGCAGGCTTTCGTCCGCGTTCAACCGGGCGAAGACGGGCGCGAGCCGGTCAACCCATCGCGCGATGCCCTCGGCATCGCCGATCTCGTCCTGGCGGATCTCGATGAGCGCATGGGCGATCCCCGGCTTCATGCAGTGGCGGAACATGGTGTCGCCGCGCAATGCGCCGTCATAGGGTTCGTTGTCGCCGACCACTACGTCGCCGGGCGCTTCTAGCGCCGCGAGCAGCGGGGAAACCGCGCGATGGTCATTGTCCCACAGCACCGTGACTTGCCAAGGGCGCGCGACGCCTTTCCAGGTGGGGGTGAAGGAGTGCATGGACAGGACGAGCGGTGCCTTTCCGGTCTTCTCCGTGACGGCTGCGATCGTGCTGGACACCGCATCGTGATAGGGGCGGTGATAGGTATCGAGGCGATATTGCCATTCTTCCGGCGTGATCGGATGATTGCCTGGAACGATCGCTCCGTCGGAGATGCGCATGACGAGCGTCGGGTCGTCTTCGCCGCGGTTGGGATCGATCAGCAGGCGGGAAAAGCGGCTCATGACAACAGGCGCGTTCAGGCGCTGGTTCAGCCCTCGCACGAGACCCTCGACGCCGATATCATAGGCGATGTGGCGCTCAAAGGCGCTTTCCGGCAGGCCAAGGCGGCCGTAACGCGCAGGCAGGAGATTGGTGGCGTGGTCCGCCAGGATAACGAGCCCGAGGGAGAGGTCGCCGTCGATGATTTCGAAAGGAGGGTGGTCCTGCATATCTCTTGCCATATGTGTGTCACACAAGCCGATTGATCGCACGGGGTGGTGTTGCCCGCAAGAAGTGTGGCCTTGCCCGCCGAAAGGATTCACCGCGTTGTCGTTAAAATGTAATCGATTAGTGTTGCGTTGACATTCATGCCACGCCGTCGCAAGAAAGCGCATATTCAAATCAACGGAGTTCCATTGGAAGCCGTGAGAACCAAGAGCCAACGCCCGTTTTTCCCGAAAGCCAGCGGCCTTCTGCAGGCCGGTCTTTTTCTCGCATCGGCTTTCTTTGCCCTTTCCGTTCCCGATGCCGCAAAGGCGGAGTTCCGTGTCTGTAACGGAACCCAGAACCTTGTGGGCGTCGCTATAGGCTATCGCGCCAAGGAGGGCTGGATCAGCGAAGGCTGGTGGCAGGTGCCCGCCACGACCTGCGCGACGCTGATCGAGGGCGAGCTGCAATCGCGCTACTATTATCTCTATGCCGAAGACGCCGCCCGAGGCGGCCGCTGGACCGGTGACGTCAACATGTGCGTCGCCGAAAACGAGTTCAAGGTCACCGGTGTCGAAGACTGCTTCGCACGCGGGTTCCAGCGCATGGGCTTCAAGGAATATGACACGGGGCGGCAGGGAAGCTGGATGGTACAGCTTTCCGATACGCCCGGCACGCAGGAAAGCCAGAACTGATGAGACGGAACAGAAAAGTCAAAATCCTCGCCACGCTCGGACCCGCATCGGCTGAAGAGCAGATGATCCAGAAGCTGCACGAGGCGGGAGCAGACCTGTTCCGCATCAACATGAGCCATGCCAGCCATGATCTCATGCGCACGCTGATCAGCCGCATCCGCGCCGTCGAAGCCCGCTGTGGCCGCCCGATCGGCATTCTCGCCGACCTTCAGGGCCCCAAGCTGCGCGTCGGGAAGTTTGCCAATGGGTCGGAAGAGCTCACGCCCGGCCAGACCTTCACGCTCGACAATCGCGACGAGCCGGGTGACAACACCCGCGTTTTCCTGCCGCATCCGGAAATCCTTGAGTCCGTCAAGGCCGGCGACCGGCTCCTCATCGACGACGGCAAGCTGCATCTTCGCGCCGAAAGCGCCGACGGCAAGGCGATCGTCTGTACCGTCGTATCAGGCACCAAGATTTCCGACCGCAAGGGCGTCAGCCTGCCCGACACGCTGCTCGGCGTCGGCGCACTCACGGAGAAGGATCGCGTCGACCTCGACGCCGTTTTGGCAACCGGTAGCGTCGACTGGGTCGCGCTTTCGTTCATCCAGCGCCCGGAAGACCTCGTGGAAGTGCGCAAAATCGCGCGCGGCCGCGTCGGCCTGATGTCCAAGATCGAAAAGCCGCAGGCTGTCGAACGCATCGATGAAATCATCGAGCTTTCCGACGCGTTGATGGTGGCGCGCGGTGACCTCGGCGTGGAAATGCCGCTCGAAGCCGTTCCCGGCATCCAGAAGCAGCTCATCCGCGCCTGCCGCCGCGCCGGCAAGCCGGTCGTCGTCGCGACCCAGATGCTGGAATCGATGATCTCCGCGCCGGTCCCGACCCGCGCCGAAGTGTCCGACGTCGCGACTGCGGTGTTCGAAGGTGCGGATGCCGTGATGCTCTCGGCCGAATCCGCCTCCGGCGCTTATCCGATCGAAGCCGTATCCACCATGGCGTCCATCGCCAGCACGGTCGAGCGCGATCCGCACTACCCCGGCATCATCTACGCGCAGCGTTCGACGCCGGAAGCCACGGGTGCCGATGCTATCTCGCTTGCTGCCCGCCAGATCGCCGAGACTCTGCAGCTGTCGGCCATCGTCTGCTACACCTCGTCGGGTACGACGGGATTGCGTGCCGCCCGCGAGCGGCCCGAAGTTCCGGTTCTGGCGCTTTCGCCGGTCATCGAGACGGCCCGCCGCCTTTCGGTCGTGTGGGGCCTGCACTGCGTCGTCACGGGCGATGCGGAAGACCTCGACGACATGGTGAACCGCGCCTGCCGCATTGTTGTTGCTGAGGAATTCGGCAAGCCGGGCGACCGCATCATCATCTCGGCCGGCGTTCCGCTTCGCACGCCGGGCGCCACAAACATGCTGCGCATCGCCTATATCGGAGCTGACGGCGTCAGCGGCGTCTGAGCGGCGCGCTATTTGGTATTTTGCTTTGCAAGGTGGGCTTCGGCCCGCCTTGCTGATTCCTGGAGGTCGCGATCGCGACCGGCGATCTTTTCGATGGCCTCGACGGCGAGATCGGTCACGACATAATCCGGCTTATGACCGAGGTTGCGGATCCAGACGAGTTCCGATCCGGCAATGTCGCGCGCCAGCCCGCGGGAATGGATTTCCTCATAGACGACGCCATCCGAATCGCCGGTGACGATGACCGTCGGCGTGCGGATTTCCCGATAGCGCGGTTGCACGCGGCGGACATATGCGAGCAGGTTGGCAACGTCGATTGCATTGTTGCGGAACGTCGTCGGGCGCAGCACCAGGGCAGGGGCCGTTGCGTCGACATAGTCCTGCGGTCGCGGGTTCGGTTCGAAGACCGAACGCGTGCCGCTTTCTATGCGCGTAAGGCCGGCGGGCATCGCAACGATATGGCTGAACAGCCAGCCAACCACCGGCATCTTCGCAAGGTTATAGTACCAGTCGACACCGCCCGGCCAGGGATGGGTCGCGGGCGCGAGGAAAAGAAGGCCGGCTGTTTTCTCTGGATGTTCGAGGGCAAAGCTGGCCGCGATGGCTCCGCCGAAGGAGTGGCCAACGATGATTGCGCGCTCCATGCCCCGCGCCTCCATCAGGCGCGCAATAGCGCGGGCCTGCCCGTCGGGCCGCGCATTTTCCGGGCCGCCACGGTCGGAATAGCCATGGCCGGGCCGGTCAAGGAAAAGCAGATCGGACCGGCCCTCCAGCGCCGGACGGAAGGCGTGCATGGGGTCGCGCAGATTGCCGCTTGCGCCGTGGATGAAGACGATCGGCGGCAGGTCCGCCTCGCTGCCGGCGGGTACGAACACGCTGTTCATGCGCATGCCGCCGATATCGATGAGCTCGCCGATATTGTCGTATCGTCGCTCGATCGACTGCGTCTGCCATGCACTGAAGAGAAAGCCGACAAGCGCGAGAGCAAAGGGGACGGCGAGGAGGGCTGTCAGCATGGAGGCCGGGCTGCATGGAGAAGGGAGGGCTGCTGTAAGGCTACAGCCTGTTTACGACGACGGAGCCTTGGCGGATCACCTGTGGATCACGTCCTCTGTCCGGTCAGTTTTTCGGCGAGTTCCCCAAGGGCCTTCTGTGCCTGCCGCTCGGTCGGGTAGACCAGAAGGAAGCGCTCCCAGGCCTTCAGTGCCATCTCGTCCCGCCCTGTCTGGGTCATGATGCCCGCCATGCCCGCGAGTGCGCCAAAGTGGCGGGGCTCGAGCCGCAGGACCTGGTTGATGTCGGACATCGACTTGCGATAGTTGCCCATCTTGAAATGCAGCGTGGCGCGCCGGTTCCATGCTTCCGCATGGTCGGGCTTCAGGCGAATCGCCTCATCGAGGAAATCGAGTGCGGCGGCGTTCCGGTTCTCTTCGACGGCTTTGTCCGACTGCTGGGTGAGAAAGTTGATGGTGGCGCTGCCGGAATCCTGCCATTCGCGTCGGATCTGGTTGGCAATGCCCTTCGCCTTGTCAGGGTCGCCCTCACGCTTCAACTCGCCGAAAAGCTTGTCCAGACGCTGCGTCTGGGTCGTGAAGGCACTGCTGGACGACGGATCGACAGAGGCCTTGTCGGCCTGCTGTGCCAGTGCCGCTGCCGGAGCAGTACCGGCGAGGGCGAAAGAAAGCAGCAATACGGAAAACGAGAAAAAGCGCATGGCGGTCATGGTAAACCGCCAGCGCGCAACTTCAAACAGTTTTTGTTCATCACTGTCCGCACGAGGGGACAGGCAGACGCGATCAGCCCTGACGAGCCTTGAAGCGCGGGTTCTGCTTGTTGATGATGTAGATGCGGCCCTTGCGGCGAACAAGGCGGTTCTCGCGGTGGCGAGCCTTGAGCGACTTGAGCGAATTCTTGATCTTCATTTTTCTGATCCGCGTATTGCAGGGCGATGGACTCGCCGGATTTCCTCAATCAAAAACGCGCCGTTTCGGGCGCGCTTTCAGGTTGGGCAGGCATGTAACCCGTGACATTTCCGCTGTCAACCACAGGCGCCGGGTTTTCCATGCCGATCGCCGGTTTTCCAGTCTCTCTCAATCGAAAATCTGGGTGACATGCCCCATCTTGCGGCCGGGACGCGCTTCCGTCTTGCCGTAGAGATGGACGAGCACGCCGGGCCGGGCGAGCCAGGCGGGAACGTCGTCGATATCGTCGCCGATGAGATTCTGCATCACGCAATCGGAGTGCCGGCGCGGGTCGCCAAGCGTGTGGCCGGAGATGGCGCGGATGTGCTGCTCGAACTGCGATATCACGCAGGCCGCTTCCGTCCAATGGCCGGAATTGTGCACGCGCGGCGCGATTTCGTTGGCCACGAGGCCGCCATCCGGCAGCACGAAGAATTCCACACCGATAACGCCGACATAGCCGAGATTGTCGAGGATGGCGCGGGCGGCTTTGCGGGCGAGATCCACTGTTGCTTCGCTGACACGGGCGGGCAGGGTGGACGTGTGGAGAATACCGTTGGTGTGAACGTTTTCCGCCGGATCGTAGCAGGCGATGGTGCCGTCGCGGTCTCGCGCGGCGATTATCGAGATCTCTCGCTCGAAGGGCACAAGGCTTTCGAGAATCAGCGGTACGCCGCCGAGCGTCTCGAACGCGCCGTCGCGGTTTTCGGCCGGCGAGCGGAAGACGCGCTGCCCCTTGCCGTCATAACCGAGCCTTCGCGTCTTGAGCACGCCCACGCCGCCGAAACGATCGAGGGCAGCTTCGAGATCGCCCTGGCTGTCGACGGCGGCGAAGTCGGCGGTGCGGATGCCGCAGTCACGGATAAAGCTTTTTTCGACAAGGCGGTCCTGCGAGACTTCCAGCGCCCGCGGCGGCGGATAGACCGGGACGGCGGCGGCCAGCGCCTGGGCAGCGGCGACGGGCACGTTCTCGAATTCGTAGGTCACGACATCGCAGACGCGGGCGAGCTCGGCAAGCGCATCGGCGTCGTCATAGGAAGCGACGATCTGGGCGTTCGCCACCTGTGCGGCTGGACAATCGGCCTGGGGTTCAAGGATGACGGTGCGCAGGTTGAGGCGCGCTGCCGCCATGGCAAGCATGCGGCCGAGCTGACCGCCGCCGATGATACCGATCGTGCGTGCGCTCATAGCGGGCCATCCACGGGATATTCGGCGACGGCGTTCGTCTGCGTCTCGCGCCATTCGTCGAGCCTATGGGCGAGTTCCGGGTCGTTGAGCGCCAGGACGGCGGCCGACAGGAGCGCGGCATTGACGGCGCCGGCGCGGCCGATGGCGAGCGTGCCGACGGGAATGCCGGCCGGCATCTGAACGATCGACAGCAGGCTGTCCTGACCGGAAAGCGCCTTGGACTGAACCGGTACGCCGAAGACCGGAAGTGGCGTCATGGCCGCTGCCATGCCGGGAAGGTGCGCCGCACCGCCGGCACCGGCGATGATGATCTTGAAACCCTCGGCCTTGGCGCCGCGCGCGAAGCTGTAGAGCCGCTCGGGCGTGCGATGCGCCGAAATGATACGGGCCTCGTAGTCCACCCCGAGCGCATCGAGCGTGTCGGCGGCGTTCTTCATCGTCTCCCAGTCGGACTGGCTTCCCATGATGATGGCGACGGGTGGCGTTTCTGTCGTGTCCAAGGCGTCTCGTCCGGTTCAGGCGATGATGTCGGGAATGATCTGATCTTCCAGCTTGGAAATCTTGTCCTTCAGGACCAGTTTCTTCTTCTTCATGCGCTGGATTCTCAGGGCTTCACAGCCAGTCTGGATCATGGCGTTGATGGCTGCGTCATAATCTTCGTGCTCCTGGCGAAGCCGTGCGGCCGCAAGCCGCAATTCCGCCTGGTCCTGATCTGCCATGCTGTTTTTCCCCGTCGTCGGAAACAGCGGTTGGCCCGCTTGCCTCCATTCTCAATCAATCGTGCTCCTATCACGAAAGCTGTGGTAACGGGAAGTTATCCCTTGCCACGTTTTCGCCTTCGACAAATGAAAAATGAAATGGCACACTAACTTTGTTGCAACCTGGACCATCCGGTCCGTACGGGATCGGGTGGAAAACAAAAGGAAGGAACTGTCACATGACGATTGAGGCTCACCTGGCTACGCTGGAAAAGAAGCATTTCGCTCTGGAGGAAGAGCTGCATGCTGCGGTCACGCGCCCCTCCTCGGAGGATCAGACGATCGCGGAGATCAAGCGTCGCAAGCTGCGCATCAAGGATGAGATCGAGCGGCTTCGCTCGGCGCACTGAAGACAGGAATTCCACGGAGAATTAAGGGAGCAAGTCGCGGAACAGACGGTCTGTATGGGAAGATCAGGGTAGGAGCCCGTTCCGCGAAACCACTTCCCGCAATGGAAATACCGCAATAGAAATCATCGATGTCGTGACGCCCTGGCAACCGGATCTCCGTGCCGGGGCGTTCTGTTTCAGGACCAGAACTGGTCGAGCCAGAGATTGAGCCTGTCGAAGCCCTTCGCATTGATCGCATAAATCCGCTTCGTGCCCGCCGAGGTCACGCTGACAAGATTGGAATCAAGCAACGCCCTGAGATGTTGCGACACCGCCGGCCGGCTGATCGGCAAACCCTCGGATAATTCGTTGACCGTGCGCGGCGACCGGCGCAACTCCTCCAGCAGGAACCTGCGGTTGGGATCGGCAATCGCAGCAAAGGGATCAGGGTTCGCCATGGCTGAACGCTATGGCAAAGCAGCATTTCCGGCAAGTATTTTGTGCGCTGCGGCAACTTTCAGATGAAGGCGAGGATGCCGTCGTAGACGAGCTTCGTACCCGCAATCAGTGCCATGGAATACATGAAGGGATAGAACACTTCCGGCTTCATGCGCTTGACCATGAAGCCCCCGAAGGCTGTGGCGACAATGGCAAGCGGCACAAGCGTCGCGGAGATGGTCAGGTTCGTCGTGTCGAGCTGGCCGAGCGCGAAATAGGGGCCGAGCTTGATGAGGTTGAGAATGGCGAAGAACCGCACCGCTGCGCCGGTATAGTCGCGCGGCGGCAGCTTTAGCGGTAGGCCATAGACCTGGAAGGGCGCCCCGCCGGCGTGGGCGACGAAGCTGCCATAGCCGGAGAGCGTGCCGAAAAAGGCCGCCGGCACCAGGCGATGCGGCTTCGGCTCGATGACGTGGCCGTGGCGGACGCGCCAGCTGTTGTAGAAGTAGCGCAGCACGAACAGCACGGTGATGAGGCCGATGATGAGGCGCAACGCATCGCGCGGCACATAGGCAGACGTGGCCCAGCCGATGGCGATACCGAGCAGGGCTCCGGGCAACATCATTTTCAGGAGCTGGCGGTTGTTGTGCTTGCGCCATATCCAGAGCGACACCCAATCCATCACCACGAGAATGGGCAGGAGGATTGCCGCGGCCTGAACCGGCGGTACGGCCATGGCGAGCAGCGGCACACCCATGAGGGCGAGTGCCTCGCCCATGCCGCCTTTGGTTAGGCCGACGAGAAGCACAGCGGGAATCGCTGCGTAATAGATGGTAGGGTCGATGGACATTGCTGACGGTTGATCCTGTTCGTCCTTCCGTCTATCCGCTTTGTTCTGTTATGACGAGCCTGGCTACCGCTAATCCTAGGAAAGTGCCTTTCATGTCCGATGTCGAAAACCGCTGCCGCCTTGTGCTGATCCTTCCGGAAGGCGATGACCTTTCCGCGCGGGCCGCAATGTTGGAAGGCGCGCTGAAGGGCGGCGATGTCGCGTCCGTGATCCTGCCGCAATACGGCCTCGACGACAGTGAGTTTCAGAAGCATGCAGAAGTGCTGGTCAAGATCGTGCAGGACGCAGGCGCGGCCGCGCTCGTCGCCGGCGACACGCGCGTCGCGGGCCGTGCGAAAGCCGACGGCATCCATGTGACCGGCGGACTGGAGGCATTCGCGGAGGCGGTTGAAAAGTTCACGCCCAAGCTGATCGTTGGCGGCGGCAACGCCACGGATCGCCACAAGGCGCTGGAGATCGGCGAAATCCAGCCGGACTACATCTTCTTCGGCAAGATCGGCGGCGACATCAAGCCGGAGGCGCATCCCAAGAATGTGGCGCTCGCCGAATGGTGGGCGTCCATGGTGGAAATCCCCTGCATCGTTCTGGGCGGAACGGACCCGCAGTCTGCGCTGGTTGTCGCAGAAAGCGGCGCGGAGTTCGTGGCGCTCGAAAAGGCCGTTTTCGCAGAGCCGGCGCAGGCACCCCACGTCGTTGCCGCCGTAAATGCACTGCTTGACGAAAAAGCGCCACGGTTTGGGGAATAGTAGCCGCTCATGATCAGGGTCGTCCTTTCGCAAGCTTGCCGTATCGTGCCGGTGGCGCTTCTTGCCACGGGCGTTTTCGCGTGCGCGCCAGCCTTCGCGCAAGTGGCGAAAAAGGGCCCGGCTGTCACTGCGGGCGACAACGGAAAAGAAGACCGGCCGACGGCGGCGGAACCCGCAACGCCCGCGGATGAGGGCAAACAGGCGGACGGGCCCTCCGGCGGTCTGGGCGTGCTGGACCGCATGGGTGCGGAGCTTCCCGAATTGCCGGCGGAGAAGCCGTTCACCGGAAAAGTCGACGAGGCCTATGGCGCCTTCCAGCGTGGTCGTTACCTGACGGCGATGGAACTGGCTTTACCGCGCGCGCAGCTGGGAGACCGGGCCGCGCAAACGCTGGTCGCCGAAATTCTCGACCGGGGCCTCGGCGTAAAGCGCAACCGCGATCAGGCGATGTTCTGGTACGAGCAGGCCGCCAATGGCGGCGACCCGACCGGCATGTTCAAATATGCGGTTCTGCTGATGGAGCGTTCCCGTTCGAAGGATGACCGCAAAAAGGCCGACGAGCTGATGAAGAAGGCAGCCGATCTCGGCAACCCGTCGGCCCAGTTCAACTACGCCCAAGTTCTGGTGGCCGACAGCCCGGGTGAGAAGGGCTTGCGGGAGGCATTGCCCTACTATGAGAAATCGGCCGAGCAGGGCATTGCCGATGCGCAATATGCGCTCTCGCAGATTTACATCAGCCTGAAGGACCTGCCGGACGAAAAGAAAAACCGCGCCCGGGAGTGGTTGCTGCGGGCTGCGCGCGCCGGTTACGACACCGCACAGCTGGACCTCGGCATGTGGCTGGTCAACGGCACGGCCGGCGAGCGGGATTACGAGGCGGGCTTCAATTGGCTGAAGCGCGCCGCCGAGGGCGGCAACGCCGTCGCCCAGAGCAAGCTTGCGCAGCTCTACATCCACGCCATAGGCACGAAATCCGATCCCGTCGAGGCGGCGAAATGGTTCGTGCTGGCACGTCGTGCGGGACTTAGCGATCCTTCCCTCGAGGATTTCTATCTGGGGCTTGAAGAGTCCCAGCAGAAGGCGGCGATTACGGCTGCCAACAAGTTCCGCACAGGGTCCTGACGGGCGTCTATTTACCCTGTTGCACGATCGGTGCCCCTGCTTTGCGTGTCGTGCAGAGGCTTGAGGCTTGAAACTTCGGGGGATTTGTGGTCTTGAGGCGCCACATCCGGTCCCGGTACATTTTCGCGCTGCGGCTTTTGCCGCCCGATGCGCCGGACATTCCCGAAGGACATTCATTTCATGGCACGTTCCGCTCTTCTCAACGTCATGGTTCAGGCCGCATTCAAGGCCGGCAAGTCGCTCGCGCGCGATTTCGGCGAGGTGCAGAACCTGCAGGTTTCGCTGAAAGGGCCGGGCGACTACGTTTCGCAGGCCGACCGCAAGGCCGAAAAGCTCATCCGCGAGGAGCTTATGAAGGCCCGCCCGACCTACGGTTTCCTCGGTGAAGAATCCGAGGAGATCATCGGCACGGACGGCGCGCATCGGTGGATCGTCGATCCGCTCGACGGCACGACCAACTTCCTGCACGGCATTCCCTTCTTTGCGATCTCGATCGCGCTGGAGCGCAATGGCGAGATCGTCGCGGGCGTCGTGCTGAACCCGGCGACGGACGAACTCTTCACCGCCGAGCGTGGCGGCGGTGCCTTCCTCAACGATCGCCGTCTGCGCGTTGCGGCGCGCAAGAACCTGTCGGATGCCGTCATCGGCTGCGGCGTTCCGCATCTGGGTGACGTCAACCACGGCAAGTTCCTCATCGAACTGCGCCATGTCATGGGCGAAGTCGCCGGCGTGCGCCGCCTTGGCTCGGCTTCGCTCGATCTCGCCTATGTGGCAGCCGGTCGCTTTGACGGCTTCTGGGAGCGCGACCTCATGCCGTGGGACATCGCGGCCAGTGTTCTCCTGATTCGCGAAGCCGGCGGCTATGCAACCGATCTCGACGGCAGCAACGCTGTGCTGTCGAGCGGCACTGTCGTTGCGGGCAACGAATATATCCATAAGGCGTTGCGCGAGGTCGTGCAGCGGCCTGTACCGTCACGCTGACGGGTGAAACGCGCGGTGCAGGAATGCACCGCTGTTGCCGCCAAGCCCTTCAATTCGGCTCAATCTTCCACTAGTCTCCGCCCCGACGAGGAAGCGGAGATGCGACTATATGGCTAAGCTGGCGCTGTCGGGCTGGGGCGGAACCGACGAGACCGGGCACGAAGACCCGCACAAACTTTCAAGTCCCATGGCCTTCTTCTGGACGATGGTGATCTTTCTCATCATCGTCGGTTTCGTGGCCGCCATCCTCTTTCGGCAGGCGCAGACTGCGTTTCTCAGCAATCCCGGTCTAAACGGCCTCATCCTCGGCGTGCTGCTGATCGGCATCCTGCTGGTGTTCAATCATGTGCTGGCGCTGCGGCCGGAAGTGCGCTGGTTCAATTCCTTCCGTGCAGCCGGCAGCGCGGAGAAGGTCGGGCGCGATCCTGTGCTGCTGGCGCCGATGCGCGCCCTGATCGGCCGCCGCCATTCCATGACGCTGTCGACGACGACGCTGCGCTCCATCCTCGATTCGATCGCCACGCGTCTCGATGAATCGCGCGACACCTCACGTTACCTGATCGGCCTGCTCGTCTTCCTCGGTCTTCTCGGCACGTTCTGGGGCCTTCTCGGCACGATCGGTTCGATCAGTTCCGTCATCCAGTCGCTCGACGCAGGCGGCGGCACGGCGAATGATATTCTCAACGCGTTGAAGGAGGGGCTATCCGCACCGCTCCAGGGTATGGGCACCGCATTCTCCACGTCGCTTTTCGGCCTGTCCTCCTCGCTGGTGCTCGGCTTCCTCGACCTTCAGGCCGGCCGTGCGCAAAACCGCTTCTATACGGAGCTGGAAAACTGGCTTTCATCGGTGACGGATGTCGGCTCCGAACACCAGCCGCTTGCCGGCGCTCTCGAAACCTCATCCTCCGCCGATGTGCAGGCGCTGGCCGAGCAGATCCTCAAGCTTGCGCAGGATGGCGGCGGTAGCCGCTCGACGGCCGCGATGGCAAGTCTCGCCGAAGGCATTCAGGGTCTCGTGAAGAACATGCGCAGCGAACAGCAGATGCTGCGCGACTGGATCGAGGCGCAGCAGGAGGAATCGAAGGCGCTGCGCCGCACGCTTGACCGTCTCGTCACGCGCACCGCCGAGAAGGCCGAAAAAGCCAAGATTTCAGGGGGCGAATAGACATGGCTCTCGCCCGAAACAGGCGCAGCCAACGCGCGGTGGATTACTGGCCGGGCTTTGTCGATGCCCTGTCGACGCTGCTGCTCGCCATCATGTTCCTGCTCACGGTTTTCGTGCTGGCTCAGTTCTTTCTCAGCCGCGAGATTTCCGGCAAGGACGACGTGTTGAACCGTCTGACGAGCCAGATCAACGAACTGACACAGCTTCTGGCGCTGGAAAAGAGCGGCAAGCAGGACCTTGAGGATGCACTGGCCAATCTCCAGGTTTCTCTTGCCCAATCGGAAAGCGACCGCACGCGCCTCCAGCAGCTGCTCGATAGCGGCGCCGGTGCCTCCGATGCGGCCAGCGCGCGTGCGACCACGCTTGAAGGCGAGCTGGATGCGGAAAAGCAGGTGTCCGCCCGCGCGATGAGCCAGATCGAATTGCTCAACCAGCAGATTGCTGCGCTGCGCAGCCAGATCGCCGCCGTCGAGGAGGCGTTGCAGGCGTCGGAAGCCAAGGACCAGTCCTCGCAGGCAAAGATTGCCGATCTCGGCCGTCGTCTCAACGTGGCGCTGGCGCAGCGCGTGCAGGAACTCAACCGCTATCGCTCGGACTTCTTCGGTCGCCTGCGGGAAATCCTGTCGGATCGCGAGAACATCCGCATCGTCGGCGACCGTTTCGTGTTCCAGTCGGAGGTGCTCTTCCCCTCCGGCGGCAGCGATCTCAACGAGGCCGGGCAGGTGGAGATGCGCAAGCTGGCTGCAGCCCTTCTCGATCTTGCGCGGGAAATCCCGCCGGAGATCAACTGGGTGCTGCGGGTTGACGGCCACACGGACAATGTGCCGCTTTCCGGTACCGGACGATATCGCGACAACTGGGAACTGTCGTCCGCCCGTGCGACGTCGGTCGTGAAATTCCTCATCGCCAATGGCGTGCCGGCCAACCGCCTGGTGGCGGCGGGATTCGGCGAGTTCCAGCCGATTGCCGAAGGCGATGACACAAACGCGCGTTCCACCAACCGGCGCATCGAGCTGAAGCTGACGGAAAAATAACGGCCGGGATTTTGTTTCCCGGCCTGTTGTCTCTACCGCCGCACGATCAGCTGGCGGCGCGTGCTTCGCCCAGGAAGGCCTGGCCGCCGTGATCGAATTGCAGCCGGGCGAGGCGGGCATACAGTCCGCCCTGCTGGATCAGCGACTGGTGCGTGCCTTCTTCCACCAGTCGGCCGCCATCCATCACGAGGATGCGGTCGGCCTTCAGCACGGTCGCAAGACGATGCGCGATGACGATGGTGGTGCGCTTGCCCATCTGTCCGTCGAGCGCGCGCTGCACGAGGGTTTCGCTTTCGGCATCGAGCGCCGAGGTGGCTTCGTCGAGCAGCAGGAGCGGCGCGTCCTTGAGGATGGCGCGGGCGATGGCGATGCGCTGGCGCTGGCCACCGGAGAGCGTCACGCCCCGTTCGCCGACCATGGTGTCATAACCCTTGTCGAGGCGCGCAATGAATTCCTCGGCCTGTGCGGCCCGGGCGGCGGCATGGATGGCGTCATCGCCGACATCGGGCATGCCGAAGGCGATGTTGTCGCGGATCGACGCGGCAAAGATCGTGACATCCTGCGGCACGAGCGCCATGCGGCGGCGGATCTCCTCCGGATCTGCTGCACGCAGGTCCACGCCATCGAGCAGGACGGTGCCGGAATCGGGATCGTAGAAGCGTTCGACCAGCGACAGGATCGTGCTCTTGCCGGCGCCGGAGGGGCCCACGACCGCTACGGTTTCGCCTTGCTTCACGGCGAAGGAGAGGCCGTTCAGGCTGCGATAGCCCGGGCGGGCCGGGTAGGAAAATTGGACATCCCGGAAAGTGAGTTCACCATGTGCGGGAACCGGCAGCGCGACCGGATTGGCGGGCGCTGTGATGGCCGGCGGTTCCTCGAGCAATTCGCTCAGGCGCTCAGCCGCACCGGCGGCCTGCGAAAGTTCGCCCCAGACTTCCGAGAGCGCACCGAGGCTGCCGGCCGCGAAGACGGCATAAAGCAGAAACTGGCCGAGCGTACCGGCCGAAAGTGTACCCGCCAGCACATCGCGTGCACCAAACCACAGCACGGCGACGACCGAACCGAAGATCATGGCAATGGCAAAGCCGGTCAGCAGCGAGCGTGCACGGATGGCGCTGCGCGCGGCTTCATAGGCGCTTTCCACCTCGCCGAAGAAGCGGGCGCGTGCCGCATTCTCGGCATTGAAGGCCTGGAGCGTGCGCGTCGCGCCGATCGCCTCGCCGGCATAGGCGGACGCGCTTGCAAGCGTATCCTGCGCCTCGCGCGAGCGGCGTCGCACCGAGCGGCCGAAGGCCACGAGCGGAAAGACGATGACCGGGATGGCGGCAATGACAAGGCTCGACAGCTTCGGGCTGGTATAGACCATCATGGCAATGGCCCCGAAACAGAGGATGAGATTGCGCAGCGCGACGGATGCGGTTGCGCCGACGGTGGATTTGATCTGCGTCGTATCGGCTGTCAGCCGTGAGACGATCTCGCCGGACTGGTTGACGTCGAAGAAGGCCGGGGAGAGCTTAGTTACGTGGGCGAAGACGTCGCGGCGGAGGTCGGCGACGATGCGTTCGCCAAGCGTGATGACGAAGTAGTAGCGAAGGCCGCTGGCGAGTGCCAGCAGACCGGCCAGCACGAAGAGCATCGCGAAGTAGGTATTGATGAAGCCGGCATCGGCGCCAGAGAAGCCGTTGTCGATCATGCGGCGCACCGCGATCGGCAGCACGAGTGTCGTGACGGCAGCCAGCACGAGGGCGACCAGCGCGCCTCCGACAAGACCGCGATAACGGCCGATATAGGGAGCAAGCCTGCCCAGCGGACGAATGTTGCGACGCGCGGTTTTCTGTGCCGCGTTTGTCTCTCTGTCTGTGGACACCATACCCCCGTTTCCAGTGCCTGGCGGCACGAATTCTCTTTCGGCTCTTGTTATCCAGACGGCCTTCATGTATAGGCTCGCCATCGAATTGGGAAGCCGTAGGTCTAGCCGACTGCGGCTTCATTTACGTCTTTGGCTCCGCTGCCGCAATGCGTTGCGACAAATGGCCCCCGGAACAAGCAGGAAGAGTGTCATGAAGGCTGATATCCATCCCGACTACCACGTCATCAAGGTCGTCATGACCGATGGCACCGAGTACGAAACCCGCTCGACCTGGGGTTCGGAAGGTGCCACGATGAACCTCGAAATCGACCCGAAGTCGCACCCGGCCTGGACCGGCGGCAACCAGCAGATGCTGGACCGCGGCGGCCGCGTTTCCAAGTTCAAGAAGCGTTTCGAAGGCCTCGGCCTCTAATCTCCGCTTCCAAAGAATTGCAAAAACCCGGCTTCGGCCGGGTTTTTTTGTTGCCTGTATTTGGTGGGTTGCCCGTCTACCTGCGGGCGCCCTTCTCTCGGTCAAGGTTTGAGGAAAGCGGCGAGCCTATCGTTCCTCGCCCCTTGTAAGGCGAGGATGCCCGCTGGCAGGTGAGGGGTAGTACAGAACTGCGGGCAACAAAAAACCCGGCCGAAGCCGGGTGTTCTACATCTGCCTGCGCCGTCTTCAGCTGTTGCCGAAGGCGGTCTGCAGCAGGCTGAGCTGGGCCTGGACGCTGTTCTGGTTATCCGGCTGAAAGGCCTGGACATCCTGCGGGCGGTAGATTTCGCGGTCTAGCAGGGCGATGCGGTTCTGCAGGCGAAGCGAGCGCTCGATCAGGTCGCGGAAGGCTTCCGGCAGGTCGTTCCAGCCAGGGGCGGTCTTGTCGACATTGAAACTGTCGAGGCGGACCTTGCTCTTTTCCGACAGGACCTGGTCGCGGCTCATCTCGCCATTGTTGACGGCGCGCTGAAGCAGCAGCCAGGATGCCATCTGCATCAGGCGGGTGGTGAGGCGCATCGATTCAGCTGCATACAGCACGGATGCCATGCGCGGCAGGACCTTCGAGGCCTGGCGACCGACACCGTCCAGATAACTCGCAGTTTCCTCGACGAGACCCATGCCCTCGGCATAGATGGACTTGAATTGTGCGGACGACGCCACATGGCCAGCGAAGCTGACGGTATTCAATCCTCTTTCGGACATGGTTCTTTCCCTGTTGAACGCATCACTTGCAGGTAACGGCAGGTCGGACGCTGGTGTTCCAGCTCTTCGTTCCATGGCGTGAGGATGATCTCTTAGCCTAATTCGCGCAAGGGTATTCTTAAGAAAGGGTTAATCTCCACAATTGTTTCCGGACACTTTGCGGCGGCTTTGCGGCAAACAAAAAAAGAGCCGCGAAAAGCGGCTCTCAAGGTAAAACAGGGAGAAAATCAGACCGATTCGCCAAGCGGTGAAAATGCCTGAACCCGGAAGGACCGGATGTGCAAGTAATAGGCTGTAAGGCTTAATGGCCGGTTAACTTTGTTGCAGCTTTGCCGATAACTGTGCCTTTTCGGCCAGGGTGCGAAAATTGGTGCCTAGCGAAACAGGCTTTCGGCCGCCGAACGGCTGGCATCTTTCTTCTGCCGCTCCGCTTCCAGCCGCGCGATTTCCTGTTTCAGCAGGTCGATTCGCGCTGTCAGCTCATCCGCGGACAGCAGCGACAGGTCGCTGCCGATCTCATGCGCAATTTTCTTCTTGGGCCGATCGTCGTCGAAGAGGCTCATGCGGTCTGCTCCTCCTGTGGTGCGTCGGCGCCGGCCTGCACCTGGGGCAGGGCGCGCGGCGACAGCTGAAGGCTTTCCGGCGTGGTCATCGTGCCGGGGTTGATGGTGGTGTAGGAATCGCGCATTTCGGCCGGTACTGCGGCGCGACGCCGGCTGCGCAGGATCGCGTAGGCGGTGATCAGGATATGGGCGCAGCATGTGACGGCGAAGAGGGCATAGGGGCCAACGGCCGACATGATCGGGCCGCCGATCGTCGGTCCGATGATCGTGCCGACGCCGTACAGCAAGAGCAGGCCGCCGGACACCTTCACGAAATCCTCGGGGCTGGCGAAGTCGTTGGCATGCGAGACGGCGATGGGATAGAGCGCGTTTGCCATGGCGCCATAAAGTGCCGTCAGCACGAGCAGGAGAGTCACCGACGCCGGCTGGAAGACGAAGAGTGCGAAACCTGCCCCGGCGGCAATGGCCGACAGAATGGCAAGGACGATCCGCCGGTCGACGCGATCGGAAATGCGGCCGGCTGGCAGCTGCATGACGGCGCCGGCGAAGATGGCCACGCTCATCATGATGGCGATGGTGCTGGATGTCAGGCCGGCATTGGCGCCAAAGACCGCGCCGAGCGTGCCGAAGGCGCCATTGGCGATGCCGATCAGCACGATGCCGACGCAGGCGATGGGCGAGGTGCGGTAAAGGGCGGGAATGTCGAGCTTGACCTGCTTCAGCGGCTGTGGCGATGCGGCGGTGGAAAGCGTCGTCGGCAGCATGGCCAGGCAATAGAGGATACCAGCGAACATGAAGAGCATCGGCGTCGTGACGTCGCCGAGTGCGACCGTCATCTGACCGCCAACGGTGCCGACGAGCGTGATGGCGATGTAGAGCGAGAAGATCAGTCCGCGGCTTTCGTTGGTGGCGCGTTCGTTCAGCCAGCTTTCGATGATCATCGACGTTCCGGCGATCGAGAAGCCCGTGATGGCGCGCAGCAAGATCCACCAGAACGGATCGACGATCATCCCGGTCATCAGCGCTATGATGGCGATCAAGGACGCGAAGCCCGAAAAGGCGCGCACGTGGCCGATGCGCTTGACGACGGTCGGCGCCAGGAGGCAGCCCAGCACGAAGCCGGATGCCCAGGACGTGCCGAGCAGACCGAGCATCGTCGTCTCATATCCTTCGTAAGCGCCGCGCATGGGAAGCAACAGGCCATGCAGGCCGTTGCCGAGGAAAAGAAACAGCGTGCCCATGAGAAGCGCGAAGACGGAAATGAGATTTTTACGCATGATTTTTTCGCAATGTCATCGATGGGAAAGGAATAGCGCACCTGCTGCCGATTGCCAGATGCAAACACGGCGCGCGTCGTGTTTTCAGACGTCGTGCTGATCGCTTGGAAAAATGTCTGGGGTGTGACAGGAAGAGCGGAGAAAGGCCGTCATGTCGAAAATCCTTCCTGCCCTGCTGCTTGTTGTCATGCTGCTGCACCTCATCCGGCCCATCGGCCTGCCGGGGCTGAAACGGCGCGCGGATTTCTGGAAGATCGCCGTCGTTGCCATCGTGCTGATGATGTTGACGGTTCTCATCCGCCCCTGAAACGCAAAAGGGCCACCCGAAGGTGGCCCCCATGAGGTTTGGTCCGGTGCGGACCCGAGCCTTACGGCTCGAAGGAAGGCGGGATCAGAACGAGGGCTGCCTCGTTTCGTTCACCACAATTCCCATGCCCGAAGCCAAGACCGAAATCTCATTAGACATTGGATCACCTTCCTTTCTGTTCGTTGACGATAACAGCAATGTAGGTGATCCCACGCGGTACACAAGCCCTTCGCGTTATTTCTGCTGGTTGAGCACGTCGACGCCCGGAAGCGGCTTGCCTTCCATCCACTCCAGGAACGCTCCGCCAGCCGTCGAGACATAGGTGAAGTCGTCTGCCACGTCGGCATGGTTGAGGGCAGCCACGGTATCGCCGCCTCCGGCGACGGAAACGAGTTTGCCGTCCTTGGTGCACGCGGCGGCATGCTTGGCGGCTGCCACCGTGGCGGCGTCGAAGGGGGCGATCTCGAAGGCGCCGAGCGGACCGTTCCAGACCAGCGTCGAGGCGCGCGAAATCCAGGCATTGACGGCGTCGATGGTCTTCGGGCCGACATCGAGCATCATTGCGTCGGACGGGATCGCGCTGACGGCAACGACCTCGTTTTCGGCATTCGCCTTGAATTCGCGGGCAACGACGCCGTCTTCCGGCAGCACGATCGCGCAACCGGCGCCTGCGGCCTCGATCATGATCTGCTTGGCGGTGTCGGCGAGGTCATGCTCGCAGAGCGACTTGCCGACATCCGTGCCGCGGGCGGCGAGGAAGGTATTCGCCATGCCGCCGCCGATGACCAGTGCGTCGACCTTCTTCACGAGGTTCATGAGCAGGTCGATCTTGGTGGAAACCTTCGCACCGCCGACGATGGCGACGACGGGCCGGTTCGGATTGCCAAGACCCTTCTCGAGCGCTTCCAGTTCGGCCTGCATGGTGCGGCCGGCATAGGCGGGTAGGAGATGAGCAAGGCCTTCGGTCGAGGAATGGGCGCGATGCGCGGCCGAGAAGGCGTCGTTGACGTAGATGTCGCCATTGGCGGCGAGGGCGGCGGTGAAGTCCGCGTTGTTCTTCTCCTCGCCCTTGTGGAAGCGGGTGTTTTCCAGGAGCAGGATGCCGCCGTTGCCGAGTTCTGCGATGGCGGATGCCGCGGCATCGCCGACGCAGTCGGATGCGAAGGCGACGGTGGTACCGAGAACCTCGTTCACCGCCGGCAGGATCTGCTTGAGCGACATGTCGGCAACGACCTCGCCCTTCGGCCGACCGAAATGCGCCAGCAGGATGACCTTGGCGCCCTTCTTCGACAGTTCGAGGATGGTGGGCGCGACACGTTCGATGCGGGTCGCATCGGTGACCTTGCCGTCCTTGACCGGCACGTTGAGATCGACGCGGACGAGCACGCGCTTGCCAGCGATGTCGGTGAGGTTGTCGAGGGTCTTGAAGGTCATGGGAGGGCTCCCGTCAGAGTCTTGCGAATAGGGTGGGATAGTCGGTCACGAAGCCGTCTGCATCGACAGGCAATTCCGCTTGGAAGGTCCGGTCAGCGGCCTGGTAGAGGTAGCGTCGCGCTGGGTCGAGGCATGTGTAGTTCTGCCCGTCCGGAAACGGCGAAAACGTATCGAACGGCACATAGACCATTTTCAGCCGCACCGTTCCGGCTTCGGGCGCAAGCCCCAGCCGGCGGATCGGCAGGGTATTGGTGAAGGGCGTTCCCGCCAGATCGATATCGATGCAGCCGTCGAAGGCCGCAAGCGGTTTGCCGCTGTGGCTGCGCCACTGACCTTCGCCGTTCGATGTCATCGCCACGCCACGGCCATCCGTCTCTTCCACGCGGAAGGAGCGGACGCACCAATTCGTATCGAGATCGATACGGTAGTGGACGCCGAAGGGGCGTCCGTCGCTGTCTTCGCCGACAACCGTACTTTCGGCGCGGATTCCGCCTTCGATGGCACGCACGGTAAGGTGTTCCAGCCCCTCGCCCTTCAACGGACGCCAGCGGGCCGTCTTGAAGGTGAGGGGCGGAAACATGATGGGCGTCCTTAGATCAGCTTCGCGAAGGCAACGGCCGTATCGGACATGCGGTTCGAGAAGCCCCATTCGTTATCGTACCAGGTGAGAATACGAACGAAGTTGCCTTCGAGGACCTTCGTCTGGTCGGTCGCGAAGATCGACGAGTGGCTGTCGTGGTTGAAGTCCTTCGAGACGAGCGGCTCGTCGGTGTAGCCGAGGATGCCCTTCAGCTTGCCGTTGGAGGCAGCCTTGATGGCTTCGTTGATCTCGGCGGCCGTCGTGTCGCGCTTGGCGACGAACTTGAAATCGACGACGGAGACGTTCGGCGTGGGAACGCGGATCGAGGTGCCGTCGAGCTTGCCCTTGAGGTGCGGCATCACGAGGCCGACGGCCTTCGCAGCGCCCGTGGAGGTCGGGATCATCGAGAGGGCAGCAGCGCGGGCGCGGTACAGATCCTTGTGCATCTGGTCGAGCGACGGCTGGTCGTTGGTATAGGAGTGGATGGTCGTCATGAAGCCATGGTCGATGCCGACGAGGTCGTCGATGACCTTCACGACGGGCACGAGGCAGTTCGTCGTGCACGAGGCGTTGGAGATGACGAGGTGATCCTTCGTCAGCTGGTCATCGTTGACGCCGTAGACGACCGTCAGGTCGGCGCCGTCGGCCGGAGCCGAGACGATGACGCGCTTGGCGCCGGCCGTCAGGTGAGCGGCGGCCTTGTCGCGGGCGGTGAAGATGCCCGTGCATTCCATGGCGATGTCGACGCCCATGGCGCCGTGCGGCAGCGTTGCCGGATCCTTGATGGCGGTAACCTTGATCGGCTTGCCGCCGCCGACGGTGATCGTGTCGCCGTCGACCTTCACTTCGGCCGGGAAACGGCCGTGGATGGAATCGTAGCGCAGAAGGTGCGCGTTGGTCTCGACCGGGCCCAGATCGTTGATCGCCACGACCTCGATATCGGTGCGGCCGGATTCGACGATGGCGCGCAGGATGTTGCGGCCGATGCGGCCGAAGCCGTTGATGGCAACTTTCACAGTCATTTGGGGTCTCTCCCTATGGATAAACGTTTTGGCGGTGAGAGGCGCGGCGAAAGCCGCGCCTTCGGGCACTCAGCCCAGCTTGGCTTCCGCGGCGGCGACGACGGCTTCCGGCGTGATGCCGAAGTGCTTGTAGAGCTCCTTGTAGGGGCCCGATGCGCCGAAGGAAGACATGCCGATGAAGATGCCATCCGAACCGATGAAGTGATCCCAGCCCTGGCGGATGCCGGCTTCGACGGCGATCTTGACCGGCGAGTTGCCGATGACGGCCTTCTGGTAGGCTTCCGGCTGCTCTGCGAAAAGTTCGAAGCAGGGAACGGAGACGACGCGGGTGGAAATACCCTTGGCCGTAAGCGTCTGCTCGGCCTTGACCGCGATCTCGATTTCCGAGCCGGATGCGAAGATCGTCACCTGGGCGTCGCTGGCCGACACGAGGTCATAGGCACCGCGGGCGCAGAGGTTCTCTTCTTCGTATTCCAGACGGACCGGCATCAGGTTTTGGCGGGTAAGCGCCAGGCCAGAAGGACGGTTGTGGCTTTCGAGCGCCAGCTGCCAGCACTCCGCCGTTTCCGTGGCGTCGGCCGGACGGAACATGAGCAGGTTCGGAATGGCGCGCAGAGCGGCCATCTGCTCGACCGGCTGGTGCGTCGGACCGTCTTCACCAAGACCGATGGAGTCGTGGGTCAGGACGTGGATGACGCGGATGCCCATCAGTGCGGCAAGGCGGATCGACGGACGGCAGTAGTCCGAGAAGATCAGGAAGCCGCCGGAGTACGGGATCAGGCCGCCGTGCAGCGCGATACCGTTCATGGCAGCGGCCATGCCGTGCTCGCGGATGCCGTAGTGGATGTAACGGCCCGAGAAGTCGGTCGGTGTGATCGACTTGGTCTGGCTCGTCTTGGTGTTGTTCGAGCCGGTCAGGTCGGCCGAGCCGCCGAGCGTTTCGCTGAGCACGCCGTTGATGACTTCGAGCGCATCTTCCGAAGCCTTGCGGGTAGCCGGGTTCGGCTTCGTTTCGGCAAGCTTCTTCTTGTAGGCGGCGATTGCGGAATCGAGGCTGCCTTCGAGGTCGCCGGCAAAACGACGGACGAACTGCGCCTTCTTTTCGGCATCCGTCTTGTCGAGGCGGGCTTCCCATTCCTTGTGCGCCTTGGCGGAGCGAAGGCCGGCGAGGCGCCAGGCGTCGAGGACGTCGGAGGGAACCACGAAGGCTTCCGATTCCCAGTTCAGCGCCTTGCGGGTAGCGGCGATTTCTTCCGCACCGAGCGGCGAACCGTGGACCTTGTGCGTGCCGGCCTTGTTGGGCGCGCCGAAGCCGATGGTCGTCTTACACGCGATCATCGTGGGCTTGTCGGACTTGTGGGCTTCTTCGATGGCAGCGGCAATCGCATCCGGATCATGGCCGTCGACCGCAATCGTGTGCCATTGGCTCGCGCGGAAGCGGGCGTGCTGGTCGGTCGAGTCGGCCATGGAGATCGGGCCGTCGATCGAAATGTTGTTGTCGTCCCAGAACACGATCAGCTTGTTGAGCTTCAGGTGGCCTGCGAGGGAGATTGCTTCCTGGCTGATGCCCTCCATGAGGCAGCCGTCACCGACAAGCGCGTAGGTGTAGTGCTCCATCAGGTCCGAACCGAACTCGTCGCGCAGCTTGCGCTCGGCGAGCGCCATGCCCACGGCATTGGCAATGCCCTGGCCGAGCGGGCCGGTCGTCGTTTCGATGCCTGCGGCGTGGCCGTATTCCGGGTGGCCGGCGGTCTTGGCGCCGAGCTGACGGAAGTTCTTGATCTCGTCGATCGTGATGTCCTCGTAGCCCGTCAGATAGAGCAGCGAGTAGAGGAGCATCGAACCATGGCCGGCCGACAGGACGAAACGGTCGCGGTTCGGCCAGTGCGGAGTCTTCGGATCGAAGGAGAGAAAGCGGGTGAAAAGAACCGTTGCGATGTCTGCTGCGCCCATGGGAAGGCCGGGGTGGCCGGAGTTCGCCTTTTCCACGGCATCCATGGAAAGGAAGCGAATTGCGTTCGCCATCCGGTCGTGTTTTTCGCGAGAGATCATGACTGTTCCGTATTCTTCGGGGTGTCAGGGCCGGTGTCCCTGAGGGGCGCCGGTTGGAAGCGGCTGACACATAGCAGGTGCACCGTCTAAGTCAACGAATTCGGCTGTTCCTGCGGCGTTTGAGCGCCGAATTCGCCGGGTTTTTTAGCGTTTTCTGGCGGGTGCGGATGCCACCGCACGGCAGCCATCTGGAAGCTGATCCACAGGGGCTTTCCGGTGGGTGCACCCGCGCAGTTGACGCTCTGCCCCGCAGTTGAATACTGTCAACGCGTGGGAACCGGCGCTGGCGGCGGCGATTCGTGTTTTTTGAGAGTGCCGGTGAAGGCGTTATGACACACGGGGAAACAGTCAGGGCTGCAATCGAGGAGCTTCGCAAGGCGCTTGGCAGTCTCGAGAATGCGCTCGACATGCGCTTTGACCGTGAACGGGAACACGGCGAGGTGGAAGGCGAGGTGCGTCGCGTTAATGCCGACCGTTCGCGGCTTGCCCAGGAGCTGGACCAGTCCGAATTCCGCGCCAACCGGCTGGAAGAGGTCAACCGCGAGGTGTCCCGCCGTCTCGTCACGGCGATGGAGACCATCCGCGCCGTACTTGACCGATAGGCGCAACAGAAAGAATCCGCATGGCTCAGGTAACCGTTCAGATCGATGGCAAGGCCTATCGCATGGCCTGCGAGGAGGGGCAGGAGTCCCACCTGGAAGACCTCGCCGCCGGGTTCGATCGGTATGTCGGGCACCTCAAGGAGCAGTTTGGCGAGATCGGCGACCTGCGCATCACCGTCATGGCCGGCATCATGGTCATGGACGAGCTCAACGATGTGACGCGCCGGCTTGAAACGCTGGAAAAAGAAACCGAGCAACTTCGCAGCGGCCGCGAAGGCGTGCTGGTCGAGGTGTCGCGCAGCGAAGAGGCGATCGCCCAGGCGCTCGGCGAACTCACCAACCAGATTCAGGGCATGGCCGCCAAGCTCAACGGCAAACCGCAGGTCAACTGATCCGGGCGTTGTTTTTCGTTCAGACAGCCAACGCTTAGTCGATTGCCACTGGCGAAGGCGCTGCTTTGCGCCTATATGTCATGAGCGATCTGCGCTTCCCGACAGGAACCACAATCCCTGGGGCCATACTCGATCCAAAGGGAGCTGTCCCTGGCCAGGCCCGTGGGCTTGGACATATGGCGCCCACCTACGTTTGTAGGCACCCAGGATCGTAAATCTCCATCGGTCGCCGCGGATCGCACCCTCTCTGTTTTCTCCGGTGCCCAGTGCAGAACTGGCGGTCGCTCAGCCGCAGGATTCGACGGGCGTGAAGATCTTGCGCAGCTGGGAAAGCGGCGCAGCGCCGGGATTGGCTTCCTGGTAGACCTCATTGTCGAACCAAGTGTCGGACGTGCCGATCTCGATCGCGCTGTCCGCCCACCACGGCTTGAAGACGCCGCTGACCAGTTTCATTTTCACCTCACCCGCGCCGACGCTTTCCACCTGCCAGCATCCGTCTCCTTCACCCTCTTCGGCGCCGGGCAGAAAGCTGTTCGTCGTGGAATCCCAATGCTGGGTTTGCCGCACGAAAAGCCCGGGCTTGAACACCGTGTCGGCATAGGCTGCCGACGGTCCGCAAAGGGTGACGGCAAGGGCGAGTTTGGAAAGAAACGGTGTTGTCGTTTTCATGGATACCCTCTCGTGCGCAGGATAGTCCGTTCCGAGTTATGGCGCGAGCCGGTAAAGTCAAAGTCGAAAGCGGATTGGCGTTTAGCAAACGAAAAAGGCCGCCCGTGAGGGGCGGCCTTTCGATGGTTGGTTCTTGAAATCGTCGCTTACGCGGCCGCCTTCAGTTCCTTGTCGATCATGGCGCGCAGGCTGCCGAGGTCCTTCGCGAAGGCGCGGATGCCTTCGGATAGCTTTTCGGTGGCCATGGCATCTTCGTTCAGCATCCAGCGGAAGGTCTTCTCGTCGATCTTGATCGGCGAAACCTTCGCAGCCTTTTCCGGCGAGAGCTTGCGCTCAAGCTTGCCTTCAGCAGCGTCGAGTTCCTCAAGAAGGGCCGGGCTGATCGTCAGGCGATCGCAGCCGGCGAGGGCTTCGATTTCGCCGATGTTGCGGAAGGAGGCGCCCATGACGATCGTGTTGATGCCATTGGACTTGTAATAGTCGTAGATCGAGCGGACCGACACCACGCCCGGATCTTCTTCGGCCGTGAAGGTCTTGCCCGATGCCTTGACGTGCCAGTCGAGGATGCGGCCGACGAAGGGCGAGATGAGGAACGCGCCGGCATCGGCGCAGGCGATCGCCTGGGCCTTGTTGAAGAGCAGCGTCAGGTTGCAGTCGATGCCGTCCTTCTGGAGAACTTCCGCCGCGCGGATACCTTCCCAGGTGGAGGCGAGCTTGATGAGGATGCGGTCGCGGGTGATGCCGCGTGCCTCATAGGCCTTGATGATGTCGCGACCCTTGGCAATCGAAGCCTCGGTATCGAAGGAAAGGTCTGCATCGACTTCGGTCGAAACACGGCCGGGGACAAGCTCAGCAAGTGCTGCGCCGACGGAAATGGCGAGACGGTCGGCAACGGCCGCCACGACGCCTTCACGGTTTCCGCCCTGGGACTGGCCCCAGCGGATCGCTTCTGCGACCGTGTCGGCAAACATCGGCGTGCCGAGCGCCTTGAGAACGATCGTGGGATTGGTGGTGCAATCGACCGGCTTCAGGCGGCGCACGGCTTCGATGTCGCCGGTGTCTGCCACGACGGTCGTCATCGCGCGAAGTTGTTCAAGCTTGGACGTCATATCCGAAATCCCGAAATGGTTGTTGCTGGGTGGCGTTCCAACGGAACGCTGAACCCTCCTCCATGTTCCTCGTCGGCAAACGCGTGCGGCGACAGTGCTTCCTTTTCCGTCGCCGCGCGTGCCCGCACAACCAATCCGCCGACGGAATGCCGCCAGCCGATATGAGCGGACTATCGTCCTTTGCGAGCAAAAAATCAAGTACTTTTGCTGATTGTTTTGAACATATGTCGCATTTTTGCGCGATGTGTTATGGTGCCTGCACGCTGCAAGGCAGCGCAAGTAATCGCAGAAACGGGAGGCGACGTGGCAAGGCTTCGGCGCGACACACATACGGCCTATTCGGAATCGGCGGCACTTCGGCTGCGCGCCGCCTGGCTCTATTACAATCAGGGCCTCACGCAGAAGGATGTCGCGGAAAAGATCGGCGTCAGCCGCTCCACCGTCATCCGCATGCTCGATGAGGCGCTGAAGCGTTCCGAGGTCCAGATCTGGATCAATGAGGGCATTGCTGATTGCGTGGAACTGGCCGTCAGGCTCGAGAAGGCCTACGGGCTTGACGAGGCCGTGGTGGTGCCGGCGGCCAATAGCGCGGAGGCGACGGCCAAGAGCGTGGGGCTCGCGCTCGGGCAATTCCTGACCGAGGCGATTCCCGATGACTGCACGGTCGGGGTCGGCTGGGGGCGGACGCTGACGGCATCGCTGGCAAGCTTCCGCCCGGCGCGGCGCGAGCGCGTCAAGGTCGTCTCGCTGCTCGGCGGCGTGGTCGAGGCGCATCAGATCAACCCGATCGAATATACCTGGCAACTGGCGAGCCAGCTGGGAGCGGAATGCTACCTGTTCCTCGCACCGCTGCTCGTCGATTCCCGCGAGACCAAGCGCAGCCTCATCGAGAAATGCGGCCTTAAGACCTTGTTCGACCTTGCTGAGAACATGGATATCGCCGTCGTCAGCTGCGGTGATATCGGCCCGCGCTCCAGTTCTCTGTCACGCGACTTCATTGCCCGCCATGAGCTGGAGGAACTGGTTGCGGCCGGCTGCGTCTGCGACACGATGTGCAATTTCCTCGACGCTGAAGGGCGCACGATCGATCATCCAATCCGCGACCGCGTCATGTCGATCGATCTCGATACGGTAAAAAAGGCGCGTCACATCGTGCTCGTCTCGGGCGGGGCGCACCGGGCTCCGGCCATCCGGGCCACGATCCGGCGTGTCGGCTGCAATACGCTGATCACCGATGAAGGCGCGGCGTTGGCCATGCTGCAACTGGCCGAAGACGCCGCTTCGGCTGATCTCAAATCAGATTGAGGCGCAGCGCACGCGTAATCGCGCCCGTAATGTTGCGCGCGCCGAGCTTGTCGGTCGCGCTGCGCATCGCGTCCGCCACGCGCTGCGAGGCCAGGTCGGTTTCCAGCACGATCTCACCCGGGCTCCTGCCGAGGGCGGCGAGCTCGAGACATCTCTTTTCTATTTCCGTCAGTTCGGGGCAAGGGGGGCGGTTACTCGGCGCAGGCATGCGGCCCGGTTAGAGACTTGGCGTGCCTGCGGAAAGTTCAAACTGTCGCAATGCTTAACGCGCGCGGTCGATCTCTGCCACACATGTGCCATTTCGGGATTCGGCGTTGCTGCCGGCGAATGCCTGCTTTGGTCGGATGAGGGATTTGCCTTTGCGCACTTTCACCTGATAAGGCACGGAAAAATGCTGGAGATACCCGTGACATCTTCCATGACGGCGAAGGAACAGAAGGCGGCGATCCGCAACGAACGGCTTGCCTTGCGCGATGCCATGACGCCGCAGGCGCGTATCGAAGCGGGACAGGCTATGGCGTTTCATGCCGGCGACCATATCGCCTTTGCGCCGGGCACCGTCGTTTCGGGATTCTGGCCGATTCGCTCCGAGGCCGATATCCGGCCGCTCATGGCGCATCTGCGCACGCGGGGCGCCAGGCTTTGCCTGCCCGTCGTGCTCGACCGGGAAACCATAGTGTTTCGCGCATGGGAACCGGATGCGCCTGTGGTCAAGACGGGCTTCGGCACGACAGGGCCGGGACCTGAGGCGGCCTTGCTCGAACCCGATATTCTTCTTGTTCCGCTTTCCGCGTTCGACAGAGCCGGGAACCGGATCGGTTATGGTGCCGGTCACTATGACCGCGCGATCGACCGGCTGAAAGCGAAAGGACGGGCGCCGAAACTGATCGGCATTGCGTTCGACTGCCAGGAAGTGGCATCAGTACCGGCGGAACCGCACGACGTCCCCCTCGACGCCATTCTCACGGAAAGCGGTCTCCGAATGGTCCAACAGGTTTCTTAAGGCAGTTCGATGCGTTTTCTCTTTCTGGGCGACATGGTGGGCAAGACCGGGCGGACGGCCGTCTGGGAGCGCCTGCCGGGATTGATCAGCGATTTCAAGCTGGATTTCGTCGTCGTCAACGGGGAGAACGCGGCCGGCGGCTTCGGCATCACGGAAGATATCTATCTCAGCACCATCGATGCCGGTGCCGATGTGGTGACGACCGGAAACCACGTCTGGGACCAGAAGGAGGCGGTGGGCTTTGCGGGCCGTCACGACCAGTTCCTGCGCCCCGCCAACTATCCAGCCGGCACGCCCGGCCGCGGCGCGAACCTCTTCATCGCCCGAAACGGGGCGCGCGTGCTCGTCGCCAACATCATGGGCCGCGTGTTCATGCATCCGGAACTGGACGATCCCTTTAACGCGGGCGAGGCCATCCTTGCTTCCTGCCCGCTCGGTGAGCAAGCGGATGCCATCATCTTCGACTTCCATGCAGAAGCGACGAGCGAGAAGCAGTGCTTCGGCCATTTCGTCGATGGGCGCGCCAGCGTCGTCGTCGGCACACATACCCATGTGCCGACCGCCGACTGCCAAATCCTGAATGGCGGAACGGGTTACATGTCGGATGCCGGGATGTGCGGCGATTACGACTCATCACTCGGCATGGAAAAGGAAGAACCGCTCAACCGCTTCATCTCAAAGATGCCGAAAGGCCGGTTCGAGGCCGCCTCAGGCCCGGCCACGATCTGTGGACTTGCCGTGGAAATCTCTGACCGCACCGGACTTGCCGAGAAGATCGCACCGCTTCGCCTCGGGCCACGCCTTAGCGAAACGGTGCCAAGCTTCTGGTAACGTCAGATCATACGGCGCAGATGATCGGCTGAACCTTCGTTGAAGCGCAGATGCGCCTTCACGCCAACATCAGGCTCTTCATCCGGATTGAAGTTGGCCTTGGCGATTTCCCAGCCGAATTTCAGCTTGCTGCCGGTCGAAGCCCAGATTTCGGCATCGTCCATTTCGAGCGCGAGCATGGTCAGCTTCGGATCGCTCTTGCCATGGTCGAACCATGCCTCGACGATCGAGCTCCAGTATTCGTCGATCTTGGCCGGATCCTTGCGTACGCTCAGACGGCCGGCAATGCAGGCGTGATAGTCGTGGTCCTTGCCCACAACGCAGAAATGGGCGTGCGCGCCGGGCGTCAGCGCCTTGACGATCTCGGCGTCTGTCCGGGTGAAAAACCAGATCGTCGCCGTCTGGCGGTCGAGCTGCGGCGACATCGGTTGCATGTGCATGTGGCTGCCTTCGACGCCGAGCATGCCGGCATGAATCTTGTCGATCTCGTCGAAGAGCTGCTCCTTGGGATTTTCGCGTGCACGGGTAATGTTGGACATGGTGTTCCTCGCAATCGTTGGTCGGTTCCCGCGGAAAACGTGAGGCCCCCGCCGAAGGTTCCGCTCAACGGATTGTGATCGCGCACCCGGTATCGCGGCCTCGACGTGATGATGCACCGGGCGCATAGTCGCATCGACCAATGAACGGAGCCGCTCATGCCGCATCTCCTGCTCATTCCGTTGATCGTGGTCGCCGTGTATCTCCTGGCGCCGCGTCCATCCCTTGCCCAGTCCGAGACGCCGCCAGTCAGCCAGTGCCAGATGATTGCCCGTGCGTTGCCGTCCGTCACTTTTGCCAGCTTTTCCGCCGACCCGGTGCTGAAGGTGCAGGCCAAGGCGGATGAGGAGGTGCGCATCACCTATATCGGCCATTCGACCTTCTTTATCGAGACGCCGGCCGGGGTGCGGATCGCCACCGATTATAACGGGTGGTATGCGCCGCCGGCGGTGCCGGATGTCGTGACGATGAACAAGGCGCATTCCAGCCACTATACGCTGAACCCCGATCCCGGGATCAACCATGTCCTGCACGGCTGGGACGAGGCCTCCGAGAACGGTGCCGACCACGATATCGTCGTTGGCGACGCTTACATCCGCAATGTGCCGACCGATATCAGGGGTTGGGGCGGCGCGATGGAGCCGAACGGCAATTCCATCTTCATCTTCGAGGTCGCGGGCCTGTGCATCGGCCATCTCGGCCATCTGCATCATGAACTGACGGAGAAGCAATATGCCGAGATCGGCCGGCTCGACGTTCTCATGGTGCCGGTCGATGGTGGGTTGACGATGGGGGCGGAAAGCATGAGCCGCGTCGTGCAGCGCCTTCGTTCCGCGCTCATTCTGCCCATGCACCGTCGCGGACCGCCGATCAGCCGGTTCCTTTCGATGTTCGGCAGCGGCTTCGATGCCGTGACCGACGATGACGCCAGCGTCACGGTTTCCATCCGCAGCTTGCCGAAACGGCCGACGATTCATATTCTCTCCGGCGTCTGACGCCGGAGTTGATGTGATGCGTTTCGTTCTTGCCGTGCCTGCCGTGCTGCTTTCATCGGCCCTTGCCTTCGCGAATGGCGCGCCGACACCCGGCGGGCCCGCAGGAGATGCCGGCAAGCCGCGCCAGACGGAAGCCAAGCCGGTGGAAAAGCTGCCGACACGCGCCTTCGGCGTGGCCGAACATTTCGTCATGCCATCAGGCAATATCGGTTGCACCTACATTCCCCAGGGCGGGACGGATGTATATCAGCCGCCGGATGGCGGCCCGGAACTCTCCTGCGACCGTATCGAGCCGAAATATCTTCGAGCGACCCTCGGGCGCAGCGGCAAGGCCACCGTCTTGTCCAATGTCGGCGACCAGGGCTGTTGCAGCGCGGATCGGACCATCGACTACGGCGAGGTCTGGAATGGCGGCCCGTTCACTTGCTACTCGGAGCGCACGGGGCTGACCTGCGAGCGCAATGACGGGCATTCCTTCCTGCTGAGCCGCGCCCGCGTGCGCGCAGACTAAGCCGCCGCGCTTTGTTCTGCCGCCCTGCTGGACGTGCGGCGGCAATGAAATTATAAGGCGGCATTCCGAAAATCGGGGCGGCAGGCCGGCGCGATACAGCGCCCTTGTGCTCCAGCGTACAGACCGGCGACCGAAACGACGGGCGCCAAACGAGACAGGGGTGCCATGGCTGGCCATTCACAGTTCAAGAATATCATGCACCGCAAGGGTCGGCAGGATGCCGTGCGGTCGAAAATGTTCTCCAAGCTTGCCCGTGAAATCACGGTTGCGGCGAAGACGGGTCTGCCAGACCCTTCGATGAACGCCCGGCTGCGTCTGGCCATCCAGAACGCCAAGGCGCAGTCCATGCCGAAGGACAATATCGAGCGCGCCGTCAAGAAGGCCTCGGGTGCCGACAGCGAGAACTACGAAGAAGTCCGCTACGAAGGCTATGGCCCGGGTGGCGTCGCCGTCATCGTCGAGGCGCTGACCGACAACCGCAACCGCACGGCTTCCTCCGTCCGCTCGACCTTCTCCAAGGCAGGCGGCGCGCTGGGTGAAACCGGTTCGGTTTCCTTCTCCTTCGACCGCGTCGGCGAGATCACCTACAAGCTTTCCGTCGGCGACGCCGACGCCGTCATGGAAGCCGCCATCGAGGCCGGCGCCGAGGACGTGACGACGGACGAGGACGGCCACACGATCATCTGCGGTTTCGAGGATATCGGCGAAGTGTCCAAGGCGCTCGAAGACAAGCTCGGCGAGGCCGAGACCGTCAAGGCGATCTGGAAGCCGCAGAACACGGTGCCGGTGGACGAGGAAAAGGCGCAGTCGCTGATGAAGCTCATCGACACGCTGGAAGACGATGACGACGTGCAGAACGTCTATTCGAACTTCGAAGTCTCCGACGAGGTCATGGCCAAGCTTTCGGCCTGATCGGATCCTCGATCTCTTCCGTCGCATCGGGCGGCCCCGAGAATGGCGTAGGGAGTGATTGCGAACAGCAAAAAGGCCGGGGTTTTGTCCCCGGCCTTTTGTTATGGCGCCTCGGCCAATTCCCGCTGTGCCTGCGCAAACAGCCGTACCGATTTCAGCCGCGCATCCATGTCGTAGATCGGCATGGAGATGATCAGTTCGTCTGCCCTGGTCAGATCCAGGAAATCGGCGATGCGCCGGCGGATTTTTTCAGGGCCGCCGACGACGGCATATTGCAGCGTATGTTCGACATTGATGTGCTCCTGCTCGCTCCAGAAGCCGTCCATGCTGTCCACCGGTGCCGGGAAGGCGCCGGGCGTGCCGCGGCGCAGGCGCACGAAGGATTGCTGCATGGACGTGAAGAGGTAGTCGGCTTCCGCATCCGTATCGGCAGCGGCTCCCATCACGCCCACCATGGCGTGAGGCTTGTCGAGATGCTGCGACGGCTCGAAGCGTTCACGGTAGATTTCCAGTGCCGAGAGCAGCATGTCGGGAGCGAAATGTGAAGCGAAGGCGAAGGGCAGGCCGAGCATGCCGGCCAGATGCGCCGAATAATGGCTGGAGCCGAGCAGCCAGACGGGCACGTTGCTGCCTGCACCGGGAATGGCGATGACCTTCTGCTCCGGGCTGATCGGCCCCATAAGCTGCATCAGTTCGACCACATCCTGCGGAAAATTGTTGGAACTGGTTTCGAGGTTGCGGCGTAGCGCCTGGGCCGTGCGCATGTCGGTTCCCGGCGCGCGGCCGAGACCAAGATCGATGCGATCAGGGAAGAGGGCTGCAAGCGTACCGAACTGTTCGGCGATGACGAGCGGCGAATGGTTCGGCAGCATGATGCCGCCGGAGCCCACGCGGATATTCTGCGTGCCGGCGGCGACGTGGTGGATGACGAGCGCGGTGGCGGCGCTGGCAATGCCGCGCATGCCGTGATGCTCCGCGAGCCAGAAGCGCTTGTAGCCCTGTGCTTCGGCTTCCTGCGCAAGGCGTCGGGAACTGGCCAGCGACTGGGCGACGGTGCCGCCTTCGATGACCGGTGAAAGGTCGAGGATGGAGAAGGGCACCATGGATGCAGCCTCATGTAAGGGAATTTGATCGTCCTCCCATGTAGGTTCAGTTTCGTGAAATCCAAGCGAGGCGTTCCGAGTTTGTGACGATAGCTTGAATGTTTTTGTTTTGTTCACATTTGGCTGGCAGGGTCCGTCCGACAGGATTAGGGTTCACGCATGCAGGAAACGATTCGCATCATTGGCATCGATCCCGGGCTCCGCCGCACCGGTTGGGGTGTCATCGAGACACTCGGCAATTCGCTGCGCTTCGTGGCGTCCGGAACCGTGACCTCCGATGGCGACATGGACCTTGCCTCGCGCCTATGCCAGCTGCATGACGGCCTTGCCGAAATCATACACAGCCACCAGCCGCACGAAGCCGCCGTCGAGCAGACCTTCGTCAACAAGGATGCAGTGGCAACGCTGAAACTTGGCCAGGCGCGCGGTATCGCCATGCTGGTGCCGGCCCGTGCCGGCCTGCGCGTCGCCGAATATGCGCCCAATGCCGTCAAGAAGGCGGTGATAGGCGTCGGTCATGGCGAAAAGCAGCAGATCCACATGATGCTGAAGGTCCTCATGCCCAAGGCGACCTTCGTGGGCAATGATGCCGCTGACGCGCTGGCCATCGCCATCTGCCATGCCCACAATCGCCAGGGCCTGTCTGGCCGTCTCGCCAAGCTTGTCGGCTGATTTGTTCTTGACTTGTTCCGGTGTGGCGGATAGGTAATACCTCAGAGGTATTACTATGCGCGTGACAGAAAAAGGTCAGGTGACCATCCCCAAGGAGATACGCGACCGATTGAATATCGGCCCTGGCTCGGAGGTGGATTTCGTTGCGGACGACAAGGGCGCGAGGCTGATCGTCGTCGCTGGTGGCAAGAGTGCGGAGCCGGACGATTTCGAGGCCTGGCTGAAGAGTCGAAGCGGTATCTTCGACACCGGCGGCATGACGACCGACGAATATATGGAATGGCTCCGTGGACCCCGCGATGACCTCGGTTCTGATTGATACGAACATCATCATCGATGTCTTTGGGCTCGAAACGCCGTTCAAGGACTGGTCGTCGCGCACCATTCTCGCGCTCAAGCCGGATGTTCAGTTCGTCCTCTCTCCCATCGTCTGGGCGGAGCTTGCCGGGTTGATGGCGAGCGAGGATACCCTCGCGCAAACGCTTTCACGGCTCAACCCGGTTCGCGAGGCCCTGCCGTTTTCCGCCGCCTACCAGGCGGGACTGGCGCATCAGCGGTATCGCCGCGCCGGCGGACTGCGCGAGCGCACGCTACCGGACTTTCTGATCGGGGCCCATGCCGCGGTTCGGGCCCATCGGCTTCTTACACGCGATGCCGCCCGTTACCGTGGCTATTTCCCTGCGCTCGACATCATCTCTCCCGAAACTCATCCCTGACGGATCCTTCCATGATCGGCAAACTCAAAGGCACTATCGACGAGATCGGCGAGGATCATGTGGTCCTCGACGTGCACGGGGTCGGCTATGTCGCCCATTGTTCGGCCCGCACGCTCGGCAAGCTCGGCTCCGCCGGCGAGGCGGCCGTGTTGTTCATCGAAACCTATGTGCGCGAGGACCAGTTCCGGCTGTTCGGCTTCCTGACGGCGCTGGAACGGGAATGGTTCCGCCTGTTGCAGAGCGTGCAGGGTGTCGGCTCCAAGGTCGCGCTCGCCGTGCTCTCGACGCTCACGCCGGGTGAGCTGGCCAATGCTATCGCGCTGCAGGACAAGACAGCGGTGTCGCGGGCGCCGGGTGTCGGGCCGAAGGTCGCCGTGCGCATCATGACGGAACTGCGCAACAAGGCCCCGGCTTTCTCCGGCGAGGCCGGCGCTTCCATCGGCCTCAAGCAGGAACTCGGCGAAGGCGTTGCCTCCGCACCCGTTTCCGATGCCGTTTCGGCGCTCACCAATCTCGGCTACTCGCGCGACCAGGCCGCCAATGCCATCGCAGCCGCGCTGAAGAATGGCGGGGAGGGCGCTGACAGTGCCAAGCTCATCCGTCTCGGTCTCAAGGAATTGTCGCGGTGACGCGGTTGCCTTCCGCCGTGGACAATGGGATTAGGGCGCGATGAGCGACGAAAACAGACTGCTTTCGCCGGACAAGCGCGGCGAGGACATCGACACGGCCCTGAGGCCGCAAACGCTGGACGACTTCACCGGCCAGGCGGAGGCGCGCGCCAACCTCAAGATCTTCATCGAGGCGGCGAAGAATCGCGGCGAAGCGCTCGATCATGTGCTGTTCGTCGGCCCGCCCGGTCTTGGCAAGACCACGCTCGCCCAGATCATGGCGAAGGAACTCGGCGTCAATTTCCGATCGACCTCCGGCCCGGTCATTGCCAAGGCCGGCGACCTTGCGGCGCTGCTCACCAATCTCGAGGAGCGCGACGTGCTCTTCATCGACGAAATCCACCGCCTCAATCCGGCCGTCGAGGAGATCCTCTATCCGGCCATGGAGGATTTTCAGCTCGACCTCATCATCGGCGAAGGCCCCGCCGCGCGCTCGGTGAAAATCGATCTTTCTAAATTCACACTAGTCGCTGCCACCACGCGTCTCGGGCTTTTGACGACGCCGCTGCGCGACCGTTTCGGCATCCCGGTACGGTTGAATTTCTACACCGTCGAGGAACTGGAATCGATCGTCCGACGCGGCGCCCGGCTGATGGGGCTCGGCATGACGGACGAGGGCGCGCGCGAGATTGCGCGCCGCGCCCGGGGCACCCCGCGCATCGCTGGCCGGCTTCTACGCCGGGTGCGCGATTTCGCCGAGGTGGCACGGGCGGAAGCCGTCACAAAAACAATCGCCGACGAGGCGCTGACGCGGCTTCTGGTCGACAATATGGGCCTCGACCAGCTCGACCGGCGCTATCTGTCGATGATCGCGCATAATTTCGGCGGCGGGCCTGTCGGGATCGAGACGATCGCTGCGGGGCTTTCCGAGCCACGTGACGCCATCGAGGATATCATCGAGCCCTACATGATCCAGCAGGGCTTCATTCAGCGCACGCCGCGCGGTCGCGTTCTGACCGCAAATGCCTGGAAGCATATGGGCCTCACGCCGCCCAAGGAGCTGGAAGCCACGCAGTTCCGGCTGGGGCTCGAGGATGAGTGAGCCGGATCGCCACATGATCCGCATCGACCGCAAACCCCAGCTTTTCAGCTTTCGCGTGGCGGGCCTGATCTTCCGTGACGGTTATCTTCTCGCGCAGCGCGCGGTGAAGGACGATTACTGGGCGCTGCCCGGAGGGCGCGCCGAGATCGGCGAAAGCTCGCAGGAGACGATCCTGCGGGAAATGCGCGAAGAACTCCATCGCGACGTGCGCATCGAGCGCCTGCTATGGACGGTTGAAAGCTTCTTCGCTTATCAAGGTTATGCCGCGCACGAACTCGGTTTCTATTATCTGCTGTCCATGGACGAGGACTTTCCCTTCCACGAGACCGACATTGTGCACCGCATCGTCGATGGTCTCGAAGTGGAATTCCGCTGGTTGCGCGCCACGCCTTCGGCACTGGTAGGTGACCGGCTGAAGCCGCAGTTCATTGCCGATCACATAGACCGTCTGCCGGCCGCCGTTCAACATGTCGTCATTCGGGAAGGGGTGTCGCGGCAGGCCGAAACGGAGACTGAAGCTTGACAGATATGCCTCACCATCTCTCGGGTGAACTGACCGAAGCGGGCCATAGGCTCGTGCAGCGGGTCTATTACGAAGACACGGATTTTTCCGGCGTGGTCTATCACGCGCGCTACCTGCATTTCTTGGAGCGCGGACGCACGGACTATCTTCGCCTGCTCGGGGTCGAGCAGGGTAGCCTCGTGCTGGAGGAAGACCGTGAGGGGCTCGTCTTCGTGGTGCACCGCATGGAGATCGATTTCAAGGCGCCGGCGCGCATGGACGATATCCTGACGATCCTCACCTCCACCGAAAAGGCCGGCGGCGCCAAGATGATCCTGAACCAGGAAATCCGCCGCGGCGAACAGCTACTGATTGCCGCGCGCGTCATCATCGCCGTCATCAATGCGCAGGGCAGGCCGCGTCGCCTGCCGGAGGCACTCGCCACCCGTTTTCTTACCAGAGCGCAAGAATTGACCAGTGTCGTTTAGCGGTAACGCTCCCTTAACCATAATGATGTCTTACTCGGTTGGTGAGGATTTTGTGCACTGCACGTCATCCTTTAACCAAATTTGCCGTGAAGAAGGCAGGTTGTAAGCGTTTGACCGGCATGGCGGCCGGCAGCATCAACCGGACATTCTTGACGGGCTGCGAAGCGGGTGCGGATCGAGATCCTGGCTGCGACGTGCGTTTGTGAATGCCCTAGCGGCCCCAACTCCCAGGCGGTCGCGACGGCGGAATGTTACCCGGTCGGGCTGCGATGTGCCCGTGCCGGGTATTTGGATTCGGGGACATAGGTCTATGGAACAAGTGGGTTTGGATGCCGCGCACAGTGTGACCCTCTGGGGTCTCTTCATGCAGGCCGGTTTCGTCGTAAAGCTCGTCATGCTCGGCCTGATCGCCGCGTCCGTCTGGACATGGGCGATCGTCGTCGACAAAACGGTGACATATGGGCGCGCCCGTCGTCAGCTCGATAATTTCGAGCAGGTCTTCTGGTCCGGGCAATCACTCGAGGAGCTCTATCGCACGCTGTCCGACCGTCAGACGTCGGGCATGAGCGCCATCTTCGTGGCGGCGATGCGCGAATGGAAGAAGAGTTTCGAACGGGGTGCGCGCTCGCCAATCGGCCTTCAGATGCGTATCGACAGGGCGATGGACGTGACGCTGTCGCGCGAATCCGAAACGCTGGAAGCGCGCCTCGGCTCGCTTGCCACCATCGGCTCGGCAGCCCCGTTCGTCGGGCTTTTCGGTACGGTCGTCGGTATCATGACGTCGTTCCAGGCCATTGCAGGCTCCAAGCAGACGAGCCTTGCTGTTGTGGCGCCCGGTATCGCGGAAGCGCTTCTAGCGACGGCAATTGGCCTTCTCGCCGCAATTCCGGCGGTTATCGCCTACAACAAGTTCTCCGCAGATGCAGGCAAGCTGACCTCGCGCATGGAAGGTTTCGCCGACGAGTTCTCGGCCATCCTCTCGCGCCAGATCGACGAAAAGCTGCAGCCGCGCGCCGCAGCGCAGTAACGGCAGACTGAAACGGAGACAACGCCATGGGCATGTCAGTCGGTGCAAAGAATTCGGGCGGCGGTCGCCGCCGTCGCGGCGGTGGCAAGCGGGCCCCGATGAGCGAAATCAACGTGACGCCGTTCGTGGACGTCATGCTCGTTCTGCTCATCATCTTCATGGTCGCTGCGCCGCTCATGACGGTCGGCGTGCCGATCGACCTGCCGAAGACGCAGGCCGCGGCCCTCAATGCCGATACGCAGCCGATCACCGTTTCGGTCAAGTCGGACGGGCAGGTCTACCTGCAGGAAACGGCAATCCCGATCGACGAGATCGCCGCCAAGCTGCAGGCCGTCGCGACGACGGGTTACACCGAGCGCGTCTTCGTGCGCGGCGACGGCAATGCGCCCTATGGCGTGGTCGCCGATGTCATGTCGCGCATCCAGGCTGGTGGTTTCACCAATATCGGCCTCGTCACCGAGCAGAAACCGGACAGGTAACAGCACGCCATGAAGGGCAGCCTTGCCACATCCGCCGTGCTCCACTCCCTGGTTCTGACCTGGGCGCTGGTATCGCTCGGCTCTCCCGAAAGCTTCGACGTGGCTAACGTCGAAGCGATGCCGGTCGACATCGTGTCGATCGAGGAGCTGACGCAGATCCAGCAGGGCGACAAGAAAGCCGAAATGAAGGAAAAGGCCGCGCCGGTTCCGACGAAGAAGGAAACGCCGGTCGAAAACGCGGAAAATGTTGGCGACAACGAGGTCGACCTGAAGAACCTGCCGACGCCGGGTGAAAAGCCGCGTGATATCGAGACCGCGGCGGCACCGGAAAAGGCGGAGAAGGTCGTTCAGACGCCCGATTCCAAGCCCGTCGAACAGGTGCAGGACGAGCAGAAGGCCAGCGAGCCCTCGACCGAGGTCGCGGCCATTGCCGAGCCCAAGCAAGAGGTCAAGCCCGACCCGAAGCCGGAAGCGACACCCTCCGAGGAGAAGCCCGCCGCCGACCCGGAAGCCGAGGCGCTGCCGGACAAGATCCCGCTTCCTGAGATGAAGCCGAAGGTCGAGACGAAGAAGGCCGAGCCGGCCGAAAAGCCCGCCGAGAAGAAGACGGAGACGGCAAAGGCCGAGACCGCCAAGACGCCGGACCGCAAGAAGGACGAGAAGAAGAAGCAGGAGAAGGCGACGTCGCAAAACGACAGCGACTTCAACTCCGACGAGATCGCGGCGCTTCTCAACAAGGAAAAGGCAGCCGGTGGTGGCGCCAAGCGTTCCCAGGAGCAGGCGGCGCTGGGTGGCAAGAAGACCACCAGCGGCACCAAGCTGTCCATGAGCGAGATGGATGCCCTGCGCGGCCAGATCCAGAACAATTGGTCGATCACGCCCGGGATGTCGGGCGCCGAGGATGTGCGCATCAAGGTGACGATGCAGCTCGATCAGAACGGCGACATTATCGGCGAACCCGAAGTCGTCGCGACCGGCGGCACGGACTCTGCGCGCCGCGCCCTTGCCGGTGGCGCGCGCCGCGCCATCATGAAATCGCGGCCGTTCAAGGGACTGCCGCCGGAAAAATATGATGCCTGGAGCGAAGTCGTCGTGAACTTCGACCCCAGCCAGATGATGTAAGAACTAGGGAAGGCCTAGATACATGCTGAGACGTAACCTCATTCGACTTCTGGTCGTGCTGACCGGGCTTGCGGCGTCCATGCCGATCGCATCGGCGAGAGTTGAAATCAACATCAACAAGGGCAATGTTGAGCCCCTGCCGATCGCCGTGACCGACTTCATCGCAAGTGGTGATCTCGGCCAGCGTATCACTGACGTGATCGCGGCGGACCTGAAGCGTTCCGGCCTTTTCGCGCCTGTCAACAAGCAGGCCTTCATCGAGAAGATTTCCAATCCCGACCAGCCGCCGCGCTTTGAAGACTGGAAGGTCATCAATGCGCAGGCGCTTGTGACGGGCCGCGTGACGCAGGAAGGTGACGGCCGTCTGCGTGCCGAGTTCCGCCTTTGGGACACCTTCGGCGGACAGCAGCTCACGGGCCAGCAGTTCTTCACCCAGCCGGAAAACTGGCGCCGTGTGGCTCATATCATCGCCGACGCGATCTATGAGAACCTGACCGGCGAAAAGGGCTACTTCGACACCCGTATCGTCTATGTCGCCGAAAGCGGCCCGAAGACGGCCCGCAAGCGCCAGCTCGCCATCATGGATCAGGACGGCTTCAACGCCCGCGCGCTGACCAATGGCAACGACATCGTGCTGACGCCGCGCTTCTCGCCGAACCGTCAGGAGATCACCTACATGTCCTTCGAGGGCAACCAGCCGCGCGTCTACCTGCTCCAATTGGAGACGGGGCAGCGTGAAGTGGTTGGCAACTTCCCCGGCATGACCTTCTCGCCGCGCTTCTCGCCGGATGGACAGAAGGTCATCATGAGCCTGCAGCAGGAAGGCAACTCGAACATCTACACGATGGATCTGCGGTCGCGGACCACGACACGCCTGACCTCGACGGCGGCGATCGATACCTCGCCATCCTATTCGCCCGATGGCGCGCAGGTCGTGTTCGAAAGCGACCGGGGCGGCAGGCCGCAGCTTTATGTCATGGGGGCTGACGGATCGAACCAGCGTCGTGTATCCTTCGGCGACGGTTCCTATTCCACGCCGGTCTGGTCTCCACGCGGCGATCTGATCGCCTTCACCAAGCAATCGGGCGGCAAGTTCTCGATCGGCGTGATGAAGCCGGATGGGTCGGGCGAGCGTATCCTGACGACGGGTTTCCATAACGAAGGTCCGACCTGGGCGCCGAACGGCCGCGTGCTGATGTTCTTCCGTCAGGCAGCCGGCGCCGGCGGTCCGCAGATCTACTCGATCGACCTGTCGGGTTATAACGAACAGCTGGTCCAGACGAAGGGCTTTGCGTCCGACCCGGCATGGTCGCCGCTTCTGGAATAGTGACGTTTATGGGACGGGCCTGCCGCGTTCTTGCCGCAAAGTCCTGCAAGGCAGGGATGAGGCGAGATACGGCGGGCCCGTATCCACTGGAATGCGAGGGGCCGGGGACGGTCTTGCAAGCAATCATTAACCATAATCGTTGAATGCGGATTAACCGCTCGCGGTTACAGTCTGGCAACCCTGATTGAAACCGATGCTTCAACGAACTTGACGCTAGACCTGATGCAAGGAGACCGGCTCATGAGCCGCATTGATACCCCGGCCACTGGCCGTATGCAGACCATCGCCCGTAACCCGGCCGTGATCGCCCTGTTCATGACGCTGGCTCTCGCGGGCTGCGCTTCCAAGAAGAACCTGCCCAACAGCGCCGGCGATCTCGGCCTGAACGGCGGGGCCGGCGGCTCGGCCACGCCCGGCTCGCAGCAGGACTTCACGGTTAATGTCGGCGACCGCATCTTCTTCGACACCGACTCCTCGTCGGTTCGCGCCGATGCCGCTGCGACACTCGATCGCCAGGCCCAGTGGCTTCAGCGCTACCCGAACTACGCCATCACGGTCGAAGGCCATGCCGACGAACGCGGCACGCGTGAATACAACCTTGCGCTCGGTGCACGCCGTGCGGCCGCGACCCGCCAGTACCTTGCTTCGCGTGGTATCCCGGCCAACCGCATCAAGACGATCTCCTACGGCAAGGAAAAGCCGGTCGCCGTTTGCGACGACATTTCCTGCTGGTCGCAGAACCGCCGTGCCGTCACAGTTCTGGGTGGCGCAGGCATGTAATTCCCCGCCAAGGGGAAGAAACGGAGAGGCGGCCGCAAGGCCGCCTTTCTTTTTTCAACACACTTTGGCCGAACTCCGTTGCTTTTTAAGAGCATTTGGAAAACTCTTGCGCCTGTGCTTCGGCGCATTTTTCGATCAACAGGACGACGATAGATGAAGAAACTTGTCGCGGCAGGCGTTCTCAGTCTGGCAGCGGTTGTGGGCACTGTCGGGCCGATCAGCGCATCGCCGCTCTCCACGCTGGCAGGCGGTCTCTTTACGGCCAAGGCCGAGCGGGTAGAGAAGGGCAATGTCATTCTTGCACAGGCCATGGACCCCAGGGTCGGCCAGCTTGAAGAGCAGATCCGCACGCTCAACGGTCGCATCGAGGAGATGAGCTACCAGCTTCTCCAGATGCAGGAACAGATCCGCAAGGCGCAGGAAGACAACGAATACCGTTTCCAGGAACTGGAAGGCGGAAAATCTGGCGCCAGCGGAAAGAGCGGCTCGCTCGACAAGCCGGTCAATGGCGGAACGGCCGACAGCCAGATTGCAACGAACAACGTGCCGGCGGATGATACCGCCGGTGCGAACACCCGTGCCAATACCGGTGGCGGTGCGATGCCGCAGGAGCTCGGCTCCATCAAGTTCGACGAGAACGGCAATCCGATCGGCGCGGACACCAATCCCGATCTCAACAACCAGAGCGCTTCGATCGGCAACGACAATTCGCTGCCGGGCGTCGATAGCGGCCAGTCGCAGGCGACGCAGTCCTCGACGGCTTCGCTCGACAATCCCGACGATCTCTACAAGGTCGCCTACGGGCATGTGCTTTCCGGCGATTACCAGCTCGCCGAGCGCGAGTTCCGCGATTATCTCGACATCTATCCCAACACGGAGAAGGCCGCCGACGCCAATTTCTGGCTGGGCGAGGCGCAGTACTCGCAGGGCAATTTCAACGACGCGGCCAAGACCTTCCTCAACGCGCATCAGACCTTCGGCAAGTCCAAGAAGGCGCCCGAGATGCTCTTGAAGCTTGGCATGTCGCTTGCTGCGCTCGACAACCGTGAAACTGCCTGCGCCACGCTGCGCGAGGTAAACAAGCGCTATCCGGACGCGTCCAAGGCCGTCAAAAGCAAGGTCTCTTCCGAACAGAGCCGACTGTCCTGCTGATTGCGGGGCATAGAGTGGTCGTGACCCGGGCGGACGATACCGTCATCGAGGCAGCCGACCGCCTTTTCAAAAGTTTCAAGCGTCCCGTAACGCTTCTGGTCGCGGTTTCCGGCGGCAGCGATTCAATGGGGCTTCTCCTCTCGCTCGCGGAACTTTGCGCAAGCGGGCATTATCCCGGCATCCGGCTTTGCGCCTGCACCGTCGACCATGATTTGCGTGCCGGCTCAGCCGAAGAGGCGCAATGGGTCGCAACCGTCTGCGCGCATCATGGCGTACATCATCTCACGCGTCGCTGGAGCGGCCTGAAGCCGCAGGCCGGCTTGCAGGCTGCCGCCCGCGCGAAGCGCTATGCATTGCTCGTGGATGCCGCAGGCGAAGCGGGCGCCGATGCCATCCTCTCCGCTCATACCCTGGACGATCAGCACGAGACCGTGACCATGCGCGCCACACGGTCGCAGGAAGGGGTTGGACTTTCCGGCATGGCGGACGCCGTGCTGCTGGAAAGCGCCATCTGGTTGCTTCGGCCATTCCTCGGCCTCGGCCGCGCCGAAATCCGATCGTTTCTTCAAGAGCGAGGACAGGGCTGGATCGACGATCCCAGCAACAGCAATCCGAAATTCGAGCGGGTGCGGGTGCGGTCTGGCGATGACCCCAGGGTTTCCGCTGTCGAGCCAAACCAGCGGTTTTCCCTTTCCCTGCGCGGGGCGTATTTCCTGCGCGACCGTGTGCAGGCAGCAAGTGAGGCCTTCTTGCTGTCGCCGAATGGCGTCCACGCGGCACTGGGCGATCCGGCCGCGTGGCGGGCGCTTCTGTTGCTGGCCGCAACGGCGGGCGGACGTCCTCACGTCATCGAAGCGCGGGCTGCCGGGCGGCTTCGCGCTTTCCTTGCCAGCGACACGCTGTCGCGGCTGACCGCGGGTCGCGTGGTGTTTGATCGGCGGCGCGATGGGCTTTATCTCTATCGCGAATGCCGTGACATCGCGGCGGTGACTGTGCCGCCGGAGGGCGTGGCGCTGTGGGACGGCCGTTACCGGCTTGCCAACCGTGGGGGCCGCGCAATTATCGTGACGGCCTCCGATGAGGTCGGTGGGAAGGGGCTGCGTGGACCTGCTTTGCGGGCTGCAAGTGCGGCGCCGCGCCTCATTTTCGAGCGTGGCGGTCGCGTGCCTGACGGCGCCGTGCTTTCGGAGCGGTTGATTGCGCCTTACACTCATTTTCTGCCGCGTTTCGACCTGCCGCTGGCGCAGGCGCTGGCAGTGCTGTGCGGCCGGCTGCCGTTTCTCTCTCCGCCAAACGAATGAAGGCCGCGCCTTGGGCGTTGTGCTAGAATGCAGCGATGCGGGCGGGAGGCAGAACAGCCGCTGTCGCGTGCCTGTTGACGATAGTTTGAGAAATGCCCGCTTGCCGTGCTCTTTGCCTTGGCAAGGCGGCGTGGCGACCCTATGTTAGAGACCAGAGAAGCGGCCGGGACAGCCCGGCCGGGAAAGTGCCCGGACCGTTCGATGAATCCCAATTTCCGAAACTTCGCCCTCTGGGCGATCATCGCCCTCCTGCTGATCGCGTTGTTCAGCATGTTCCAGACGAGCCCGACCCAGACCGGTTCGCGCGACATTCCCTATTCGCAGTTCCTCAAGGAGGTCGATGCGAGCCGGGTGAAGGAAGTCGTCATCACCGGCGAAAAGATCGTCGGCAGCTATGTCGAGACGGGGGCTACCTTCCAGACCTATGCGCCAAACGGCGACAATTCGCTGGTGCAGCGCCTGGAAGCGAAGAACGTCGTGGTCAGCGCGCGGCCTGAAACGGATGGCTCGTCGGGCTTCCTCAGCTATATCGGCACACTGCTGCCCATGCTGCTCATTCTCGGCGTCTGGCTCTTCTTCATGCGCCAGATGCAGGGTGGCTCGCGTGGCGCGATGGGTTTCGGCAAATCGAAGGCCAAGCTTCTGACGGAAGCGCATGGCCGCGTCACTTTTGCGGATGTCGCAGGTGTCGATGAAGCCAAGCAGGACCTTGAGGAAATTGTTGAATTCCTGCGCGACCCGCAGAAGTTCCAGCGCCTCGGCGGTCGTATTCCGCGCGGCGTGCTGCTTGTCGGCCCCCCCGGTACCGGTAAGACGCTGCTTGCGCGCTCCGTCGCGGGTGAAGCCAACGTGCCCTTCTTCACCATCTCCGGTTCCGACTTTGTCGAAATGTTCGTCGGTGTCGGTGCCAGCCGTGTGCGCGACATGTTCGAGCAGGCCAAGAAGAATGCGCCGTGCATCATCTTCATCGACGAAATCGATGCCGTCGGTCGTCACCGCGGCGCTGGTCTCGGCGGCGGCAATGACGAGCGCGAGCAGACGCTAAACCAACTCCTCGTCGAGATGGACGGCTTCGAAGCCAATGAAGGCATCATCCTGATCGCCGCAACCAACCGTCCGGATGTTCTCGACCCCGCGCTTCTGCGTCCCGGCCGTTTCGACCGTCAGGTCGTCGTGCCGAACCCGGATATCGTCGGCCGCGAGCGCATCCTCAAGGTCCATGTCCGCAACGTGCCGCTGGCGCCGAATGTGGATCTCAAGGTTCTTGCCCGTGGTACGCCGGGTTTCTCCGGTGCCGACCTGATGAACCTGGTCAACGAGGCCGCTCTCATGGCCGCGCGTCGCAACAAGCGCCTCGTCACCATGCAGGAGTTCGAGGACGCCAAGGATAAGATCATGATGGGCGCCGAGCGCCGCTCCTCCGCCATGACTGAGGCGGAGAAGAAGCTGACCGCCTATCACGAGGCCGGCCACGCCATCGTCGCGCTCAAGGTTCCGCTTGCAGATCCGCTGCACAAGGCGACGATCATTCCGCGCGGCCGTGCGCTCGGCATGGTCATGCAGCTTCCCGAGGGCGATCGCTACTCGATGAGCTACAAGTGGATGGTCTCTCGCCTCGCCATCATGATGGGCGGCCGTGTTGCCGAGGAAGTGACCTTCGGTAAGGACAACATCACCTCCGGCGCCTCCTCCGATATCGAGCAGGCCACCAAGCTTGCGCGTGCGATGGTCACCCAGTGGGGCTTCTCCGATCAGCTCGGTCTTGTCGCTTACGGCGAAAACCAGCAGGAGGTCTTCCTCGGCCATTCGGTGTCGCAGCAGAAGAACGTGTCGGAAGCCACCGCGCAGAAGATCGACAACGAAGTACGTCGCCTGATCGACGAGGCCTATACCGAAGCCAAGCGCATCATCACCGAGCAGCACCACGAATTCGTGGCGCTCGCCGAAGGCTTGCTCGAATATGAGACGCTGACGGGCGAGGAGATCAAGGCGCTGATCCGTGGCGAAAAGCCGGCCCGCGACCTTGGCGACGACACTCCGCCCAGCCGCGGCTCTGCCGTACCGAAGGCGGGCCACAAGAAGGGTGGCGAGCCGGAAGGCGGCCTGGAACCGCAGCCGCAGTAACACTGCTCGTCTTGATAATGCATGCCACACGGCCGGGAAGCAGTTCCCGGCCGTTTTCTTTTGGTAACGGGCTGTAATGAATTCTGATGCACAGGTGGATGTGCTTTGCCCGCATTTGTGGCAAAGAAGCGCGAAGGCCGCGCGCATTTAAGGATAAAGTGATGTTGCGCGCCTGAACGGTTTCCGTCTTGCCCGCCTTGATATATGGCATGGCGACAGCTGCAGGTTGAGCATGTTGCGGATGGAGAGCGCCGCACCGGCCTGCGATCTTTTTCAGGAGCGAACATGAAACGTCGTTATTTCGGCACGGATGGTATCCGGGGGCAGTCCAACATCTTCCCGATGACGCCGGATCTCGCCATGCGGGTTGGCATTGCCGTGGGCACGATTTTCCGGAACGGCGATCATCGCCACCGGGTGGTGATCGGCAAGGATACGCGTCTTTCCGGCTATATGCTGGAAAATGCCATGGTGGCGGGCTTCACCGCCGCCGGCCTCGATGTCTTCCTGCTCGGCCCGATCCCCACACCGGCCGTCGCCATGCTGACCCGTTCGCTACGCGCGGATATCGGTGTCATGATCTCGGCTTCGCACAATCCCTATCAGGACAATGGCATCAAGCTGTTCGGCCCTGACGGCTACAAGCTTTCAGACGCCATCGAGATGCAGATCGAGGAACTGCTCGACAGCGATCTCTCCACGCAGCTGGCAAAGCCTGCCGATATCGGCCGGGCCAAGCGCGTCGAGGGCGACATTTATCGCTATATCGAGCAGGCCAAGCGCACGCTGCCGCGCGATGTCACGCTGCAGGGCCTGCGGATCGCCGTCGACTGTGCGAACGGTGCCGCCTACAAGGTCGCACCGCTCGCGCTCTGGGAACTCGGCGCCGACGTGGTGACGATTGGTGCGGAACCCGATGGACGCAACATCAATCTCGAATGCGGCTCGACCCATCCCGAAACCCTCCAGCGCAAGGTGCATGAAGTGCGCGCCGACATCGGCATCGCGCTTGATGGCGACGCCGACCGCGTGCAGATCGTCGACGAGAACGGCAAGATCATCGATGGCGACCAGCTGATGGCCGTGATCGCCGAAAGCTGGGCGGCAGACGGCATGCTGCGTGGCAACGGCATCGTCGCCACCGTCATGTCCAATCTCGGCCTCGAGCGCTTCCTCAAGGGCAGGGGCCTCGGCCTTGAGCGCACAAAGGTCGGCGACCGCTACGTCGTCGAGCATATGCGCCAGAACGACTACAATGTCGGCGGCGAGCAATCGGGCCACATCGTGCTCTCCGATTTCGGCACGACGGGGGACGGCCTCGTCGCCGCCCTGCAAATCCTGGCCTGCGTCAAGCGCAGCGGCAAGACGGTCAGCGAAGTGTGCAACCGCTTCGAGCCGGTTCCGCAAGTGCTGAAGAACGTCCGGGTAAAGGCCGGCGCGCCGCTCGAAGATGCCGCCGTATTGCAGGCCATTGCCGATGCGGAGAGTGAACTCGCCAAGAACGGCCGCCTGCTCATCCGTCCGTCCGGCACCGAACCGCTCATCCGTGTCATGGCCGAAGGCGACGATCGCGCCCAGGTCGAGCGCATCGTGGACGAACTCGTCAGCGTGATCGGCGCCGTACGCAACGCAGCCTGAGACATTCCTCTTACAAGTGTTCTAGAAGGCCGGAGCCAATGCTTCGGCCTTTTCTTTTGTCTTGAAGTCGATTCCGCGATTTTATTTAAAATTTTACCGAATTGGTAAACCAAATTTAATGAACAGGGTAAATCTTTGTAGTTAATCGCCCCTTAACCTTTCTTCTTCATTATCCATGCCTGATCGAAGGGCTTGGGGACCGGGGTGCCGGGCGTGCCAAGCGCAAGCCTATTGGAGTCAGGCGATGAGGAAAGTTTTGAGTGGCGTCGCGGCCGTGCTGCTGACAGGCACGTCGGCCTATGCGGCCGATATCTATCAGCCGCAGGTTATCGAGGCACCGGTCCAGGAAACCGCCATCGTCGAGACGGGTGGCTGGTATCTGCGCGGCGACGCGGGCTGGTCCTACAACAAGCTGCGCGGTGCGCACTACTTCCAGGGCTCCAACGGCCTTGATCGTGATTTCGACACCGCCAAGCTGAAAAGCGGCTTCATCATCGGCGGTGGTGTCGGTTACCAGATCACCGACCACTTCCGTACGGACTTGACGCTTGACTATATGTTCAAGTCGAAGTTCCGCGGCAGCACCAGCGGGGACTGCGGTGGCTTCCCCTGCACGTCGAGCGATGAGAGCTCGCTGACGGCACTGACGCTCCTCGCCAACGCCTATGTCGATATCGGCAAGTACGGTGTCTTCACGCCTTATGTTGGTGGCGGTATCGGTGGCTCCTATGTCAAGTGGAACAAGCTGCGGAACACCATCTGCGACGGTCCTGGTCCGGGCTGTGACACCACCGAACACGGTGGCAAGAAGAGCTGGCGCTTCACCTATGCCCTGATGGCCGGTACGGCGATCGACCTGACCTGCAACCTGAAGGCTGATGTTGGCTATCGCTTCCGCCACGTCACCAAGGGTGACATGTTCGGATACGTTGCAAATGGCGGCCCGGGTTACGACAAGGGTTTCTACAGCCACGAAGCGCGGGCCGGTCTGCGTTACTCCTTCAACGGCTGCGAAACGGCGACTTACATTCCGCCGGCCGATATCCCGATCGAGCAGCCCGTCTACAAGTAATCCATTTCCGCAATTTGAAATTCGAAGGCCGTCCGAAAGGGCGGCCTTTTTGCGTCGAGGCGACGCTTAACCGTTTTTTCACCGGTTAACGAATATGGTTAATCAACGGTGTAGCGTGTCGGATTCGGCCTGCGCCGATGGCTCAATCGCCGGCTTTCGGCTGCAAGGATAGAGATCATGGTCCGTCGCATCGCATCGCCTGTCATCGCGGCCTTCGCCGGCCTGCTTGCCACGAGCGCCCTTGCCGGCGACCTCGATATCATCAACGCGCCGGAAATCGACGTCTCCCAGACGACGCTGGCGCAGGGCTGGTACATTCGCGGCGACCTCGGTTATTCCGGCTGGGGCAGTACCGACAGGCCCGATTACACGGCGGAGCGGGCAGGTGGAGGAACGTTCTCGCAACCGTTCGACAGTGCGCGCTTCTCCAAGCCGGTCTCCTATGGTGTCGGCGTGGGCTACCAGTTCAGCGATTTCAGCCGTGCGGACCTGACGACGGATTTCTTCAGCGGCGACATGTCCGGCGATTCGGCGTTCTCCGGCGGCTGCGCTGCGGGCGCGCCCGGCGGCACGAACTGCCGTTTCGACTACAAGGGCGACTATTCCGCCGTGAACGTCATGGCCAACGGATATGTCGATCTCGGCACGGTCGCAGGCATTACGCCCTATGTCGGCATCGGTGCCGGTGCGACCTACGTGAAATGGAGCGACACCAGCGTCCTTCCGGTCTGCCTGGATGGCGCCGGCAGCTGCGCGGGCGCAAGCAACGGTGCCGTCGGCCTCAAGGGCGAGGACAGCTGGCGCTTCACCTACGCTCTGATGGCCGGCGCATCCGTCGATCTGACCGAGCGCGTGAAGCTCGATTTCGGATATCGATTCTCCGACACGGCGGGCGGCAAGGCCTTCAGCGGGCGTGGGCTCGGAACCTCCGTCGATGCCGTCAACGGTCGTGACGATGGTTTCCAGAAGCACGAGATCCGTGCCGGTATTCGCGTCAACACCTGGTAAATCCTTTCAATCCAGTCTTCCTCGCGGCGTGTCGGGCAACCGGCGCGCCGTCTTCGTTTGCGCCGGATTATTTTTCGATAGCGACAGAAACCTCTTGACGAAAATAGTGGTTTTCCATATTCACGGCGGCGGGACACTCCTCCCCAACGAGGAGCTATCTATCTGGAAGGATAGCGATCATGACGAAGACCGTCACCGCACCGGACGTACGTCCGAACAATACCCATTTCTCTTCTGGCCCGTGCTCGAAGCGCCCCAACTGGTCGCTCGACGCGCTTTCCGATGCTCCGCTCGGTCGTTCGCACCGCGCCAAGATCGGCAAAGCCAAGCTCAAGCAGGCCATCGATCTCACCCGTGAAGTTTTGGAAGTGCCTGCGGATTACCGCATCGGCATCGTGCCCGCCTCGGACACCGGCGCTGTCGAAATGGCGCTCTGGTCGCTGCTTGGCCCGCGCGGCGTCGATATGGTCGCATGGGAAAGCTTTGGTTCGGGCTGGGTGTCGGATGTCGTGAAGGAGCTGAAGCTTCCCGACACGCGCAAAATTACCGCCGATTACGGCCTGCTCCCCGACCTTTCCACGATCGATTTCGACCGTGACGTGGTCTTCACCTGGAACGGTACGACCTCGGGCGTGCGTGTGCCGAACGCTGACTTTATCCCGGCCGACCGCAAGGGCCTGACGATCTGCGACGCGACTTCGGCCGCTTTCGCTCAGAACCTCGACTTTGCCAAGCTGGATGTCGTCACCTTCTCCTGGCAGAAGGTTCTCGGCGGCGAGGGCGCACATGGCGTCATCATCCTGTCGCCCCGCGCTGTCGAGCGTCTGGAAAGCTATACGCCGGCATGGCCGATGCCGAAGATCTTCCGCATGACCAAGGGCGGCAAGATCATCGAGGGCATCTTCCAGGGCGAGACGATCAACACGCCGTCCATGCTCTGCGTCGAGGATTACATCGATGCGTTGCTGTGGGCCAAGGAAGTTGGCGGCCTCAAGGGCCTGATGGCCCGCGCCGATGCCAATGCCAAGGTCATCTTCGATTTCGTCGAACAGAACGACTGGATCGCCAACCTTGCCAAGGACCCGGCGACCCGCTCCAACACATCGGTGTGCCTGACGATTGCCGACAAGGATGTGCTGGCGCTCGACGCCGATGCGCAGGCGGCGTTCGCCAAGGGCCTCGTCTCTCTCCTCGACAAGCAGGGTATCGCCTATGACATCGGCGCCTATCGCGATGCTCCTTCAGGCCTGCGCATCTGGGCTGGTGCCACCATCGACACCGCCGATCTCGAGGCGTTGATGCCTTGGCTGACCTGGGCTTTCGAGACCCAGAAGGTGACGCTTTCCAAGGCTGCGGCCTGATCTCGCGACCGGCTTCGTCCCTTGGGCGAAGCCACCTTTGATCTTATTTCCCCTGTTTCATTGAAGGAGGCCTCTCATGGCACCTCGCGTACTCGTATCCGACGAACTGTCGGAAACCGCCGTCCAGATCTTCCGCGATCGCGGCGTCGAAGTCGATTTCCAGCCGAAGCTCGGCAAGGATAAGGAAAAGCTTGCCGAAATCATCGGCAACTATGACGGTCTCGCCATCCGCTCGGCCACGAAGGCGACGGAAAAGCTGATCGCCGCTGCGACCAATCTCAAGGTCATCGGTCGCGCCGGCATCGGCGTCGACAATGTCGATATCCCGGCCGCCTCGCGCCGCGGTATCATCGTGATGAATACGCCTTTCGGCAACTCGATCACGACCGCCGAGCACGCCATCGCGCTGATGTTCGCCGTCGCCCGCCAGTTGCCCGCCGCCGATACCTCCACGCAAGCCGGCAAGTGGGAAAAGTCGAAGTTCATGGGCGTCGAAATCACCGGCAAGGTTCTGGGTGTGATCGGTGCCGGCAATATCGGCGGCATCGTCTGCAAGAAGGCGATCGGCCTTGGCATGCATGTCATCGCCTACGATCCCTTCCTGTCCGCCGAGCGCGCCGTGGAAATGGGCGTCGAGAAGGTTGAACTGGACGACCTGCTCGCCCGGGCCGACTTCATCACGCTGCACGTTCCGATGACCGACAAGACCCGCGGCATCCTCGGCAAGGAAGCACTGGCCAAGACAAAGAAGGGCGTGCGCATCATCAACTGCGCCCGCGGCGGTCTCGTCGATGAAGCAGCCCTTGCCGAAGCCATCAAGTCCGGCCATGTCGCTGGCGCCGGCTTCGACGTGTTCGAGGTCGAGCCCGCAACCGAAAGCCCGCTCTTCGGTCTCGAGAATGTCGTCTGCACGCCGCATCTCGGCGCGTCGACCACGGAAGCACAGGAAAACGTTGCCTTGCAGGTTGCCGAGCAGATGTCGGATTACCTCGTCAAGGGTGCGGTTTCCAACGCCATCAACATGCCGTCGATCACGGCCGAGGAAGCGCCGATCCTGAAGCCCTTCATCCGTCTCGCGGACGTGCTCGGCGCCTTCGTCGGCCAGGTCACGGAAAGCGCGATCAAGGAAATCGAGATCCTCTATGACGGCGCAACCGCGTCGATGAACACCAAGGCGCTGACCAGCGCGGTGCTGGCCGGCCTCATTCGCTCCCAGGTCTCCGACGTGAACATGGTCTCGGCCCCGGTCATGATCAAGGAAAAGGGTGTCATCCTGTCCGAGGTCAAGCGCGACAAGTCGGGCGTCTTCGACGGCTATATCCGCCTCACGGTAAAGACGGAGAACCAGACGCGTTCCATCGCCGGCACGGTCTTCTCCGACGGCAAGCCGCGCTTCATCCAGATCAAGGGCATCAATCTCGATGCCGACGTGGGCAACCACATGGTCTACATCACCAACACCGACGTTCCCGGCATGATCGGCTTCATCGGCACGACGCTCGGCGAAGCCGGCGTGAACATCGCCAACTTCCAGCTCGGCCGTGACAAGCAGGGCGGCGACGCCATCGCGCTGCTCTATGTCGATGCTGCCGTGTCTGAGGACGTGCTGAACAAGCTGCGCGCCAATTCGGCAATCCGCCAGATCAAGCCGCTGGTCTTCAACGTCGACTGACCATCGTCCTCCCAAGACGAAAGCCAAGGCCCGCAGTTTTTTACCTGCGGGCCTTGTGCATTTCTCAGGCTGTCTTTTCCTTGGGGCGGCCCCATTCGGCTATCGCTATGCCGCCCAGCACGAAGAGCAGGGCGATGACATGGAAGAGGTGCAACGTCTCGCCGATCAGCAGCACCGAAAGGATTGTTCCGAAGATGGGAATTGCGTTGATGAACAGTCCGGCACGGTTGGCGCCGATCATCTCGACGCCGCGCACGTAGAGCACCTGCGAAAGCAGGGATGGGAAGATTCCGGCATAGAGCACCACTGCCCAGCCGGTGGTATCCGGAAAGATCGCAGCACCCCGCGACAGCTCCCAGAAGAACAGCGGGATGGCGCTGAGCAGGGCGCCGAATGCGGAAGCGGCGATAAGACCCTGCCACTGCAGGTCCGGTTTCCAGCGTAGCGCAACGGTATAGGCGGCGTAGACGATGCCCGCAAGCAGCATCAGCGCATCGCCAAAATTGAATTCCAGTTCCGCCAGCGCCGAGAAGTCGCCGTGCGAGGCGGTGATGAGAACCCCGATCAGCGTCACGCTAAAGCCCAAAACCTGTGCGAGAGACGCCTGTATGCGAAACAGCACGAAGTTGAAGACGAAGATCAACATGGGAATGCCGGCCTGCTCGATGACGGCATTGATGGCGCTGGTATAGCCGAGGGCCGTGTAGAGCAGCGCGTTGAACGCCGTAAAACCGACGGCGCCGTACAGCAGCAGCTGGAGCCAATGCCTGCGGATGATCGGCCAGTCGCGTTTCACCTGCGGCAGCAGGAACGCCAGGATGATGAGGAGCGCGACGATCCAGCGGTATGTCGTCAGAACCATCGGGCTCACATGGCCGACGGCAAGTTTGCCTGCCACGGAGTTCGCGCCCCAGAAAAGCGCGGTGATGCACAGGTAGAAATAGGCTCTGCTGTTCACGGCTGTATTGTCTCGATGAAGGAACGGCGCACGAAGGGGCGCCGGCGGGTGCCACAGATAAGGCGAAAAAGCGCGGGAAGTCACTCAAAAAGCGGATGCCGGCCGTCATAACAGGGTCGCATTCCCAAAGACAACACAGTATAGATGCGCGGGTTTGAAGTCTGGCGTCCACGCATGTGTCCATGCGTTTTCGCGCGAAAACGGGAAAGATGAAATGGCAAGTGTGGTGGTTGTCGGTTCGCAATGGGGTGACGAGGGCAAGGGCAAGATTGTCGACTGGCTCTCGGAACGGGCCGAGGTAATCGTTCGCTACCAGGGCGGTCACAATGCCGGCCATACCCTTGTCATCAACGGTATCAGCTACAAGCTGGCCCTGTTGCCCTCCGGTCTCGTGCGCGGCAAGCTCAGCGTCATCGGTAATGGCGTCGTCGTCGATCCGCACCACTTCGTCGCAGAAGTCGAGAAGCTGCGGGCCCAGGGCGTTGCCATCACGCCGGACGTTCTGCGCATCGCCGACAACGCGCCGCTCATCCTGTCGCTTCACCGCGATCTCGACGCGCTTCGCGAGGACGCGGCTTCGGCCAGCGGCACCAAGATCGGCACCACCCGCCGCGGCATCGGCCCGGCCTATGAAGACAAGGTCGGCCGTCGCGCGATCCGTGTCATCGATCTTGTCGAGCCGGAGACGCTGCGTCCGAAGATCGAGCGTCTGCTCACGCATCACAACGCGCTGCGCCGCGGCATGGACCTTCCGGAAATCTCCGTCGAGTCGATCGAAGAGGAGCTGTCCGCCGTCGCCGCGCACATCCTGCCCTATGTCGACCGCGTCTGGGATCTACTCGACAAGCAGCGCAAGGCCGGCGCGCGCATCCTGTTCGAGGGCGCGCAGGGCGCGCTGCTTGACAACGACCACGGCACCTATCCGTTCGTGACCTCGTCCAACACGGTGGCCGGGCAGGCTTCGGCCGGCTCGGGCCTTGGTCCTACGGCGATCAACTATGTATTGGGCATCACCAAGGCCTACACGACCCGCGTCGGCGAAGGTCCTTTCCCGTGCGAGCTGGAAGACGAGATCGGCAAGCACCTGGCGACGGTCGGCCGCGAGGTCGGCGTCAACACCGGTCGCCCGCGCCGTTGCGGCTGGTTCGATGCGGTTCTCGTGCGCCAGACGGTCAAGACGAACGGCATCACCGGCATCGCGCTTACCAAGCTCGACGTTCTCGATGGTCTGGACGAGCTGAAGATCTGCGTCGGCTACAGGCTCGACGGCAAGGAGATCGACTACCTGCCAGCCAGCCAGGGTCAGCAGGCTCGTGTCGAGCCCATCTACATCACACTGGAAGGCTGGAAGGAATCGACCGTCGGCGCACGCCGCTGGGCGGACCTGCCGGCACAGGCGATCAAGTATGTCCGTCAGGTCGAGGAGCTGATCGGCGCGCCGGTCGCGCTGCTTTCGACCAGCCCGGAACGTGACGACACCATACTTGTGACGGACCCGTTTGAGGATTAATCTCAAAATCAAAACAAGTTCCGCGACCTATTCCAATGGGATAGTGCGCGGACACGATGGAAAGTTCTGATGGCGGATTTTGTAGCAGTCATTCGAAGGGCCGTTGATGGCCTCTCGGACAACAATGCCGAGATGCGGCAGAAGGTTTATGACAAGGCGCGCGGCGCGGTTCGCCGTCAGCTTGAATCCATGAACCCGCGCCCTTCCGATGACCTCATGAAGCGCCAGCTGGACAAGCTGGAAGCGGCGATCGAAAGCGTGGAAATCGACCATGCCGAAGCGCTGCCGGTCGAGGAGGCCGCGCCGGAGCCCATCGAGGAAATTGCCCCGGCGGCAACAGTCGAGCCGGAGCCCGTCGTCGAGGATCCGGTTCCTGCCAGCGAAGCTGTCGAAGAACAGGCAGCGGTCGAGGAAGAGCGTTATGACGCTTCGCCAGCGGTCGCTGACGTATCCGAGCCCGAGCCGGAAGAGCCGGTCGAGGCCGAGACGCATGCCTATCAGCCCGAGGCCTATCACGATGAGCCAGTGGCTGATGAACCCGCGCCTGAGCCGGTAGAAGACCATCGTGAGGACGCCTTCACCGAGGGCGCGCCGGTAGACGAACCGGTCGCTTATATCGAACCCGCGCTCGAAACGGAGCCGGAGCCGCAAATCGTCGAGGCCCGTTCGGAGCCGTCGTGGCAGGTGGAAGCAACGCCGGCGGACGATTATGTGCCGTCCTGGCAGGAGCCTGAGGCCGAGCGTCAGTCGGCGGCGATGCCAGCGGCGGTCGAGACCGCCGAGGCTTTCGATCCCGCCCCGCATCACGACTACGAGGTGCACGACGCGCAGGTCCCCGAGGCCGAGCCGGTCGCCGATGCGCGCCTGCCCGATGTCGATGCGCAGTGGGAGTGGCATGAACAGCCTTCCCTTGAAACACCGGCGGAAAAGTCGGTGCCGGCCGCGCAGGAACCTGATCTGCTTGCTTGGGAATGGCCGCAAGACAAGGGCGCAGACGTTAAAAGCGTTGAAAGCCAGCCCGAAAAATCTGCCCATGCCGGCAGCTGGAGCGATCTCGACACGCTGCTTGGCACCACGCCGGCCGCCGTTGCGACGGCGGCTGCGGCATCGCAGGCCAATGTTGCTGGCGATGCATCGTCGTCGGCTGCGGCATCGTCCATTTCGACGGCTGATACGACACGCGCTCCACAACGCTCGTTCCGCACCGAGCCGCGCAAGTCCCGCCTCAATCTCGGGGCGCTCGCCGCCACCGTTGCGTTGCTGGCGGTTGTTGGCGGTGCGGGCGCAGCATACTGGTTCAACCGCGATGCTGTGAACGGCTGGGTCGGCAATCTCGTGGCCTCGGTCTCCGGTTCTGCGAGCGAGGACAAACCCGTGGAAACGGCCGAAGGCACACGCGGCGTGTCTGCCGAGACCCCGCCCGCCGAAACGGCACAGACGTCGCAGGACAATACGGCGGGCGGTACGGACGTCGCTGCCGTCACACCGTCAAGCGGCGGCAAGTTTACCCAACGCCTCCTGGCGGACGGCACGGAGGTCGACAACGGCCCCGCGCAGGCGCTCGACGGCACGGCGGAAGAAGGCAAATCCGTTGCCGCGCAGACGACGGAATCGGCATCTGCTGCCGTCGGCGCCGGTACGCCGGCCACGGGCGGCGAGGCCGCTGCGACCGCGACCGATGGCACTGGGCAGACCCCGGGTGGTGCGACCGCTGCCGGAACCGACACGCAGACGACGGCAGCCGGCGGCGAGCAGGCCGCCGCCATCGGCGTGACGCAGAAGATGTTCCTCTATGAAGAGCGGCTCGGCCAGACATCACCGACGGCGATCGAAGGCACCGTCGCATGGTCGTCCGGCGAGGAATCACCGGGTGGAGACGCCAAGCCGGAGCCGGTCGTCCGCGCGCAGATCAATGTGCCCTCCAAGGGCCTGACGGCGCTTGTCACCTTCCGCCGCAATGCCGACAATTCCCTGCCCGCGAGCCATATCATCGAACTCGTCTTCTCCCTGCCGGAGAACTTCGAGGGCGGCGGCATCGAAAGCGTGCAGCGCGTGGCGATGAAGCGGACCGAGCAGGATCGTGGCGATGCACTCATTGCCGTGCCGGCGAAGATCACCGACGATTTCCACATGATCGCGCTGAACGACTTCCCGGAGGCGATTGCCAAGAACACGGAACTTCTGCGCACGCGGCCCTGGATCGATATCCCGATTACCTACCGCAATGGCCGCCGCGCCCTTTTGACCCTCGATAAGGGAACTGCTGGCTCCGAAGCGTTCGACAAGGTCATGCGCGCCTGGGCAGCGGCGGGCAGCAGCCAGTAGCGGCCTGCACGCGATTTGGAACAGCAACAGAAAAGGCCCGGCATTACTGCCGGGCCTTTGTTCATTTCTGATATCGCTGGCGCCTTAGGCGTCTTCGATGACGCGAACGGCATTGGCCTGTTCAGCCGCGTATTTCTGCACGGCCTCCTGGACCTTCTCGAAGGCGCGGACCTCGATCTGGCGGACGCGCTCGCGGCTGATGTCGAACTCGGAGGAGAGCTCTTCCAGCGTGACCGGATCTTCCGCAAGGCGGCGAGCCTCGAAGATGCGGCGCTCACGGTCGTTCAGCACGCGCATGGCACGGCCGAGCATCGCACGGCGCGTTTCCAGCTCGTCCTGCTCGATAAGCGTCTGTTCCTGGCTGTCGTGGTCGTCGACAAGCCAATCCTGCCACTGGCCGGAATCGCCTTCCGACGCCTTGATGGGCGCGTTCAGCGATGCGTCGCCGGAGAGGCGGCGGTTCATCGAGACGACTTCTTCCTCGGAAACTTTCAGCTTGGTCGCGATTTCCTTGACCTGATCGGGACGCAGATCACCATCGTCGATGGCCTGGATCTTGCTCTTCATCCGGCGCAGGTTGAAGAACAGGCGCTTCTGGTTGGCGGTCGTGCCCATCTTCACGAGCGACCACGAACGCAGGATATACTCCTGAATCGACGCCTTAATCCACCACATGGCATAGGTTGCCAGGCGGAAGCCACGTTCCGGATCAAACTTCTTGACGGCCTGCATCAGGCCAACATTGCCCTCGGAGACGACTTCGCCGATCGGCAGGCCGTAGCCGCGATAGCCCATGGCGATCTTTGCCACGAGACGAAGGTGGCTCGTCACGAGCTGATGGGCGGCGTTGCGGTCGTCGTGTTCCTGGTAGCGCTTGGCGAGCATGTATTCCTGCTGCGGCTCAAGCATCGGAAATTTACGGATTTCGTCGAGATAGCGGTTGAGACCACCTTCTCCAGACGTGATAGACGGCAGTGTATTGCGGGCCATTCAGCACCCCTTTCTGAGACGGCTTCCATTGAGGCAAGCCTTGGTATGGAGCTTGATCCTGAAACAGGCTCCCCGTCAGCAACCACGCTCCCTGTGGGACATGGCGTCCCCACGATCCTAAAGATAGGTATGGCGAAACAATGGTTCAAGACGCCGCACGCTTCACGGCTGCGTGAAGGCGGCGATGACGGACGGCTTTGCGCACCCTGCTCAAATGGTGAGCAGGGCCGGAAAATCAAGGGGTATCGGCTTCATCCATACCCCGCAGCGCGTTGATCAGCTGTTCCATGTCCGCAGGCGGCGGCGCTTCGAAATGCATGGTTTCGCCAGATGTCGGATGCTCGAACTGCAGCATGAAGGCATGCAGCGCCTGCCGGTGGAAACCGTTGACGACGGCACGGGCCTTTTCGGGCAGGAGGTTGGCCTTGGTGCGGAAGGCCGCGCCATATTCGGGATCGCCGATCAATGGGTGGCCGATATGGGCCATATGCACGCGGATCTGGTGGGTTCGGCCGGTCTCCAGATGGCATTCGACGAGCGAGGCGAGGCTGGTCGCCGCCTCTGTCTCCATGTAGCGCTCGACCACCGTGTAGTGCGTGATGGCCTCGCGCGCGTCATCGGCGTCCTCGCGCTTGACGGCGCGCTTGGTGCGGTCATTGCCTCGGCCGAGCGGGGCGTCGATGGTGCCCTTGAGCTGGCGCGGGCGGCCCCAGACCACGGCCTGATAGGCGCGTTCCAGCGGGCCGGAGCGCCCGTGGTCGGCAAACTGGTCCGAGAGATGGCGGTGGGCGGCATCGTTCTTGGCAGCGACCATAACGCCGCTCGTTTCCTTGTCGAGCCGGTGCACGATGCCGGGACGCCGCACGCCGCCGATGCCGGAAAGGCTCGTTCCGCAATGGGCGATCAGTGCATTGACGAGCGTCCCGGTCCAATTGCCGGCGCCGGGATGCACCACCAGTCCGGCCGGCTTGACCAGCACGATCAGGTCGTCGTCCTCATAGAGCACCTCAAGGGGAATATCCTCGCCCTTGGGTTCGGGATCGCGCGGGGCGGGAAGCGCCAGCTCCACCACGTCGCCCGGCTGGATCTTGCGCTTCGGCTCCGTCGTGACCTTGCCGTTGACGAGTGCTGCGCCTTCCTCGATCAGCGCCTTGATGCGGCTGCGCGAAAAGTCGCCAGCAAGGGTGGCGGCCAGCCACGCATCGATGCGTCCCTCGGCATCTTCGGGCACGGTCAGGACTTTTCTTGTGGCGTCGGCTTCTTTAAAGGGGTTGGTCATCGTTCAATTATACTCATTGCCGGAAGGGCGCCGCCATGTCCAACATCGAAAACGACGATCAGGAAGACAAGCCGCTCGACCCGGTCATGGAAAACGTCCGCCGCAAGATGATGCGCCTGCAACTGATCTCCGGCGGTATCATGTTCCTGATGTTCCTGGCGGTGCTTGCTGCCATTGTCTATAAGATCAACACGCGGGATGGCAAGCCGGAAGCGGTGGCGACTTCAAGCGGCCTGTCCGTTCCGAGCGATGCGCCGGTCAAGGCGACGGCGGTGCTGCCCGATGGATTTGCGGTGTCGGCCGTATCGCAATCGGGCGGGCAGATTCTCTTCTACGGTGTCATGCCGGGCGGCGCGCGCAAGGCGCTGGTGTTCGATATCGCGGCTGGCCGCATCGTCGCCGAGATCGACGTGACGGGCAACTGATCCGGTATGGCCGCCACACCGGTCCGCATCGACGATCCGGCTGATCCGCGTATTGCCGGCTTTGTCTCCATCCGCGAGCGTGACCTGACGGGCCGTGAGGGCCTTTTCATCGCGGAGGGCACGGTGGTGCTGCGCATGCTGGGGCAGCCCGCGGCGCTGGCCAACGGTTTTGCTGCGGAGTCGATCCTGCTTCTGGAAAATCGCCTTTCAGGCATTGCAGATATCCTGGATTCATTCCCAGACACCGTGCCGGTCTATGTCGCATCGCAGGCGGTGTTCGATGCCGTCGCGGGCTTCAACATGCATCGCGGTGTGCTTGCCCTCGGCCGCAAGCCGCCGGTAGAGCGGACGGCCTCCCTCATGGATCGCCTGCCGGAGACAAGTCTCGTACTCGCCGGTTGTGGCCTCTCCAACCACGACAATGTCGGATCGATCTTCCGCAATGCCGCCGCCTTCGGGGCCGACGCCGTGTTTCTCGACGAGACGTCCTGCGATCCGCTCTATCGCAAGGCCATCCGCGTGTCCGTCGGCTCCGTGCTGAGCGTGCCGTTCTCGCGCGGGTTTGCGGCTCAGGTCATGCTGGAGCGGCTTGCGGCGGCAGGTTTCGAGATCTGGGGACTTTCGCCGCGTGGCGCGGTGTCCGTGTCGGCGGTTCCGGCGGCGCGACGTATTGCGCTGGTGCTGGGCACCGAGGGGGAGGGGTTGCCGGCCAGCATTCTATCGTCCTTCCGCACGGCCCGCATTCCCCAGCGGCCGGGCCTCGACAGCCTGAATGTCGCGACGGCCAGCGGCATCGCACTTTACCAGATTGCTCTTGCTATGGGGCGTGTCGGCTAAGGGGCCGATCAGCCCTCGTCGTTGCCAAGCCGTTCGCGGACCCGGCCTGCCAGGCTTCTATCGTCGCCTTCAAGCGAAGGGTCGATCGTTGCGAGCAGGTCGTGGACGGGTGAACTGGCACCTTCGCGAGCGGCTGTCAGCACGATCATCTTGCTGGCGAGATCCGCCATTTCCTCGCGAAGCGCCGCGTCGTTGCCGCCGTTTCCGGCAGCCATCAGCCGCTCCGTCAGTGCGGTGCCCTGGTTTCGGACTTCCTCTTCCAGCGTGGCGATATCGACCGGCGGTGCCGGCTTGGCCTTGGTGGGGCGACGCGGCGTGATCCGGTTGGCGGCGATGGTATGGGCAAGCCCCGTGGTGCGCGCGGCCTTGGCCGCTTCCTTGTTTTCCGCTGTCAGTGTCTTCACCTTGTCTCGAAGGCGATCGATTTCGGCGATACGCCGCTCGATGGCGTTGTCCTTGTCGGCGCTGCCGGCAAGCTCGCGTGTCAGCCGGGTTTCCAGCTGGCGCGAGCGGCCCTCTTCGCGCGACACGCGAAGCTCCAGCGATTTTGCCTTCTCGCCCACCGTCTTAAGGTCGTCGCGTGCCTTGTCCCGCTCGTCCTTCAGATTTGTGATGCGGCTCTTCAAGGCCTCGATCGTGGTGTCGCGGGTAGCGAGGTCGATTTTCATATTGTCGATATCGGCTTCGAAATGCGCGATCGTAGCGTTGAGGCGTTCGATATCGGAAAGTCGTGCGCGGATCTCGCGGTCGGCATTGGCGAGTGCTGTGCGCAGTTGCTCGCTCTTCATCTCCTCGCGGCGAAGCGCCGAACGCATGTCGCCGGCCTCGATGTTCATGTCGGCGATCTGCGCGTGCAGCTCGGCATTTTCCGTGCCGACGGCGGCGGCATCGGCAAGAAGCTTTTCGCTGCGGACCATCTCCTGGGTGCGCTTTTCGCGTTCACGGCGCACATTCTGCGCCAGCCGGGCATTTTCTGCGGCAAAAGCAGCGCGAGCCATGTCCTTCTGCGCGCGCACTTCCTGCGGGCTGAGCGGCATGGTGGCGCGCATGCGGTCTTCGGTGAACTTTACGACGCGCTTTTGAACCGCCGGCGCGACAAGGAGGCCGGTCAGCGTGGCGGCGAGGAAGCCGAGCGCGAAGAGAAGGGCATACTCGATCACGGATCTACCTAACAGGCGCCAAACGGAAGCCCGGCGCGGGACCGGGCGACTGCACTATAGCGGTTCACCCGGATTTGCGGGAGGGGCTGTCCCGGCGAAATCAACTTTCGGTTAACCAGACGGGCCGGGACAGACTTTCATTCGATCAGAAGGGGTTCCAGGTCGGCTGGCGTGTCAGTTTGAGATAGCCGGCATTGATGCCGATCCGTGCGCCGACGCCGGTGCGGATCGGCACCAGTACGATATCGCGGTTGACGTTTACCTGCATGCCGACGCCGGCAATGACATAGGCCGAGCCCGAAACACCGCCGAAACGGTCATAAAGGGCGTTCACGTCAGGCAGATTGTAGACGAGCATCATCGTCCGGCTGCCCTGGCCGCCCCAGTCGAGGCCAAGGGACGGGCCTTGCCAGAAAACCGGATGCTGGCCGGCATTCTTGGTGTTGAGCGTGCCTTCGCCATAGGTCAGGCCGGCAACGAAAGCGCCGGATCCTTCCTGGCCGAGGATGTAGCCGTTGGGCAGGCCATAGGATTCGAACGCGCGTTCCACCACCTTGGCCAGTCCGCCAGAGGCCTCACCGAAGAAACCGTGTCCAGCATCGATGATTTCCTGCATGCTGTACTGATTCGATTGCTGCGCCGCGGCTGGTCCAGCGAGGACGATTGCCACGGCCGCCGCCGTCACGATCCTGAACGCCGCGGTGAGGAGATTTGAACCAATCATATCCCGTTCGCCTTCCTTTTGTTCTAGGCTCCGTTCCATGCAGCAATTTGATCCGAGGGTATTAACAATCGGTTTACCAAATGTGGTGTCATTATGGCTGTCTTTAAATGGAGCACGCCTCGCGCAATTCAGGCGTGCTATGCGTCGCGCGGAATGAATCCGCGTGCGCCTTTAACAAAGGCGTCCCGCGATGAATGAATGCGTGGATTTGGGAGAATTTTATGGCGAAAAATCCGAACCTTACGCTGACGGGCCCCGATCTGGCAGCGCTTCTTTGCAGCCGTGTCTGCCATGACGTCATCTCGCCCGTGGGCGCGATCAACAATGGGCTCGAACTGCTCGATGAGGGTGGCGCAGACGCCGAGGCGATGGATCTCATCCGTGCCAGCGCGCTCAACGCTTCAGTCCGGCTGAAGTTTGCCCGCCTGGCGTTCGGTGCCTCCGGCTCCGTCGGCGCTTCGATCGATACGGGCGAAGCCGAGAAGGCCGCCCGCGATTTCGCCGTTGCCGAAAAGAAGACGGAAATCACCTGGACGGGCCCGCGCGCCATTATCCCGAAGAACAAGGTCAAGCTGCTGCTGAACCTGTTTCTCGTGGCCTACAGCGCTATACCGCGCGGCGGTTCGATCAATATCAGCCTCGAGAACCCTGAGACCGACGCGGTCTTCAAGCTCGTGGCCAAGGGCCGCATGCTGCGCGTTCCGCCGAAGTTCACGGAACTCCTGTCCGGAACACCGGAAGAGGCGGTCGATGCGCACTCGATCCAGCCGTATTATACGGTGCTGCTGGCCGACGAGGCGGGGATGGAACTCGCCGTGGAGCCGCGCGAGGACGAGATCGTGTTCTCCGCCCGCTCGATGGTCGCCCCTGAATGATCCGTGTCGGCGGCTGTGGCGTTAACCATGGCCGCTAACGCTTTGTTTGCCAGCCGTCGGTAAGCTGCACCTGTATCGTTCCTGCCTGATGGCGGGAGACCTAGGAGCAGATAATGCAGCGGTTGATGATCGCCGACGGTTCCGATGTCGTCCGGAAGGTCGGCAAGCGTATTCTTTCCGGTTTGGATTTTCTCGTCCTTGAAGCATCCAGCGCGCTCGAAGCCTTGGTGCGCTGTGAGGCGGAACTGCCCAACATCCTCATCGTCGATTCCACCATGGACGGCGCACTCGAGTTGATCGGCAATATCCGCAATCTGCCGCAGGGCAAGTCCGTGCGCATCTTCTATTGCGTGGTCGAGGCCGACCTGAAGAAGATGATGATGGGCAAACGAGCCGGCGCCGACGACTTCCTTCTCAAGCCCTTTGATCGCAAGATCCTGACACAGGTCTTCGGCAGCCTTTCGCTCGCTGCCTGAAATCTGACGTTACAAGACAGAGTTTCGCGACGCGGCCGCTCCCCGGAGCCGGCCGCGTTCTGCTTTTTGCAACATCGGCGGCAATTTGGAATCGCGCAAAAGAAAACCCGCCGGCAAGCGGCGGGTTTCGAAATACGTGAGCGGGGAGGGGTATCAGGCGCTTTCGGCGTAGTCGCCATCAGGCTCGCGCAGCACATAGCCGCGGCCCCAGACCGTCTCGATGTAATTGGCGCCGCCGGCGGCGTTTGCGAGCTTCTTGCGCAGCTTGCAGATGAAGACGTCGATGATCTTCAGTTCCGGCTCGTCCATGCCGCCATAGAGGTGGTTCAGGAACATTTCCTTGGTGAGCGTCGTGCCCTTGCGCAGCGAGAGCAGCTCGAGCATCTGGTATTCCTTGCCCGTCAGGTGCACGCGCTGGCCGCCGACTTCGACGGTCTTGGCGTCGAGGTTGACGATAAGCTCGCCCGTCGAGATGACCGACTGGGCATGGCCCTTGGAGCGGCGCACGATGGCGTGGATGCGGGCGACCAGCTCGTCCTTGTGGAACGGCTTGGTCATGTAGTCGTCGGCGCCGAAGCCCAGGCCGCGCACCTTGTCCTCGATGCCGGCCATGCCGGAGAGGATGAGGATCGGCGTCTTGACCTTGGACAGGCGCAACGTGCGAAGAACTTCGTAACCCGACATGTCGGGCAGGTTCAGGTCAAGCAGGATGATGTCGTAATCATACAGCTTGCCCAGATCCACGCCTTCCTCGCCGAGGTCGGTGGTGTAGACATTAAAGCTTTCGGACTTCAGCATCAGCTCGATGCTCTGCGCTGTCGCGCTATCGTCCTCAATGAGTAGAACCCGCATATCTGTCCCCTTTTCCGCCGCTCAAGGTATCCTGGCCCCCTACGCGATACGGATCCAGTCGTTGCCTGATTTGGAGGCTGCCACGAAATGGTTAACAAATCCTGATTCACTTTGGCAAGGTGTATCGATCTGTTAATTATTTCGGGCAGTCCCCTGATTTTTCATATGAATCAGAATTGTGACTCTTAACATACAAAGTGAAGAAACACAGCTAACCGACTCTTTAGACTCGTCAATGCGGAACATGTCGTTTTTTGCGAACCGCATTTACCGGGCCTTAAACCCTGGTCCCTATGATTAACGATGCCCGTAAACGAAAGGTTACCAGCGGTAGGATTTCATTAATCTCGCTGAATTTTTTTTAAGGTCCGGCACTCTGGCCGGTCTACGGGTGGAATGACGGTGCGCGGCGCGTGGTGATTCACCATGGTCCGTGTGCCGATTTGGAGTGCCGGTGAGCGGTCGGATGTGTTTCTCGGCGATCGTTCACTTCAATGCCGGGGTCTCGCTATCCACGGGAGTATTGCGTATGAAGTCGCGTGAGAGCCTAGTTCGCCTGAAGGAATTTCAGGTCAAAGACAAAAGACGGCAGCTGGCCCAGCTTCAGTTGATGATGTCCGAATTCGAACGGATGTCGAAGGAACTGGAAACCCAGATCGCCATCGAAGAGAAGAAATCCGGGATCACCGATCCCACTCACTTCGCCTATCCCACCTTTGCCAAGGCAGCCCGGCAGCGCTCCGACAACCTCCAGGTCTCTATTCGGGAACTGAAGGTTCAGCAGGACGCGGCCGAACTTTCGCTGGAAGAGGCGGAAGCGGAGTTCGCCAAGGCGGCGGCGCTCGAAGAGCGCGACAACGCGGTGCGTCTGCGCGCCTGAGGACAAGACCTCTGAAGACCCCTCGCGAGTGGCCGCAAGACCGCTCACGAGGGTTCTTGGCGTTTTTCAGGCGTTGACAACGTCCGACCACTCCTTGTGGCGGAGCGACTGAGCCCGGAAGAACGGGCAGAGCGGCATGATCTTCCAGCCGCCCTTTCGGGCTTCCTCGACGGCGTGCGCGGCGAGCGCCTGACCGACGCCTTTGCCGCGCAGCGCATCGGGAACGCCGGTATGATCGATGATGACGAGCTGCGCCGATGCGCGGGAATAGGTCATTTCCGCTTCATGCCCCTCGACGATGGTGTAGTAGCGGCCCTTCGAGCCGGTGTCTTCGTGTCGGATGTCCATGATGATGCCCTCGCTTTTTTTGCGTTAGCACCATCCTTTCCTCTTCCGGGCAAGACGGCAAGCTTCGCTGCGGTGAACAGTTCGTGCTGCATCCGGATGCGGCGGGTGTTATCGAAGGCAATTCGAAACGCGAAACCGCCCATGATTCTCGTCGTGCCTGTTCTTCTGGTTCTCTCAGCGATGTCGCTCGCGCTCGGCCTCGTCCTGCCCCTCGTGCATTTCAAGAAGCTCTACTTCTTCAACGAAACACCGTCACTGATCGACATCGTCGTTTCTCTGTGGGGGCAGGGGAGTGGTGGCCTGGCGGTGCTGATCGCCCTGTTTTCCATCGTCTTTCCGGTGGTAAAACTGTGTGCGATCGCGCTGGAAGCGACGGCTCCCGCCTTCGCCAGCGGCAAGGCGACCTGGCTTTCGCGTCTGCTGCCGGTGCTCGGAAAATGGTCGATGATGGATGTCGTGCTGGTGGCGCTGGTCATCGTCGCGGCGAAGACGAGCGGCATGGCCTCGGCGTTCACGCAGCCGGGCCTGTGGTTCTATGCGGCGTCTGCCATCACGACGGGCGTTCTGCAAATGACGTTGCGGCCGCATTGAGCGGCCGCTGGTCGGTCTTGACGAATGATGGGATCGCCTAGTGGCGGTACTGCTGGATGCGCGTGGTGCGCAGGCCGGCAAGGCCATGGTCGTTGATCGAGGACTGCCAGGACAGGAATTCTTCGACCGTTAGCGTGTAGCGTTCACAGGCTTCCTCGAGGCTGAGCAGTCCGCCACGTACGGCGGCGACGACTTCTGCCTTCCGGCGAATCACCCAGCGCCGTGTATTGGCAGGCGGCAGATCGGCGATCGTCAGTGGGCTGCCATCGGGGCCGATGACGTATTTAACGCGGGGTCGTATCAGATCGGTCATTGTACTCTCTACATAAACGCAAGACCATATGACGGAACTCTAGCCCGCCACATTTAAGATTTGCCTAAGCGCATGCTAACAATTTTCTAATCTTTTGAGCGGCTTCGCGACCGCAACACCCCTTGGGAATGCTTCACTTTCCGCTCCATAAGGCGGATCGCCCGGCGCATGACCCGCATGGGAGCCATGCAAATATCTCATTTCTATTTTATTCAAATACTGCTAATACGCGGCAAAATTTGGAGGCGGCTATCGGATCGATGCCACCGGAAGCCTCCAGGAAGCACCCAATTGAATACCCTCCGCAAGCTGTTTCCCTTCGGGAGATGGCTTTAAGCGGCGTTTTTAGTCGCCGTCTGAACGCCGGGTGCCCCTGAAATTTTCCGGACCGAGAATACACCCGAGCCCGGCGCTTGAGCGCCGGCGTTGGAAACGGAAAATGAGAGACCCAGACAACATGCTCATGCGGCAGGGTTGGTCGCCTGAATTTCTGGCCGCAGCAAACATCGAGACCGTGCAGACCGAATACGAGGTGCTGCACCTCATGCGTCAGTGTGCCAATCACTTCTCCTTCAGTCACTTCCTCGTGACGCGCTTTCCCGCGAATGCCCAGCAGCGTTTTGCCGAGCGCCTGATGGTCAGCAACTGGCCGGCCGACCTGGTGCGCAAATACGATGCGATGAACCTCTTCCACATCAGCCGGCTGGCGCTCGATACCGGCGCCACAAAGCTGCCTGTGCAGGGCGACAGTTCGCTTCTCGCGCCCGCCGACTGGGAAAACACCCAGGCCGGCGAGGCAATCGCGCTTGCCGAAAGCCACGGCCTTTCCACGTCAACGGCGTTCCTTTTGCACTCAACGACGTCGGACCCTTATCTGATGGTGTTTTCCGGCATACGCACACCGTTGTCCCACCCGGAGTTGACGGAGCTGCATTTCGCCGCCCTGCAGCTTTTCGAATGTCTCGAAAAGACATTTACGGCAGCAACAGCCGGACGGGAAAAGCTCTCCAGCCGCGAGGTCGAATGTCTGCGCTGGGCTGCGGCCGGCAAGAGCAGCGACGAGATCGCCGTCATTCTCGGCATTTCCGTCTATACAGTCAGCAGCTACTTCAAGAGCGTTACCCGCAAGCTGAAGGCCGTTAATCGCATGCAGGCCATCGCCATCGCCATGCGCCTGCGGCTCATCTGACGTCGCCTGAGAAAGTGACAAGGGTCGGAAAGACGAGGTTTCGGGCCTTCTCTTGCCCTTGCAGCGGCAAGTTTCTATATGTCGCCCGAAAGGCGCTCCGGCTTGACGGGGCGCCGCAACGGCCGGTTTCGGCCCCAGGACAAGGTGTCCGGTGACAAGGGTCCCGCGGCACCGGAACGGACCTCGCGTGAACAGTCTCGATTTCGATCGCAAGCCGGAAGATACCCGCGTCGTCGTCGCCATGTCCGGCGGCGTCGACAGTTCCGTCGTGGCCGGCATCCTGAAACGCGAGGGCTATGACGTCCTCGGCATCACGCTGCAGCTCTATGATCATGGCGCGGCCGTGCATCGCGCCGGCTCCTGCTGTGCCGGCCAGGATATCGACGACGCGCGCCGGGTGTGCGAAACTCTGGGCATTCCCCACTACGTGCTCGACTACGAGAAGCGTTTTCGCGAGACCGTGATCAATCCCTTTGCCGAAAGCTATGTCGCCGGCGAAACGCCGATCCCCTGTGTTGCCTGCAACCAGACGGTCAAGTTCGCCGATCTTCTGGCGACCGCCAAGGATCTCGGCGCGGACGCGCTTGCAACGGGGCATTACATCCGCTCGCGCCCCAATCCCGCGCCGGGCGCCCCGGAGCGTCGCGCGCTTTACCGCCCCGTGGATGCGGAACGCGACCAGAGCTATTTCCTTTTTGCCACCACGCAGGAACAGATCGATTATCTGCGCTTTCCGCTCGGCCATCTTTCCAAGGCCGAAACCCGCGCGCTGGCCGAAGAGATGGGCCTTGTCGTCGCCAAGAAGGCGGATAGTCAGGACATCTGTTTTGTTCCGCAGGGCAAGTATTCCGACATCGTCAATAAGCTGAAGCCGAATGCCGCTCTGGCTGGCGATATCGTGCATATCGATGGCCGCCATCTCGGTCGCCACGACGGTATCCTGCATTATACAATTGGCCAACGCCGCGGCATCGGGGTGGCGACCGGCGAGCCGCTCTATGTCGTTTATCTCGATGCGCGCTCGCGGCGTGTGATCGTCGGCCCGAAGGAAGCGCTTGAAACGCGGCGGCTCTATCTGCGTGACATCAACTGGCTGGGGGACGGTAATCTCGATGCCGTGGCCGCTGGCGGCTTCGATTGTTACGCGAAGGTCCGCTCCACGCGTCCGCCGCGCCCCGCGCGCCTTCAGGCAAATGAAAGCGGTATCTACGTCGAACTCGAAGAAGGCGAAGCCGGCGTTGCCCCAGGGCAGGCCTGCGCGCTTTATTCGGGCGAGGGCGAGGATGCGCGCATCTATGGCGGCGGCTTCATCCAGCGTTCAGAGCGCGAACCCGCGGCCGAAGAGGCGCTGAAGCGCATCCTGTCGACCCCGGTTGCCGCCTAGCGCCAAGCATACGCCAAGGCCCTTGCGGACAAAGCGATTTTTCCTGCGAAGGTCGCTTGACACCCGCGGGAACAGCGCCTTATAAGCCGCGCACCGGACGCGAACGCACATCGTTGTCGATCGTCCCTTCGGGCGGCGGAGTAGCTCAGTAGGTTAGAGCAGAGGAATCATAATCCTTGTGTCGGGGGTTCGAATCCCTCCTCCGCTACCATCGAATTTCCCAAATATATCAGATCAGGAATGCACGATTGTAGCTCGCCGCGAAGTTTCGGAATTTTGACACGGAAAATCGGAATTATCAGATTTCTGGATCTGTCTCAGGTGTCTGTTCTGAAGGCTCGAGGAGCCCTTTAAGGGAAAGGCTAGTTGTCATTTTCACGACGAAGGCCGCTAACTCTTCGATCTCCAGCGCATGAATGCGGGGGGTGTTGCAACCCTCCGACCGCTTCAGCGCATTTCCGGCTACGACTACAGCGTTATTTAGTCGCGCAAACTCCCGAGGGTACTTCAAGCTAAAGGATGACCTAAGGTCATTGCTGGACCTTAGCCATTTCGAATTGTTCCTAAGATGTTGGGCGGTTCGGGCTATAAATAGCTCATCCGTCCAGTCTGCCTCGTTAAGCTTAATTTGGAAAACAGGTGTGAGGCCATGTTGTCGTCGATCGCCCAGGGTCGGAAGCCGGCGACGATCGCCTTCTCGATCGTGGCGCGCGTGCGCACCACGTTCACGAACTGCCAGATCGGGTCCTCGGATGCCGTGCGGTTGCCCCAGAGGATGCGGCCGTTCGACGAGAACTGGCCGCCGGCGCCCTGGACGATGCGCGAAGGGATGAAGGTGGCGATGCCCGCCTCGTTGAGGAGGTTGGCCTCGTGGTCGATCTCGCCGTCGAAATAGGTGATCGGCCGTGACGTCCCGAGAATGCCAAGCACTTCCTGACTGGACGGCGACCAGTAGGGACCGCCCTTTTTCTTGTCCTTGGCGACGAACATGGCCGCTGCCCAGGGCGAGGCCGGCTTGCTGATGATCGCGCTGCCGTCCGCGACACGCACATAGGGATCGACGAGGTAGGTGAAGCGGGACGAGAAGTCGGCGCGATATGCGAGGCTTGCCTCGCTATCCGGGCCACCCGTGTCAAAGATCGAAATCGCCTTCAGCTTGGCTGCGACACTTTCGACGGCGGCAGCATAAGGGTTCTTCGCATTGGCAACACGCTTGGCCGAATACCCGCCGCCGACGATGAGATCGACCGAGCGGCCGACATGACCCTCGGCATAGCTCAGGGCGTGCACAGCGCGGCCCTGGAAAGGATACCAGCAGGTGAACCACCGACGCGCTCTAGGCATGGTCGCCTCCGGTCGGTTTGCTGCTGGCCTCGTATTGCGTGCGGTTAAGCATTAGGTCGCGTGTCACGGCTTCGTGATCTGTGGCGCGCTGCTCCTTGTTCCCAATTTCGGCTGGAGACCTTAAAGTAAACATCGCAGTAAATGAGCGAATTTGTGAGTTCAGTTCGAAGTTAAGCGGTGTGCTGGGTGATAATGGGGGTGCGGGAATGTGAACGTTTTTGTGAAAGTTTATGAGAGCGGGATCTTGGTTGCTATCGCCTGTATCCCTCAGATCAACGACTGTATTTCGGAAGGAGATGATGAAACTCTGAGTGCAGAGGCGGTAATTGATAATACGAAATCGATGCTGCGCCGCCACAGTCGATTTTGTGAAGCGGAACTCGACCGTTGTACCTACTCGATATGGCAAATCTCGTAGCTTGGACGGTTTAATCGGAGGATGTCCTCCGTCCGGTTGGTGGCGGGGATACCTGTGTCAGACAACAACGCCAGTTGTGCATTCGTTTCTTGAGTGTGCCGATACCGTCTGTTGTTTAACGAACAGGGAAGCTCTCTCGCATAGGATGTGACCAGTCTATTTGGCCCGTTGCGCATTCGTCGCGCAGGTGTGGCGCGCAACCTGCGAAATGCTCCATGACCGAAACGCCGTTCTCACCCCTCCTGTCGATTGTTTCGCTGTCGGATTTTTCGCCTTTGCAGCGGGAGCCGCAGCGGCCGGTGGAATTCAGGACGGATGACTTCGACCGCAAGTTCGATAGCGATGTGCTGATCTATGACGCGTTTCGCCGGCGGGATGGCAAGGTCGTGCTGCTCGGGCCGCCGCTTTTCAATCTCGAGCCGCTGCTGCGGCCCGACAGCGTCCGTGCACTGCCGGGCAATAGCGTATGCGCGTTTCGATACCGCAAGCTCGATCGCCACATGCAGATCATCGTGGAGGCGCCGGCCGATTGTGCAGCGCTTTCGCTCGACCTCGGCGGGCATCGCGCCGAGGTGGTCGTCGGGTCCAACCTGTCCGAACGCTTTGCCGGGCGCCGTGTGCTGTTCACGCTGTCGAAGAACAACGATCCCGTGTGGATACGCGACTGGGTGCGCTTTGCGCAGCGGTTCCACGGAGCCGACGCGGTTTTGCTGTATGACAATCTTTCCGATCGGTACGGCCTGGAAACCGTGCGGGAGGCGCTCTCCGGCGTTGCGGGTATCGAGAGCGTCGAAGTTTTGTCGTGGCCCTTCAAATACGGGCCGCAGGGGCTGGATGCCTGGCGCTTCTGGGATTCCGACTTCTGCCAGTTGGGCGCCTGGGAACAGGCGCGGTGGCGTTCTCTGGCAATGGCGCGATCCGTGCAGGTCGGGGACATCGATGAACTGGTCTTGTCGAGAACTGGCAAGAGCGTTTTTGCGGCGGCTGAGGATGATCTCTTTGGCACGGTACGCTACCGCGGTCGATGGGTCATCGGGACGGACAGGATGCCGCCGCTCGACACCGCAAGACTTCGCCGGCACGCCGACTACGATACCATACTGCAGCGCCGCGAGCGTCGGCGCTTCGGTTTTCTGCCGCAGGACGCAAATGCCTGCCCGCCGAAATGGACGGTCGTGCCCCGGCGTTGCCCAGAAGCGGCGCAGTGGGGGGTGCACCGCATTGCCAACTGGCTGCCCGCCGCAAGGGTCAGTTCCGCTTTTTCCTATCGCCATTTCCGCGAGATCAACAGCAATTGGAAATATGATCGCCTTGATCGCGATGCCTTCGATCCCGCCCTTCATGAAATCGATCACGAGCTGATCGGGCATTTCGCGCGCTGGAAGGCGGACTGACGTGGACAAGAGCATTTCCAGCCGAAGCGGAGTTGCTCAGGCGCCGGAAATGCTCCTGGATCAGGCTAGTCTGGCCCGCAAGCGCGCCAGCATCGACCAAGCCGTCGCGCGCAGCGAGAGCACGTCGAGCAGGATGGCCGAGAGGCCGTAGGCGGCGATGCCGGCGCTGACGGCGATCAGCAGCGACAGGGCCGGTCCGAACGGGCTCATCGTCAGCACGGCAAATGTCGACCCGGCCATAATCGCAGTGGCGAGCGTCACCTTGCCGATATCTGCCAATCGAAAGGCGAGCGGCTGGGCCCGGAACGACAGTACATAGCCGAGAACCATGCCGCAGAATTCGGTGAAGACAAGCGCCCAGGCAGCACCCACAAGGCCATAGGCCGGCACCAGGAGGAACATCGCACCCAGATTGATCGCGAGCATTGCCAGCCCCTGGTAGAGCATCAGCGAGGGCTTTCGGCCGAGATGGAAGCTTGCATGCACATATTGCTGGGTGATCGCCTGGAAGAGCCAGGAGAAGGCCAGGATCGGCATGACCGTTTCACCGGCTTCGCGAAATTCAGCACCCAGCATGAGCTGCGAGAGCGGGCGCGCGACGAGTGCCAGCCCCACGACCGCCGGCAGCACGACCGCCAGCAGCAGCTCGGCGCTGCGTTCCAGATGGTGGCGGGCGGCAAGCGGCTCGTCATTGGCCAGCAGGCGCGCGGCGACGGGAATTATCGCCGAGCCGATGGCGATGGACGGGAAGAGGATGATCTGCCGCACGAGATCGGCGACAGCACCGTAGGTTCCCGCTCCGGCTTCGCCCAGATAGGCGAGGATGATCAGGCGGTCGAGCAGCGCATGCAGAGCGAAGGCACCGCCCGAAATGGTCATCGGCACGCCAAACTGCACGAGATTGCGCAGGATCGCGTGGTCGAAGCCGCGGCGCGGCCCACGCCAGACGCTTGGCGCGGAAACCAGTGCCGCCAGCGCATAACCCAGACAGATGCCGACCAGAAACCCTTCTCCGCCGTAACCGGCAAGCACGAAGACCATGGAAAGCGCGAAAGAGGCGACCGAACGCAGGATGACGGCGCGCGCGTAGGACCCCGCTTCCTGCCGGACCCGGAAGATATCCTGACCGAATTCGAAGAAGGCGAGGAGAAAAGCCACGAGCACCGCAAACGCGCCCTGCCAGAACGGTACATTGGCAAGGAGGGAGGCGATGCCTGCCGTGACCGGCGCGAGAAGCAGCAGGCCCAGATAGCAGATGAGCGCGGTGCCGCGCATGTCCGTTTCCGGACCGCCATGATTGAAGCGGACGACGGATAGCCGGATCCAGGAAAAGGCGATTGCCGAGATCACGCCGGCAAGACCCATGATGACGACGTAGAGGCCGTATTGATCGGGCGTCAGCAGATGCGTGAAGACGACGATGGACAAGAAGCCCAGGATCGCCGACACCATATGGGCTGCGAGGTATGTGGAAGCCTGCCTCAACATGCCTCAGGCTCCCGCTACGGCCTGCTTGATCGTCCGCATCATCGGCTTTTCCCTGTAGTTCTCGTCCAGAGGCAGCGGGCGGTTGGCGTATCCGTCCGAGCGCTTGTACCAGATGGGAACCCAGGTATAGCGGTCCGTTATGCCCCAGGTCAGGACAGCCGTCGGCCGCGTGACGTCGAGAATGGCGCCCAGCAGGGCGCCGACGCGCTTGGCGGCGATCGCATCTCTCTCCTTGAAATCAGCGGGAAGCTGGTCGTCGATGACGTCGAGTTCCGTTACCAGCACGTCGAGGCCGAGATCCTTGACGTCGGACACGAAACGCGAAACCTCGTCCTTGTCGATCTCCTCGTTACCCGGAAGGTGGGCCTGGAAGCCCAGTGCCTGAACGGGAACGTCGCGGTCGCGCAATCGGCGCAAAAGATCGAGCATCGCCCGGCGACGCGCGCTGGACTTCGCCGTTGCGGCCTCAAGCCCGTAGTCGTTGATGACGAGCTGGGCGTTCGGGTCGGCGGCACGGGCGGTGTGGAAAGCGAGATCGATATAATATTCGCCCAGGCTGGACGACCAGACGGATTCGCGCAGCCCGACGCGCGGGCCATCATCCGAAAGCGCCTCGTTGACGACGTCCCAGCTCGGGATGCGACCTTTGTAGCGCCCGACGACGGTTTCGATATGTGTCATCAGCTCCCGGCTCGTCTCGGCCTCGCCCTTCAGTTGCAGTGCCCAGTCGGGCATGGCGGCATACCAGGCAAGCGTATGGCCGCGCATCTTCATGCCGTTGGCTTCTGCGAAGGTGATGAGGCGGTCAGGCTGATCGTAGACATATTGAGAAGGAGAAGGGCGCAGGTCTGCCCATTTCAACCCGCCTTCGCCCACGACGAGATGGCAGTGTTCGATCAGCGCCTTCTGGTAGGCAGCGTCCGTCTGGAGCGGCCCGTCATTGACGGCGGCGCCAAACGGAATGGAAGAATGCGATTCGGCAGCGGCCCCTTCGAAGAGCCCGCGGGTCCACAGTGCCAGACCAGCGGCACCGGCCGCCGTGACGAAGTCTCGTCTGCGCATTCAAGCCACACTTTCCGTTCGACCCGCGGCGCGTCATGCGCGGAAGGCTGCGCCAGCGGGGCTGGCTTGTTCCCGCAATCATAGGGGCGAGGGGTAATTGCAACGTTAAGAGTAGTCCTTAACGCGTTCTTCAGACGGCAAATCTACAGTCTGGGCATCGTCGCGATCCCTGCATCGGTCTCGCGCGGCTCGATTTCGCGGATAATGCAAATGAACAGCACACCTCTCGACAGCAACGTGGAAGCCGTCGTCTGTATCCCAACCTTCCGCCGCCCGGCCTGGCTGCGCCAGACGCTCGAATCCGTGCTTTCGCAGAAAACCGATTTTCCTTTCGCCATCGTCGTCGTCGACAATGATGCGGCCAATCCCGCCGGCCACGACGTGGCGAAGGCAATGCTCGAGACATCCGGTATTGCCTCAACACTCGAGATCGAGCCCTCGCAGGGTAATTGTTATGCGATCAACCGCGCTTTTTCTTCTGCACTCCAACGCTATCCGTCGGCGCGCTGGTTTCTGATGATCGATGATGACGAGATCGCAGAGGCTGGTTGGCTGCAACATATGGTGGCTACGGCGCGCCGCAACGACTCCGATATCGTCGGCGGCCCCGTCACGCGGACATTCGAAGAGGATGTGCCCCCGTCCATCCGCAACCATGCGATCTTCGGCTCCATCGAAGGAGAGACGCGTCAGGTGGAAATGATCCACGGGTCGGGCAACTGCCTGATCGCTCGCCATGTTTTCGAGCGCTTCGGAGCGCCGTTCTTCGATTTGCGCTTCAATTTTCTCGGCGGGGGCGACATGGAATTCTTCACCCGCTGCCGGCTGGCCGGCTACAAGACCTGGTGGTGCGCCGAGGCGATCATCCACGAAACGGTCCCGTCCGATCGGTCCAATCCGAAGTGGCTCATGCAGCGGTCGATGCGCATCGGCAGCATTAACTTCGTGATCGATCGGCTGCATATGGGTGCCTTCGCCGGCGTGAAGGTGTTCGCGAAGAACATCGTCAGCCTCAGTCTTGGCGTTGTGCGCTCGCTGGCTATCCTCCTGCGGACCGGCGAAATCATTCCGGCAACCCATCCGCTGCTGATGTCGATTGGCCGTATGGCACCGCTTCTTGGGCTCACCCCAAGCCCGTATCAAGCGAAGGCCTGAGCGTCAGCCGCGACGCACGGGCTTGCCTGCGGCGGGCAGCGCGTCGTTTTTCGCCAGCGTCGAGCGGGCCTGCAGGCCGAGACCGAAGACGCTGAGCAGGATCGTGAACCAGACCGGCCCGGTGTTCACGTAGAAAGCACTTTCGAGGCACGACAGGAAAAGGCCGAAAAGCCAGATCCGCAGGAAAAGCCGGGTTAGGCGGATGTCGTTTTGGCTTTCAAGGGCTGCCGTCGCATTTCGCAGCGGCGAATAGACCATCCAGATCAGGGTCAGGATCAGGCCAGGCACGCCGGCATTCACCATGGCCTCAACATAGGCGTTATGGGCGTTTGCGGCCGTCACGGCCCAGGTTTCGAGGGCCGCGTCGCTATCGAACAGCGCCTGGGTCTGCCAGAAGGACTGGAAGCCGTAGCCGAGCAGCGGACGCTGTTCGATGGCGTCAATGGAGAGCCGCCAGATGGAGCTGCGGTCCGTGAAGGTCGCGTCGACGCCGAGGCTTGTCAGCGTGTCCGCAACCGTAGGCGATAATGCCGAGCCGAGGAGGATGGTGTTGGCGACGATGAGGATGCCCCACACCATCAGTCCGCGAACCCGTCTGAAGCGCTCGAAGGCCCAGGCGACCAGCAAGGTGAAGGGCACCATGATTGTCGAGGTCTTGCCGCCGGAGAACAGGACGAAGAGCAGCGCGCCGATGGCCAGTGCCCAGCCCAGGCGTTTCGATCCGGTAGAGACGATATAGAGGCCGATGAAGACGGCCATCGCCATGGCGGCAGCGGTGATGTTCTTGTGGCTGTAGATGCCGCGCCAGCTGCCGGCAAGCGAGGCTTCGAGGCCATCCGTCGCCTGGTGGATGGCGCGCACCGGCAGCGCGATGACCCCGATATAGGAAAGGCCGACGACAATGCTGACGATGCAGGCAAGGGTGAAGGTAAAATCCGCCTGGTTGCGCGGCACGAGCAGGAAGGCATTGGCGCAGAAGCAGACGATGACCACGAACATCATGCGCCGGAAACCGGCCGCAGGGTCATTCCCGAGCAGCGCCGTCGCCGTGAACCACAGGAGAATGAATGTCAGGAGAAGACGTTGCTGGAAGATGAGCTTCCACGCCCTTGTGGCCGCGAGGCTGGCGAGGATACCGCCCGCCATGAGCAGTACGATGATCTGATTGAGCGCACTGGAGCTTGCGCCCCATCCGGTGTCCGAGGTCAGTTCGGACATGTCGGGCAACGGCGAAAGCGTGATCCAGAAGTAGGCCATCACGATAAACAGGATGGGCTTGACCGAGCGGCGGCTGGCGGAAGGCTCGTGCTCAAAAGGCTTTATGACGGCGGTCGTTGCCATACCGGCCTTACGCGACATCACCCGGCCCTGCGCGGCGAAAGGCTTCGCCACAGGCCGAAGAGAATGGCAAGGCCTGCGCCGGCGATGAACCCGGCCATCAAGCCGGCAGCGAGGATAATGACACCCCTCGGCGGATAGCTACGATGGATCGGTGGCATCGGCTGGGTCACGACACGCACGTTGGTCGCATCGATGCGCTGGCGTTGTGCGGCTTCACTCGCACGGTTCATGTAGCTTTCGTATACGGAAGACTTCGCCTGCGCCTCGCGCTCCAGCTGGCGCAGCTGAAGCTGCGCTTCGGATTCCTTGAAGACGACGGACTGGGCGGTGCCGAGCTCGGCGTTCAGCCGGTCATAGGCGCCCTGTGCCTGCTCAAGCTCGGCCTTGCTGGACTGGACGACACGCTGGATTTCGGCCTGGATCTGCGCCTGGATCGCATCGGCTCGCGGTTTCAGGGCGAGAAGGCTCGGATGGCGGGGGCCGAGAACCGCGGATTGTGAGCGGATCTGCTGCTGGATCAGCGATTTCTGCGTCAGCAGGGCGGTCATCGTTTCCGACTGGGCGCTTGCGGCGTTGAGGCGGCTCTCTGGATCGTTCGAGGTCAGGCCCTTATGGCGGGCCTGTGCGAGAATGAGCCGTGCGCGCGCGTCGATGACCTGGCTGTTGACGCGGGTGGCGCTGGTCGAGCTTGCCAGCTCGCCGGCGCTTGATCGCAGGCCGTTTTCGCGCTTGAACGTCTCCACCTTGGCTTCGGCTTTTTCCACTTCAACCTTCAGGTCGTCGATGCGTGCCACCAGTGCCCTGGCGGCGCGGCCGGCGCCTTCGACCTGGGCATTGCCCAGTTCGTCCTGGAAGGATTCGATCAGTTTATTGGCGATCTCGACGGACTTGTCCGGATTTCCGCTCCAAACGCTGAGGCTGACGAGGAAGGAGCGCGTGTCGCGCCGCGCGTCGATGCGCTTTTCAAGCGCAGCAAGGGCATTTCGATCCGCGTCCGATGCCGGCTTTCCACCAAACTCCGGGTCTTTTGCCAGGTCGAGGCTCGTCACCACGCGTTCCAGGACATTGCCTGAAGTGATCAGGCGCAGCTTGCTTTCGACGGCAAGCAGCTGCGAGTCGCGTTGTGCGTTCTGCGAAAAGATGTCGTCAGCCACAACGTTCAGATCCGTCGGCTCGACCAGCAGTTCAGCATAGGTTGTGTAGCGCGGCGGCGTGATCTTGAGAAATGCAAAGGCTGCGACACCGCCGACGATGACCGTCGCAAGGATGAGCAACTTGTAGACAAGCAGCCATCCGAAAAGATTGGAGACTGTGAAGAGGTCCAGCCAGCTGGATGTGCCTGCCGTTTCCTCTTCCCGCGCATCGCGTTCAGCGGAGTAGCGAGGCTGGGCTAGGTTGTAATCGTTCGTAGCGCTGCGTTTGAGATAATCGCGGGCGCTAACCCGGGGTTTTGACGCGTGAACGGCGGCGACCGGCGGCGATGCGCGCAGCCGCTTCCTGTGTCCCCGGTCCGGGTGATCGTCAGTGTACATTCTCGAGCTCGCAGCGAATCCACGCTCGTTTAGAACAAATCAACCTTAACAGCCGATTAAAATGCCACTTCGACGGGAGCCCGGAGTGCGTAAATCCGGTCGCCGTTGCGCGCTGGAGTGTCGCGTTGCGGTGCGCTGAAACTGAGGGTTTCTTAACTGTAATCCCAGTTTGCCGACCCCAAAGGCCGCTGCGGCATTTCCCATTAACGGGTGTTTTCGAACTTTCCATCTAGGGTTTCGTCGAATTCTACGGAGGCACACCGTCCTGCGGCCCGCGTCATGGGTGCGGGCGAGGGCCGGGGTTTGGTTGAGACGATGAACGCGCCTGTACACCACAGAATGGATCTACCGCTGGCAGTCGACCTGGACGGGACACTGGTCTCGACGGACATGCTGTGGGAAACCGTCTTCCTCCTCCTGAAGAAGAACCCGCTTTATCTCTTCCTGCTTCCCGTCTGGCTGTATTCCGGCAAGGCGCGACTGAAATGGGAAATCGCTAAGCGCGTTACCGTTGATGCGAGCCATCTGCCCTATCGTAAGGACTTCCTTGCGTTCCTCCGGCGCGAGCATGCGGCGGGACGGCAGATCGTACTGGCCACTGCTTCGGCCGAGCCGATCGCCCGGGCTGTTGCGGATGAGCTGAAGCTTTTCAGCGCTGTTTATTCGACAAGTGCGGGAAACAATCTTTCCGCCAAACGCAAGGCGTCTGCGCTTTGCGCTGCCTATGGCGAAAAGGGCTTCGACTTTGCGGGTAACGACCGCGCCGATATTCCGGTGTTCGATGTCGCGCGCAGCGCCATCATCGTTGCGCCCGATGTTGCCGCTGATCGTTATCAGAAGCGTCACGGCACCCAGCGCTTCGATTCCCATAAGGCGAGCCTGAAGACTTATGTGAAGATGCTGCGGGTACATCAATGGCTGAAGAACCTGCTGGTCTTCGCTCCGGCCGTGCTGGCCCATACGATCGCCTATTCGGAAACGATCATTGCCTCCTCCATCGCCTTCCTGGCGTTTTCGTTCTCCGCGTCGGCAATCTATATCCTGAACGATATCATCGATCTGCCGCTCGACCGCCGCCACCCCACCAAACGCAACCGGCCGTTTGCCTCCGGCGCGTTGTCCATTCCGTTCGGGCTGACCATGTCGGCATGCCTGCTGCTTGCCGCAGCATCGCTTTGCCTCCTGCTGCCCGCCGCCTTCGCTGCTGTCATCGGAATCTATCTGATCGCCACGACGGCGTATTCGTTGTCGGTAAAGCGGATGCTTCTGATCGACGTTCTGTGCCTGGCCGGTCTTTACAGCCTTCGCCTGCTGGGCGGAAAGGCCGCGACCGAACTGCCGCTGTCGTTCTGGCTCGTAGCGTTCGCCCTGTTCTTCTTCCTCTCGCTCGCCCTCGTCAAACGCTATGTCGAATTGCAGGTCGCAACCGTTGACGAGCGGGACAGGATCGCAGGCCGTGGCTATCGCCCGGAGGATATCCAGGTGGTTGGACAGGCCGGCGTGTCATCCGCTTTCGCGGCGGCCCTCGTTCTGTCGCTCTACATCCAGTCACGGGAAACTGCCGAGCTTTATACCCAGCCGTGGCTGATCTGGCCGATCGTGCCCATCGTTCTCTACATCATCGTGCGTGTGTGGATCCTCGCGCATCGCCGGGAGATGCATGACGACCCCGTCGTCTTCATCGCCACCGACTGGCGCAGCCAGGCCTTTATCGTCCTCGGCGCATGCCTGCTTCTCGTTGCGAGTTTCATATGATGCGGGGAGCTTTCGACAGCTTCGGTCGCGTGAACCGGCATGAAAGACAGGGCCTCGCCCTCGATCTCGCGCTGAACGGTTTGCTCCGCCGGACGGGCACGCTTCCGAGCCTGCTCGCCTATGGCAACGGCCGCTCCTATGGAGACAGTTGCCACAACGACACGGGTGCTCTCGTTGCGATGCGCTCGCGACACGCGATCATCGATTTCGATCCGGCGACGGGCCTCATCGAGGCGGAGGCGGGCGTGAGCCTTGCCGAGATCATCGCGCATGCGGCCCCCTCCGGCTACTTCCTTCCGGTGACACCCGGCACGCGCTTCGTGACGCTGGGTGGCGCGATCGCTAATGACGTGCATGGCAAGAACCATCATGTCCGCGGCACCTTCGGCTGCCATGTCGAGAGCCTGGAGCTCCTGCGCTCCGACGGGGTCGTCCATCACTGCTCCGCGTTGGAAAATACGGGTCTTTTCGCGGCCACCATTGGCGGCATGGGCCTGACCGGTCTGGTGCTGAGCGCTAAGCTTCGCCTCATGCCTGTCGGCTCGCTCGATATCGAGGAACGGATCACCGCCTTCGCCAATCTCGACGGCTATTTCGATCTGGCCGAAGCCGCCGATGCCGAAAATGAGTATGCGGTCGCGTGGGTGGATCAGCTCGCTGCCGGAGATTCGGCCGGCCGTGGCGTGCTGATCAGCGGAAATCATGCGGGGAACGGAAATTTCAAGACAGATGACAGGGCGGCGCGCCTGAGCGTTCCCTTCGATCTGCCGTTCTCCATGCTGAACGGACTGAGCCTGCGCCTGTTCAACGGCGCCTATTTCCTTGCCAAGAAGCGCAAGGAGGCGCCGCATATCAGCGGTTACGGCGCATTCTTTTACCCGCTCGACGGTATCGGGGGCTGGAACCGGCTCTATGGCCCGGCCGGTCTCTACCAGCACCAGAGCGTCATTCCCTTCGATGCTGCGCGTGCGGTCATCCCGGAGATGCTGGCGGCCAGCCGCACGGCCGGCCATGCCTCGTTCCTGACCGTGCTGAAGCGGTTCGGAACGGTGCCGTCGCCGGGCCTCCTGTCCTTCCCGCAGCCCGGCTACACGCTGACGATGGATTTTCCCAATCGGGGTGCTTCGACCCATGCCCTGCTCGAAACACTTGACCGGATGACCGTCGCCGCCGGCGGGCGGGTCAATCCCTACAAGGATGGGCGGATGAGTGCCGCAACCTTCCAGGCCGGGTTTCCGGAATGGGCGGCGCTGGAAAGCATGCGCGACCCTGCCTTCTGCTCGGATTTCTGGCGGCGCACCGCGCTGACGCTACAGGGCCGCGATGATGCCGCCGGCCGCAAGGACACATGAGGACACCATGAAGTATATTCCGTTCATCCTGTTCACGGTCATGACCAATGCGGCGGCGCAGCTGCTTTTGAAGTACGGCATGATCACGCTCGGCCCGCTCAGCTTCTCATCGGAATCGCTGATCCAGAAGATTTTCCAGATCGTGTTCAATCCGTGGGTGTTCGCGGGGCTGGCGATGTTCGTGATCTCCATGGCCTCGCATCTCTATGTGCTCTCGAAGGTCGACCTTTCCTTCGCCTACCCGTTCCTCAGCCTGGCCTATGTCGCAGTAGCACTTTGCGCATGGCTGCTGTTCAAGGAGGAACTGGGCGCGCTCAAGATTGCAGGCATCGCCTTCATCTGCGTCGGCACGATCCTGATTGCGCAGAGCGGCAGCAAGTCGGCCGAAACCGAGACGGCGGCGGCGAGCTACAAGCTCAACAAGACCTGACATCGATCCAGAAACAAGAACTCCATCAGATAAGACAGGGATAGGACCATGAAACACATTATTTTCGGCGGTGACGGTTTTGTCGGGCGCTACCTCGCACCCCGCCTGCTCGCCGACGGCCATGAGGTCGTGGTTGCCGACATCGTGAAGAGCGATCTCGCTCACTATCGCGACGTGCGTTTCGTGGAGACCGATGTCACGGACCCGGCGTCCATCGCCAAGCTCGGTATCGGCGCCGACGACATGGTCTACAATCTGTCCGCCAAGATGCTGTCGCCCATCCAGGTGCGCGCCAAGCGGCACGATTTCTTCTTCCCGGTGAACTATTACGGCACGGAGAACATCATCAAGGCGATGGATGCGGCGGGTGCGAAATCGCTCGTGCACTTCACCACCGACATGGTCTATGGCCACACCTATACCTGGCCGCAGAAGGAGGATCACCCCTGCGCGCCGCTGGGCGAGTACGGGCTGTCCAAGCTCAAGACGGAGGAACTGGCGGCCGACTGGCGCCAGCGTGGCATGAATATTTCGCTTTTCCGCCCGCGTCTCATCATCGGTCCCGGCCGCCTCGGCATCCTGTCCAAGCTGTTCAAGCTGATCGACAGCAACCTTCCGGTGCCGATGATCGGCTCGGGTAAAAACCCGTACCAGTTCATCTCGGTGTTCGATTGCGCTTCGGCGGCGCATGCCGCCTTCAAGGCCGGCGTGCCGAACGAGGTCTACAATCTTGGCTCGCTGAATCCGCCGCCGGTGCGCAAGCTGCTCGGCGATCTGGTCAAGCATGCCGGCTCGAAGTCTATCCTGCTGCCGACGCCGGCCTGGGCGGTCAAACAGGTCCTCAACATGCTGGATCTCGTCAATATGCCGCTGATGGATCCCGAACAGTATCTCATCGCTGACGAGATGTGCGTTCTCGACGTATCCAAGGGCGAGCGGGAACTCGGCTGGGTGCCGCAGTACCGCGACGAGGACATGCTGATCGCCGCCTATACGGAATATCGCAAGAAAATCGGCGGCAGCGTCGAGGCCCATGTCGGCCAGTCCAAAGCTGCCTGAGGAGAACAAAATGAACAGTCAAGTCCGCCTGGCCCACACCGAGGTTTCCACGCCGGTCACGCCGAAGCCCGCCCTTCTTTCCGTCGACGACGCCAAGGCCCTCGACCTCGCGAAGATGACGGAGATCTTCACCAGCCATCTCAACCCCGGCCAGCTGCATTTCATGAAGCTGCTCGGCTTCCACAAGATCAAGGTCGAGCGTGCCGATGGCATGTACTACTACGACCAGAATGGCCGCAAGATCCTCGATTTCTTCGGCGGTTTCGGTTCGCTCGCCTTTGGCCACAACCATCCGCGTATCGTCGCGGCGCGCCAGGCCTTCCAGAACGAGAAGCGCCACGAGATCGCGATCGCCTTCATGTCGCAATATGCGACGGCGCTTGCCCATAACCTCGCAGCCTGTTCTCCCGGCGATCTCGACATGGTGTTCCTCGGCTCCTCCGGCTCGGAAGCCATGGAGGCGGCTATCAAGGTGGCCGAGCGCGCCGTCGGCCCCGCCAAGCCGAAGATCGTCTATGCGACGAACTCCTTCCACGGCAAGACCAAGGGCGTTCTGTCCATTACGGACGGCCCGCTCTACCGCGGCGAATTCAAGCTGGTCGAAAACAATGTGCGCGTGCCGTTCGGCGATATCGAGGCCATCGAGAACGCCTTCCGCTCCGATCCGCAGATCGGCGTGATCGTGCTGGAAACCGTGCAGGGTGGCGGCGGCATCATCCAGGCCGACGAAGCCTTCTGGAAAAAGCTGCGCCAGCTCTGCGATCAGTATGGCGTGCTGTGGGTGGCCGACGAGGTCCAGTGCGGCTTCGGTCGTACCGGCAAGTTTTACGCGTTCGAGCATTACGGCGTCGTGCCTGATGTGACGGCGCTCGCCAAGTCGCTCGGCGGTGGCAAGGCAGCGGTGGGTGCGATGATCGCTCGTCGCGAGGTCTATATGAAGGCCTATGGAACGCCCAAGACAGCGATGATCCATGCCATGGCGACCTTCGGCGGCATCGGCGAGGCCTGCATCACCTCCATCGAGGCGCTGAATGTGCTTTACGACGAGGGGCTGATCGACAATTCGGCCGAGGTCGGCGACTATCTGCTGGAGCGGCTGCAGGCCTTGCAGGCGCGCTATCCGACGCTCCTCAAGGAAGTGCGTGGCAAGGGCATGATGGTGGGCCTGGAGTTCCACGATTTCTCTCAGGCCATGCCGATGGTCCTGCGCCCCTTGCTTTCGGTGCTGGACGACAAACTCAAGGGCTCGCTGCCGGGCTTTATCGGCAGCCATCTGCTGCGCGATCACGGCGTTCTGGTGGCCTTCACCGAGTACAACCGCAATGTCATCCGGTTGGAACCGCCGCTCATCTGCGAACGCAGCCATGTGGATGATTTCATTACCGCGCTGGATGAGGTCCTGTCGCGCGGCATCGTCAAGATCGTCCGCGATTTCGTGACGGCACAGATGAAATAAATCCGCCACCGCGGAGAAAGAAGAGGCCGGGGAAACCCGGCCTTTTTTATTGCGTCTGCAGGTCGGGCCGCAACAGCAGATCCCAGCAGGATGTCAGCGCAACAACCTTGCGGCCTTGAAGCGCCTGCGCGTAGGTGGCCTGAAGGTCGCGGCGCGCCCAGGTATAGGGGCAGTTCGGTTTCAGAATGCCCGCCGTCGCCTCGATCGCCCGCCGCGTCTCCGGCGTCATCTCGCCGACGGTCCTGGACGGGTCGCGACCGATCTGGACATGGCGGGTCGGCGTGCGGTTCAGGATCCAGGGAAACGGATCGGTGAAGTCGAGCGTCATGACGCTGTCGAGGCGCATGTTGTTCGACGTCTCGAATGTCTCCAGCGCCGCAAGCATCCTGTTTGCCGAAAGCAGCCATTGGAGCTGGTTGTCGGGTTCGGAATAATATTGCCAGCCGGGCATTTGTTCGTGCCTGGCAAGGTCCTCGTAGGCCGGCTCGAAGCTGGCGAAGTGGTCATCGAGCATCTCGGCGCGCGCAAGGATGTCGTGGCGTGCTGAGACCTGGCCGACATTGCGCAGGCGTGACAGGTCTGGCTGCTCGTAAAGCGGCATCACCGCGACGGCCCTCATCGTCTTGGCACTGATGGCCGATGCGGTCGGGATCGTGCAGAAGGCGGCGAGTGCGACGAAGACGACGCGTGTCCGTTTTTCGAGCGGCGCGACGCGGCCATAGATCATCAGCAGGACAGGCCAGATGAAAATGAACTCCTGGCTGCCGGTGTTCTGCGTCTCGTAGATCACGCCACCGGCCATCGCCACACAGAACCACACCGTGCTGCTGTCGAGGAGGCGGACGGAACGGTCACGGTGGCGCAAATCGAGCCAGGCGAGAAGCACGGCAAGAGCCACCGCCGGCACGATGACATCGAATTTCGCCGAAACGACCGTGCGGAAGCGCGGCAGGAAGGTACCTTCGTTGAGCGATGCCAGTTGCAGGATATCGCGGATATAGGCAGAAACCATTCCCGTTGCGAGTTCGAGCGCTGCAAGCGGCACCGCGAAGGCGACGGCTGCCAAAAGGGCGGTGCGAACCGAAAGCCGGCCGGACAGCATGGCAATGACCCCGAGCAGCCCGCCGACGAGAAAGCCTGTGATCTTGATCGTGAACAGGGCAAGGCCTGCGACGGCGCAGAACAGGGCAAGCCTGCGCCCGTCAGGCAGGAAAAGCAGCCCGCAGGTCAGCACGTAAAGCAGGATAACGCCTTGCCGGTTGTAGATGCCGAAGCCGTCCACGCCGGGCAGGGGATGGTAGAACTGCGCATTGGAAGGGAAAACGGCAAAGGCCAGTGCCGGAATGAGAAGCGCGAAGGCGAGGCCCCGGCTAGTCTTCGACACCTCTGACACGACAACCGCCATCAGGGGCGCGATGACCACGAGGAGCGACCATTGCGCCAGCAGGAGCGGCTGGGCCGCCGGAAAGAGCTTCAGCCCCCATGCGAACAGGTAATAGCCGAGTGGCCCGACCGGCGCGGCAAAATCGACGCTCGGCATCTGGCCGACGGCGATCCGTTGCGCCGCATCGATATACAGGAACGTGTCCCAGTACATCGGGCCGATGGGCAACACGAGCCTGACGCAGAGCAGTACGGCCAGCAGCGCGGCGGTGAGCCAGAGCCAGAATGCGGGTGCACCGAGGGTACGCAATATGGGGGAGGGCTGCTGGGCTGTCGGCGTCACGGATCGGTCCATTCGTTCTTGAGCAAGGCCGCGTCAGGCCTAGCGGAAAGCGAGATGCGAACCTCGCGCGAGTCGACGGACAGTTGCAAGCGCCGAAGTTGTTCTTCGCGTAAAAAGAACGCCCGGCGCCTCAAATTCCCGCCAGTGCGGCAGCCGACAGCAACATGGCGCGCGGGCTCTGTCGCGGGCGGTTCAGCATCGTGTCGGCAAGGGAAAGGAAGGCATCGCGATAGCGGTGCGCGCGGAAGGCCTGCGCCACGACATAGGCGTTCATGTGGGCCTCGGCCTTGCGGCGTAATTCCGCCAGCCGGTTGGGTGCGACGGTCGCAACGATTGCGGGGTCCGTGAAAACGGCTTCGATCGCGGGGCTGCAATCGGCATAAGTAAGTAGCTGCTTCATCATCACGCTCGCCGTGTGCACCCGGTAATCGAGCACGTAGCAGTCCGTCAGATAGGCGAATGTTCCCAGCGCCGCCAGCCGGCACCAACCATGCCAGTCTTCGGCATAACGCAGGGTCTCGTCGAAGCCGCCGATCGACCGGAAGGCGTCGGTGCGCACCAGCATGATGCCGCCATTGACGATGAAGTTGCGGCCCAGCAGCGTTTCCAAGACATGCCCGCCGCTCTTGCGCCGCGCACGGATCAGGTTGCGGCGGCCGATCTTGGCGCCGGTCTCGCTGATGCGTTCGTAGTCGCCATAGACAGCCACCGTACCGGTATCGACCGCACCGGCGTAAAGCGCGGCGATGGCGCCGTCGCGCAGGCGGTCGTCGGCGTCGAGGAACATGGTCCATTCACCGGTCGCCTGCAAAAGCCCGTCATTGCGTACGGCCGAAACGCCTTGCCGTCCCGAAGAGTGGTCGAGCAGTCGGATTCGCGGATCCCCCATCGCCGCCACCTTTGCGGCGGTGCCATCGGTTGAGCGATCGTTAATCACGAGGATTTCGCCGACAAGCGGCCCCTGCCGCAACGCGCTTTCCAGCGCTTCTTCGATGTAACGCTCGCCGTTGCGAACCGGGATGACTATCGAGACGGACGTCAAGGTCTTGCTCCGTAACCGTGGCTCATCGAGCATTCGCATCGCCGGGTTACCATGCTGTAAATCCACACGCTGTATTTGTATTCGGTTGCAAAATTTAGGCGTGATGCGGCCGTGCGCTGCCGTTCTATGGCAGGATCGGCGTCAGAGAGATGTCACCGGCCTCACCGCGAGTTGAACATGATTTGCCACAGCGCGATGGGGTTCGTCTTCAGATATCGCGACAAGAGACGGCGCGGCTCCAGAATGGTGCGGTAGAGCCATTCGAGACCGACGTTCTGCATCCAGGCCGGTGCGCGGCTGTTCTTGCCGGAGATGAAATCGAAGAGACCGCCCGAGGTCTTGATGACGCCGACGCCGGTGAGCTTGTCGATGTTGCGAGCGACGAACTGCTGCTCCAGCGGCACGCCAAGCCCGATCCACAAGATATCGGGCTTCAGCGCGGCAATCTCGGCAACGATGGCCGGTTCCTTGTCTGTGGTGAAATAACCGTCGCGTGCACCGGCGAAGCGCAGTTTGGGATAGGCCTCCTGCAGGCGCGCGACGGCCGTGCGGTTCACGTCGGGCGTGCCACCGAGGAAATAGAAGCTCAGCCCGGCCTGCTCGGCCTGTGCGGCGACGCTGTGCACGAGATCGGTGGTGGCCACGCGCTCCTTGAGTGCCTTGCGCGAGAAGATGCGCGAGAGCAGCACCATCGGCATGCCATCCGCATGGATCTGGTCGGCGCCGAGCAGGAGCGCCTTGAACGGCTCGTCGCTGCGGGCGAGCGCAATGACCTGGCCATTGGCGGAGGTGGAGTAATAGGGACGCCTGTTGCCGGTGCGCGCCGAAAGCGCGGTCTCGACGAACAGCCGGGCGGATTCCTCCAGATCGAGAAGCGTGATCGGCAAGCCGCCAATGATCGTGGTCTGGTCGACCCGATCCTGCTGCTCTCCCCCGAACTCGTCCGTCCCCATTAGACACACCTCTGACATTGCGACCTTTGCCAAAGCACTGGCACAGGGGGCATGGGCGTGCAAGCGCGTTCCCTTGTTATTACTAATGTGCGGTGAAGCTGCCGGGCCCGGAAAGCCTTGGAAAATCGGGGATTCCCGCGCTCGTTGAACCGGCGTGCATCGCGCACGGGCCGTTTTCCCGCGTCCTGTGCGCCCGTAACCCGCCTTCAGTGATGCGCCGTGCCTTTGGGTTTTCCGGTAACCATATCTTCAAGAGATCGTCGCACTGTCTGGGCCAGGAGAAGGCTATGGCGAAGACGACCAAAAGAAAGAAGCGGACCGGTACGCGGCGAAGTGCGGGCGCGCGCAGCACGGGCGGCATGGCACCGTGGTACGTGCTCGGTGCGGCAATCGTCGGCGGCATCCTTTACATGGACAACATGACTCCTGGGCCGGAAAAGGGGGCTTCGGCCGTTCGCACGGCCTCCATCGAGCGCAAGGACAAGGACAGCCGCAAGGCCGAGCGCCGCGAAGCCGCGCTGCCGCGCCCCAAGGTCGCCGTGGGAGAGAAGAAGGCGGAAGTCGCGCCGGTGCCGGAGGCGCTTCCGGCATTCTCCGGCAAATGGTTCATCTGCACGACGCAGACGGATTACTGCGTGCTGGACGGGAGCACCATTCTCTATGCCGGCCGCAAGGTGCGCCTTGCGGATATCGACGTGCCCGCTATCGACAAGGCGCGCTGCGAAGCCGAGCGCCTGCGCGGCGGGGACGCGAAGCTTCGCCTGCGCGAAATCCTCAATGAGGGCAATGTGACGCTTGTTGCCGCCCGAGGTGCGGCGGCTGGAAAACCGGGCGCTGCACCGCATCTCGTCTTGCGCGGCGGGCAGTCCGTTGGTCGCCGGCTGGTTAGCGAGGGCCTCGCAAGACCGTGGACCGGACAGCACCAATCCTGGTGCGGTTGACGGCTTTTTGCCTTGCCTCTCCTGTCCCTTTCCGGCACAAGCCATGCGCAAGCCTGCGTTCCTATACTTTCCGTTAACCGGGATGGTGCCGGCTGGAATGGGGACAATGATATGTCGAACGACCTCGAACACTACAGCGATTTGGACAATACGGCTGTCGCGCTCTTCCTTCTCGAAAACGAGGCGGACGAACTGACGGATATTCTGGTGGCCGCGCTCAGCGAAGCCTTCCGGATCCTCGAGGACGAAATCTCGCCCGCAACGGTGCACTGACCGCCGGAACGAGAAAGGGGCCCGCAGGCCCCTTCCGAATCATCTTTATGACATCAGCCGGCGGCAACGCTCTGACGCTGGACGCCGAGCCCTGCAATGGCAACTTCCATCGTATCGCCTGGCTTGAGATAACGTGGCGGCTTCATGCCCATGCCGACGCCTGGAGGCGTGCCCGTTGTGATGATGTCGCCCGGTTCCAGGATCATGAACTGCGAAATGTAGTGGATGAGGAACGGCACCTTGAAGACCATGGTGCTTGATGAGCCGTTCTGCACCCGCTCGCCGTTGACGCTGAGCGTCATGGCAAGATCGCTTGTATCCACCTCATCGGTCGTCACAAGCCATGGGCCGATCGGCCCGAAGGTCGGGCAACCCTTGCCCTTCGTCCACTGGCCGCCCCGCTCTGTCTGGAAGGCCCGTTCAGACACGTCGTTGCACACGCAGTAGCCCGCCACATAATTCAGCGCATCCGCTTCCGAGACGTATGAAGCGCGCTCGCCGATGACGACAGCAAGCTCCACTTCCCAGTCGGTCTTTTCCGAGCCGCGCGGAATGAGGACCGCGTCGTCGGGGCCGACGATGCACGAGGGGGCCTTGTTGAAAAGCACGGGCTCGCTCGGCACGGCCATGCCGCTTTCTGCGGCGTGGTCGGCATAGTTCAGACCGACGGCGACGAAATTACCGACGCGGCCAACGCAGGGCCCGAAGCGGCTGCCTTCCGGTGCCAGCGGAAGCGTTGCGGGATCGATTGCGCGCAGACGAGCTAGGCTTTCGCGGCCGAGAACCTCGCCGGCGAGATCAGGCACGATGCCCGACAGGTCGCGGATCTTGCCGTCCGCATCGATAATGCCGGGCTTTTCCGCGCCCGCCGCGCCAAAGCGCACCAGTTTCATGAATGTCCTCCTTGATTGCCGGCCTTGCCGATTTCGATTGCGGACACCATCCTCGCTGCCTTACATGGAGTCAATGATTTTCGAAAATCTATTGGATTTTGTACGGAGGCGCCCATGACACAAAAGCGGGACGGGGCGGGAACACGCGCCGGCGATGCCTATGATGCCATCCGGCAGGCTATCCGCACCGGGGATTTCGGTCCGGGCGAACGCCTGCGGTTTTCGGCGCTCCAAGACTTGTGCGGCATGAGTGTGACGCCGGTCCGCGAGGCCCTGACACGGCTGACGGCGGAAGGCTTCACCGTGCTTGACGAACACCGCGGCTATAGCGTCGCTCGCCTGTCGCTCGCAGAGCTTGGCGACATCACGTCAGCGCGGCAATTGTGCGAAGGCGAGGCGCTCCGCCTTTCGGTGATGAAGGGCGATGAAGACTGGGAAGCCCGGATCTTGGCTGCGCATCATCTCATGGCGCGCATTCCGCAGGGCCGGGAGGATATGCCTTCGGTCATGCGCGAGGATTGGGAGGCGCGGCACGGCGCGTTTCACGTCGCGCTGATCTCGGCTTGCGGGTCGCCGACATTGCTGGAAATCTGCGGGAAACTGACGTTACAGGCCGATCGGTATCGCCGCATGTCCGTGAGCGTGTCGGGCGCGGCGCGCGATGTTCTGGGAGAGCACCGCGAACTGCTGGAACGTGCGCTTGCGCGGGATGCCGACGGTGCCGCAGAAGCGCTTCGCGAGCATTACGGCAGAACCGCCGCGATGCTCGCGAATTTCTTCGAGACCTGATCGCTTACTTGCTGGCGACCGTTGCCGCGCCGATCTCGGCGCCGCCGCCGATGGCGACGTTGAGGGCGACATAGTCGCGCGCCAGCTGGCGGATCGCGGATGCAAGCGACAGGCGGGCGGAGGCTACGTTGCGTTCGGCATCGAGAACATCAAGGATGGTGCTGGCGCCGCCGCGATAGCTTTCACGGGCGAGGTTCAGGGTCTGCTCGTAGGAATTGACCACCTTGCGCAGGGCGGCGACCGTCTGGCCATCGCGAATAAGCGCAGTCTGGGCATTCTCGACTTCCTCGACTGCGTTCAGCACCGTGGACTTCCAGGTCAGGTACTGCTGCTCGGCATTGGAGCGTGCGGCCTTTACCTGTGCCTTCAGCGCACCACCGTTCAGGATCGGCAGGCTCAGCGAGGGGCCGAACGACCAGTTCGAAAGGCTGCCGGTCACGAGGTTGAAATTGCGCGAGGCGCCGATCGAGCCGCCGAGCTGAATGCTCGGGTAAAGCTGCGATTCGGCCACGCCGATTTCGGCGGTCGCGGCCTGCAGGCGGCGTTCAGCGGCGCGAATGTCGGGGCGGTTGCGGATCAGGTCGGCGGGGATGCCGACGCGGGTCGAATAGCGCGGCATCGGCTGGGCCGCGCCCTTGATCAGGCTGGACGTGATCGTGCTGGCGGGTACGCCGAGAAGGGTCGCGATATGGTTGGCAGACTGGTGGAAGCCGGTTTCGAGGCCCGGCAGCTCGGCGAGCGTCTGGTTGACGAGACCTTCGGTCTGCAGCACGTCGAGGCTGGAGGCGGCGCCCGCTTCCTTGATCTCGTTGGTCAGCTTGAGGGTCTCGCGGCGCGACTGAAGGTTCTTGCGGTTGAGCGCAAGCGCCTCCTGATAGTAGCGCGCGTTCACATAGCTCGATACGAGATCGGAGAGATAGGCGAGGCGTGCGACGTTCACGTCGTCATAGGCGGCATCGAGCGAGGCGGTGGCCGCTTCCTTCGAACGGCGATACTGGCCGAAGAAGTCGAGCAGCCAGGATGCGCTCAGACCCGCGCTGATGGACTTGGTTTCCGAATGATCGCGTGTGGTGGTGCGGCGCAGATAGCTGCCGTCCTGACCGGCAACGTTGCCTTCCGCCGCTGCGCCGAGGCTGGGCAGGGCGCCGGCACCGGCAATGACCACGTTCGCTTCGGCGGCCGTGATGCGCTCGAGTGCCTGGCGGACCGAAAGGTTCTCGGCGAGGCCCTGGTGCACGAGGTCATTCAGGCGACGGTCACGGAAGGATTCCCACCAGGGTGTAAGCGTGACGTTTTCGGCGCTGGCAGCCTTGCTTTCGGAGAACTTGGCCGGCAGCACGGCATCCGGCTTCCGGTAATCCGGACCGACGACGCAGCCGGACAAGAGAATCATGCTCAGCGGAAAAAACGCTCTGGTGAAATTCATTGTCACACTACCCTGCCGGCCATCTCGGCTTATCTTAACGGAACGGATTGCTGATTCATCCTTTATTTATAATTGGCTCCAAGATCGAGCCTCCTTTCAAAAAAAGAATGGTCCCACAGCGTTTTTCCCCCGCTTCGGAAGCATGGTGTGTCCGCTCTGCAACGGCTGCGGCTTGCTTTCTGCGCGCTTTGCGAAAGTTGACAAAGCGCAGAACGCCACTGGGTTGCGTCACCGAGATGCCCGCCAATTTTCGTCTTTGTGACATATTTTTCTGCATAATGCTGAGAGCGCGAACATTATTTTGTGTTTCGCGGTGTCCGATGGATTCGATGGTAATTTTTTTCAAAATGCCGCGAGATTCCTTGACAGGAGCCTTAGGGACAATTAACTATCGCAGCATCGCATGAGGGCCGCATGCTGTTTTGATCCGGTCCGCCTCTGACATCCGGTTTTGGGTGTCAGCGCCAACCAAAGGGAGTGTGTCATGTACGATTATAAATGCATCGCCTCCGTGCGCGTGGCGAGCTCCTGTCGTGAAACGATTACAGGGAAAGTGCATACGGCGTTCTGCCGAATGTGATCCGAGTACCCTCTTCGAATTCATCGCAAAGAGAATTGGCTGTGCCCCCGGTACGGCAGGAGTTGTTATGCAAAAGCAGGTTATCGAAATCGGTGGTGAAGCCGTCGGCGTCGTCGTTCCGGATGAGGATCGGCTGAAGTTCGTTGCCGTAAAATATTCCGTCTGGGATCTCGATTCCCAGCGTTTTTCCTCGGCAGAGGAAGTGCGGGCGGCGATCCGCCGTCTTCTCAGCAATCCTCCGGGCGCTGCGCGGGCGATGCCGCAGGGCCGCATCGCGGCGGCGTAATCATCAATTGGATGTGCCCGGCACTGTCTTGTGTCGGTTGACGACCGGCCTCGTTTATCGCGAGGCCGGTCTCTTTTTGTGAACAATCCATTCACTGTCGTTCGGCTGGCGCGGCCCCGCAAATCCTGATTTTCTGAGCGTGAAAGGAGGTGCCCCATGACCAGTGGCATCCATCACATCACGGCGATCACCCGGAAAATCCAGGAGAACGTCGATTTCTATGCGGGCTTTCTCGGCCTGCGGCTCGTCAAGCGGACGGCCGGCTACGAGGACGCCGACCAGCTTCATCTCTTCTACGGCGATGCGGCTGCCAGCCCGGGCTCGCTGATCACGTTCCTGGCGTGGGAGGATGGTTCTCCCGGCCGGGTTGGGCTCGGTCAGCCGTCGGAGATCGCGTTTTCGATCAAGCCGGAGGCCATCGGCTTCTGGCTGACGCGCGCGCTTCGCTACAATGTGGCGATGACCGGTCCCGTGCAGGAGTTCGGCGAAGCGGTGCTGCGCCTGAAGGATCCTGACGGCATCATCGTCAAGCTCGTGGGCGAGGCCGATGTCGACGGGCCGGCGCCGCATGTCCTGAAGGATATCTCGTCGGCGGACGCGATCCAGCGTATCAGGGGTGCGACGATCCTGTCGGAAGCGCCGGCCGCGACCGCTGATTTCATCGCGCGTCATTTCGGCTTCCACAAGGTGGCCGACGCCAATGGCATCCTGCGGCTGGCCGGTGACACCGGCGATATCCTGGATATCCGCGATGCAAGCGGTTTCTGGACAGCGGCACCGGGCACGGGGACCATCGACCATATCGCGCTTCGCGCGCCCGATCGCGCCGCGGTGGAAACCGTGGCCGGCCGGCTGGCGAACGACGATGCGGGCGACACCAACATGCACGACCGCACCTACTTCTACTCGCTCTATGTCCGCGAGCCGGGCGGTTCGCTTCTGGAATACGCGACCGACGGTCCGGGCATGACGGTGGATGAACCGCTTGAGACACTGGGCACGCAGCTGTTCGTGCCAAGGCATTTCCGCGCCGACCCGGAGGATGTCCGGGCACGGCTTCCGCAATTTTCACTGCCGGGAAAAGAAAGAATGCGTGAAAGAGACCTTCCCTTTGTCCACCGGGTTCATAATCCTGAAAACCCCGATGGCACCGCCGTCGTGCTGCTGCACGGCACCGGTGGGAACGAAACGAGCCTGTTGCCCTTCGGCGCGCGGCTTGCGCCGGGTGCCGTGCTGCTCAGCCCGCGCGGCCGCAGCGCCGATGAGGGCTATCCGCGGTTCTTCCGCCGCCTGACCGCTGTTACCTTCGACCAGAAGGACATCGTCCACGAGGCGGAAGCCTTCGCGGCCTTAATGGAGGGGGCGAATGCCGCCTATGGGCTCAACCCGGACAAGACGCTATTCGTAGGCTATTCGAATGGCGCCAACATGATCGGGGCCGTGATGCTCCTGCATCCGGGCCTCATCCGCAACGCGGTGCTGCTGCGTGGCATGAATGTCCTGGAAATCGTGCCGAAGGCCGATCTATCCGGTGCCAACGTCCTGATGATCACCGGCCAGTCGGATCCCTATGGCCGCTATGCGGGCGATCTCGAGGCGCATTTGAAGGCCGCCGGCGCTACGGTGGAAAACACGCTGCTTGGCGCCGGCCATGACATCGGCGCAGCCGATCTCGAACTGGCGAAGGCCTACAAGGAACGCGTCATCGGCTGATATCGAACGTCGGAACAGAAAGGGGCGTGTCGCAGGACACGCCCCTTTTCGATTCGGTGGAATGGAAACTTCAGCTTTTGTAATCGCGCACGAAGGCGGCGAAGCCCGCCACGAAATCACGCAGCTTCGTCTCGGTTGCTTCGTCGGCGATGGCGCCGTCCTGGATGACGGTGCCGGCGCGCGACACCATGAGCTTTGCGCCGAACCACGGCACCGTGCCGAGCGTGCGCATCACGGGCAGCCACGCTTCCTGCGACAGGAGCGTGCCGAAATTGCCGGGTGAGGCGCCGGTGATGGCAAAGGGCTTGCCGCCGAACACGCGCGGGATGTCGGAGGAGGGGCGGCTCAGCCAGTCGATGGCGTTCTTGAAGACGCCGGGAATGCCGTTGTTGTATTCGGGGGTGAACAGCAGGACGCCGTCGGCCTCGGCGATCTGGTCTTTGAGGCGAACGACGGCTTCGGGAATGCCGTCGGCGGCTTCCGCATCGCCGTCGTAGAGCGGGATGCCATGGATGGAGCCCGCCGTGATGGTGACACCCTCCGGCGCCATGCCGAGGGCGGCGCGCAGCAGCGCGGTGTTGAAGGATCCCTTGCGCAGGCTGCCGGAAATAGCGACCAGTTTTGTCATCTCGTGTCTCCGTTCATGGATAGAAAAACCCCGGCGGATTGTTCGTCGCGCCGGGGTCTGGGTCAAGTCAGGCGAGCGGCTTCAGCCGGGCCTCGATTTGCGCGCGGCGCGGTTCGAGGAAGGGCGGAAGCGAGAGGCTTTCGCCCAGGGTTTCCAGCGGTTCGTCCACGGCGAATCCGGGGCCGTCCGTCGCGATTTCGAACAGGATGCCGTTCGGCTCGCGGAAATAGAGCGAGCGGAAGTAGAAGCGCTCGACCTCGCCGCTGGAAGGCAGGCGGAAGCCGCGCAGGCGTTCCGTCCAGGCGTGCAGGGCCTCGACGTCAGGCGCACGGAATGCGACGTGATGTACAGCGCCTGCACCCTGATGGGCCGCCGGCAGGTTCGGTTCGACAGCGACATGCAGTTCGGCCGCCGGGCCGCCGTCACCCATCGAGAAGACATGAACATCGCCCTCGCCATCCGGGTTGGGATAGGTCGAGATTTCCGTCATGTTCATCACCTGCACGAGCACGGCCTGCGTATTGCGGATATCCGGTACGCTGAGCGTGATGGGGCCAAGACCCTTGATCTGGTGCTCGGCCGGGACCGTGCTCCTGTCCCAGGGATTGGACGGTGCGCCGGCATCATCGACGGTCAGGCGGAAGCGCTGGCCTTCGCCATCCTCGAAGTCGAGCGATGCACGACCCGCGACGTCACGTATGCCGCCGGCCTTGACCTTGTGTTCGGCAAGGCGGGCCTTCCACCATTCGAGCGACGTCAGGCTGGCGACGCGCAGGCCGGTGCGGGAGACGCTGTGCGTGCCACGCCGTTCATGGCCGACCGGCCAGTCGAAGAAGGTGAGGTCGGAGCCGGGCGAGGCGAGGCCGTCGGCGTAGAAAAGGTGATAGGCGCTTGTATCGTCCTGGTTGACCGTCTTCTTGACGAGGCGCAAGCCCAGAACCTGGGTATAGAATTGCAGGTTCTCGCGCGCATTCGCGGTGATGGCGGTCAGGTGATGGATGCCTGTAAGCTGCAAGGTCATGATGAACTCCTCTCCGGAACTTCGGCACATCTGGCGGCCTCGGGGCGAGACCTGTCGTTGACCCGAATATCGTGTCTGAAGGCCCCGCCCGGAAGCCCAGGCAGGGCGAACGGATTGTTCACTTTTATTGAACGGCGTTTCAGCCGTGTCACGGTGCCATGACAGCCCGGACTGCCGCATTTGTTTGAAAACGACGGGTTTTTCGGGCCGGCGCAAGATTGGTCCATCAAATTTTATCGTTTCGTAAACCAGCACATGCTTACGTTCATTTTTGCGAAATGAATTTCGTCTCTCCGGGCCGCTGGCGGCGGCATGTCCTGTTCCTTCCCTATGACGACCGATACGCTCATTTCAGGAGACGACTGATGCTGCCTAAAACCGCGACTGCCAGAAACATGCTCGCCATCGTGGCGGCCGGTGTTGCCACGACGGTGGCGACAGCTGGTGTCCTAGTCTGGCTTTCCCATCGGGCGGTGGAGGAGCGGTCGATTTCCGAAATGGTCAATGCCGCTGATGCCAGCGCCGGCAAGGTCGAGACCTATTTCGCGCAGGTCAAGGCGTTAAGCTGGAACATGCGCTCCGCACTCTACGCGATGAAGGCGACCGGCGAGCCCAGCCGCGAGACGATGAACCAGATATTTGAGCGGCTGATGGCGGACAATGCTTTCGCTCTCGGTGTCAGCACAGGCTGGGAACCGAATGCCTTCGACGGCAAGGACGATGCCTACAAAGGCAAGCCCGGCCATGACGCCACGGGCCGCTACGTTCCCTATTTTGTGCGCAACGAAGGCAAGGTCGGCGTGGAGGCGCTCGTTGACTATGACACGCCCGGAGCCGGCGACTACTACCAGGTGCCGAAGGCCACAGGTAAGGACTTCCTGACCGAGCCTTACAGCTACGCTGTCGGCGGCAAGAACGTGCTGATGACATCCTTCATGGTACCGCTGCTGTTCGACGGCAAGTTCATGGGAGAGACCGGCGTGGATATCGCACTGGATTCGCTGGCCGGCGACGTGATGCAACTAAAGCCTCTCGGCGCGGGTTACGTTGCCCTGCTCAGCCAGAACGGCGGCATCATCAGCCATCCGGATACGGCCCTGCTCGGCAAGTCGCTTGCCGATTCCGGGCTCGACGCCGCCGCTTGGCAGGATCTGATCGCCAATCCCAGGGCGGTGAAGGACATCGCCGATCCTGCCGGCGAGGCGCTGGCGGCCGTGGCCGTGCCGATCTCGCTGACGCCGGATACGACGTGGTTTGCCGTCGTCGCCGTTCCGAAATCGGTGCTCTTTGCCAGCGTGTCGGCGCTCGCCACCACGTCTATTGTCGTGATCGCCATTGCGGCAGGCTTCATGGCGGCGATCGGCTGGATTCTCGCCACGCGCTTCCGCAAGCGCCTCGCCAAGGTCATCGACGCGACGAGCGCGATCGCGGCGGGTCGGATGGACGCGGACCTTTCCGAATCGACGCGTCAGGATGAAATCGGCGAAATGGCCCGCTCGCTCGCCGTGTTGCGCGACGCCGCACTCGCCAAGGTGCGTCTGGAAGGGGAGGCGGAACAGAGCCGCGCCCTTTCCGAAGAAGAGCGCCGCCAGAGCGCGCAAGAGGCGGTCGAGCGCGAGCGCCAGACCCGCGTCGCGGTCGAGGCCCTTGCCGATGGCCTGCAGAAGCTGGCGAACGGTGACATGACCTACCGGATCGAAAAGAGCTTTGCCGGTTCGCTCGATCAGGTGCGCCATGATTTCAACGCGTCAGTCGAAAAGCTCCAGGCCGTCCTGCGTTCTGTCGGCAGCAATGCCAATGCCATCCAGGCCGGTTCCGCGGAAATCCGCACGGCTTCCAATGATCTTGCCCAGCGCACCGAACAGCAGGCTGCCTCCGTCGAGGAGACGGCGGCTGCGCTCGAGCAGATTACGACTTCGCTCAAGGATGCGACCAAGCGCGCGGAGGATGCCGGCCAGCTGGTCGAGCGCACGCGCTTCGGCGCGGAAAAGTCCGGTGACGTCGTTCGTCGGGCGGTGGGCGCGATGAGCGGTATCGAGACCTCGTCGCGGGAGATTTCCAATATCATCGGCGTGATTGACGAGATCGCCTTCCAGACGAACCTGCTGGCGCTCAATGCCGGTGTGGAGGCCGCGCGCGCCGGAGAGGCCGGCAAGGGCTTTGCCGTCGTGGCGCAGGAAGTTCGTGAGCTTGCCCAGCGCTCGGCCAATGCGGCCAAGGAGATCAAGGCGCTGATCACCAAGTCCGGAGAGCAGGTCAACCTCGGTGTGGCGCTCGTCGGCGAGACAGGCTCGGCGCTCGAGCAGATCGTCAACCAGGTGCAGGAGATCGACGAGAACGTTGCGGCCATCGTGCGTTCGGCCCGCGAGCAGTCGACCGGCCTTCACGAGATCAACGCCGCCGTCAACTCTATCGACCAGGGGACGCAGAAGAACGCGGCCATGGTAGAGGAGCAGACCGCCGCAAGCCACGCGTTGGCAAGCGAGGCCGCCGCACTCAACGAACTCGTCGCACAGTTCCGCCTCGGCGCCGGCGCCGTTGCCACGCGTCCGGCTATAGCATCCGCGAGCGAACACCGCCCCGTCGCATCCGGCGCCCGTGCGCTCGGCAACAAGCTCGTCGCGGCGTTGGGTGGCGGCCAGGCCGTCGCGCAGGACTGGGAAGAATTCTGAGATTGCATAAGGGGTGATGAGGGCGGCTCGACAGGCCGCCCTTTTTGTGGGTGCCAAAAGCGTGCACAAGTTTTGTGCGCTGCATGAAATTTGATCTGTTTTACTGCGGATACCAGGAGGGCCTACATTTTGGACTCTCCATTATGGTATTGAATATAAAAGATTTTTTCGCTTTCTCCGAAGCTGGCACGCTTCCTGCTTCTTAAATTGCAGGTCCAGAGGGGACCGAGATAGAAGCGTCCGAAAAACGGTGCTCCGATCAAGCCGCCGCGCAGCCTGAAGGGACCAGCAAGGTTCCAGGATTGCCGGCGGCTTTATTGTTTCAAGCGTCGGTGCGAAACGCCTCTTCCATTAATTTCCGGCGAACACGTTTCGCCGTTGGATTTTTCCGGACACTGCGTCAAAATTCGTGAGCGTGGAACGCGACGTCCAGTTGTGTCGTCGCTTGCCAGATTGTTCTTCTCGATATAATGAGGACCCACATTAAGTGGGTGTTCCGCAGTTGGAGATGATGATGACCCGATCCGGCAGGATGCTGTTGACGACGCTGGCGCTGTCTTTGGTCTGCCTGCCTGTCCGCGCAGATGGCCTGGCGCGTCCGGTTCATGTCGCACCCGTTCATTTCGAGGAGCGGGAGCAGACCGTCTCCATCACCGGAGAGGTCATCGCGCGGGTGGAAACCGATCTCTCCTTCCGCGTCGGCGGCCGTATCACAGGCTGGTTCGTGGATGTCGGCGATGCCGTTCGCGCCGGTCAGGTTCTAGCGCGGCTCGATCCCGAGGAGCAGAAGGCCGATGTCGAGGCGGCCGAGGCCGGCGTGCAGGCGGCGGAAGCACAGCTGAAGCTCGCCCGCGCCAATTTCGACCGTCAGAAGTCGCTGCTTGATGATGGCATCAGCACGCAGCGCGATTTCGACGATGCCGAGGCTGCGCTACGCAACGCCGAAAGCGCGCGCGAAACGGCCATTGCCCAGCGCGATACCGCCAAGGACGTGCTCTCTTATACCGAGCTTCGCGCGCCGGCCGACGGCATCGTGACAGCGCGTCTCGCCGAAGCGGGCCAGGTCGTTCAGGCGGCGCAGACCATGTTCTCCTTCGCCGACAACGGTCCGCGTGACGCGGTATTCAACGTCTACGAATCCCTGTTCTTCGAGCAACCCTCGAAGCATGCCGTGCAGGTTACGCTGCTCAGCGACGACAGGGTGCAGACGACCGGCAATGTCCGGGAAATCTCGCCGACCATCGATACGCAGACCGGTACGGTACGCGTGAAGGTCGCGATGGACCGCACACCGCCGGAAATGACACTCGGTGCGTCGGTCCTCGGTGTAGGCACGCTTGCGCCGCGCCGCGTCGTGGTGGTGCCGTGGCAGGCGCTCGCGGAATCGGGCGGCAAGCCGGCCCTCTGGATCGTCGACAAGGCGGAGAACACCGTAAACCTCCGCCCCGTTGAAATCTTCTCCTTCGAAACGGGTGTAGCGCTGGTTTCCGGCGGGGTCGAGGAAGGGGAGACCTACGTCACCGATGGAACAAAGCTGCTGAGGCCCGGCCAGACGATCACCGCGACCGAGGAGAAAGCCCAATGAGACGGTTCTTTGTCATGAGCGCGGTTCTCATCGCTGCGACGGCGCTTGCCGGTTGCAAGCAGGAAGAAGAAGCGGCCGCGCCGCCGCGGCCCGTGCTCTACACCGTGGCCACGCCGGTCGCGCTGCCGGGCACCCGCTTCGCAGGCACGGTGCAGGCGAAGGTTCAGGCCGCGCTCGGTTCGCGGGTCGCCGGCCGCCTTGTTTCGCGCAGCGTTCATGTCGGCGATCTCGTGGCGAAGGGCGACGAACTTGCCGTGCTCGACGCGACCGCCTATGAGCTGGCGGTTCGTTCGGCCCGGGCGGAGCTATCCAGCGCCGAAGCGACGCTGGCGAGCGCGGTGGCGGCCGATGAACGGCAGCGGACACTGCTTCAGTCCAACGCGGCCGCGAGGGCTGCCGTCGAAAGCGCCGAACAATCGCGCGCCGCAGCCGAGGCCGGCCTGACCAGGGCGCGCACGGCGCTCAAGAAGGCCGAGGAGCAACTTTCCTATACCCGCATCCAGGCCGAATTCGACGGCGTCGTCGTCGCCACGGGGGCGGAAGTCGGCCAGACCGTTTCGCCGGGCGAGGCCATCGTGACCATTGCCCGCCCTGATGAGCGCGATGCGGTGGTGGATATTCCCGAGACCGCCGTGGCGATTGCGGTGGGCAGCCGGTTCCGCGTTTCCCTCCAGATCAACCCTGCCATAACCGTCAACGGTGCCGTCCGCGAGGTCGCGCCGTCCGCCGATGCGGTCACCCGCACGCGGCGCGTCAAGATCGCTCTGGAAAACCCGCCGGACACGGTGCGGCTCGGTACGACCATCACGGCAGAGCTGGAGGGGCCCGACCTGACGGCGATCATGGTGCCGGAGACGGCCATCCTCCTGAAGGACGGCAAGCCGCATGTCTGGATCGTCGATATGCAAAAGGGCGAGGTGCGCCTTGCCCCCGTGGAGACAGGGGCCGGTGCCGGCCGGTATCTCTCCGTCTCAAGCGGGCTCAAAGAGGGCGACCGCGTGGTGACAGCCGGGGTGAACAGCCTTGAGGACGGCCAGAAAGTAAAGATCGAAGACGAGGCAAACCTATGAAGAAGTTCAACCTTTCGGACTGGGCGCTCGATCATGCGTCGCTCGTCTGGTATTTCATGATCGTCTTCGCGCTGCTCGGCTTCTTCACCTATCAGAATCTCGGCCGTGAGGAGGATCCGTCCTTCGTCATCAAGACCATGACGGTCAGCGCTGCCTGGCCCGGCGCCTCCGTGGAGGAGACGACACGACAGGTGACGGAGCGCATCGAGCGCAAGCTGGAGGAGCTGGAATCGCTCGATTTCACCCGCAGCGTGACGACGCCCGGCCAGACGCTCGTCTTCGTCAACCTGAAGCCGACGACGCGCGCCCGCGACGTGGCGCCGACCTGGCAGACCGTCCGCAATATGATCAACGATATCAGAGGAGAATTTCCCGCCGGTGTCGTCGGTCCCGCCTTCAACGACCGCTTCGGCGATGTCTTCGGCAATATCTATGCCTTCACCGCCGATGGCCTGACTCAGCGCCAGCTGCGCGATTACGTCGAGGATGCCCGCAGGCGCGTGCTGACGGTGCCGAATATCGGCAAGGTCGATCTCATCGGTGCGCAGGACGAAGTCATCTATCTCGAATTCTCCACGCGCCAGCTCGCCGCGCTCGGCATTTCCACCCAGCAGGTCGTCTCGACGCTACAGGCGCAGAACGCGATTGCCCCATCGGGCGTCGTGCAGGCAGGCGGGGAGCGCGTCAGCGTGCGCGTCGGCGGGCAGTTCAGTTCGGAGGAAAGCCTGCGCGAGGTCAATCTGCGCGTCAACAACCGCTTCTTCCGCCTGAGCGACATCGCCACCATCACCCGCGGCTACGAAGACCCGCCGTCGGCGCTGTTCCGGTTCAACGGCGAGCCGGCAATCGGCCTTGCCATCGGCATGAAGCAGGGCTCGAACCTGCTGGAATTTGGCGCAGCGGTTGAGAAGAAGATCGAGACGCTCTCGCAGGAGCTGCCCATTGGCGTCGATGTGCATCTGGTCTCCGACCAGCCGAAGGTGGTCGAGGAGGCGGTGTCGGGGTTCACGCGCGCGCTGTTCGAGGCAGTCGCTATCGTGCTCATCGTCAGTTTCGTGAGCCTTGGCCTGCGCGCTGGTCTCGTCGTGGCGCTCTCCATTCCGCTTACGCTCGGCATCACTTTCGTCTTCATGTATTACGACGGGATATCCCTGCAGCGCGTCTCGCTGGGCGCGCTGATCATCGCGCTCGGGCTTCTCGTCGACGATGCCATGATTGCGGTCGAGATGATGGTGGCACGGCTGGAGGCGGGGGACACGCTGCGCAAGGCGGCGACCTACGTCTACACATCCACCGCCTTCCCGATGCTGACCGGCACGCTGGTCACGGTGGCGGGTTTCATCCCGATCGGCCTCAACAACAGTGCCGCCGGCGAGTTCACCTTCTCGCTGTTCGTCGTCATCGCGATCTCGCTTGTCGTTTCATGGGTGGTGGCTGTGGTGTTCACGCCGTTGCTCGGTGTGACGATCCTGCCCAAGAGCATGAAGCAGCACCATGAGCAGAAGGGCTGGTTCGGACGCATCTTCGCCCGCATCCTCGATGTGTGCATGCGCTGGAAGTGGACGACGATCGTTGCGACCGTCGCGGTCTTCGCTGTCTCGGTCTTCGGCATGCGCTTCGTGCAGGAGCAGTTTTTCCCGTCGTCCGACCGTCCCGAGCTCGTCATCGACTGGGCGCTGCCGCAGAACGCCTCCATTGCCGAAACCAACGCGCAGATCGCCAGGCTGGAAGAGGAAAAGCTCAAGGGCAATCCCGATATCGAGCGCTGGTCGTCTTATGTGGGCGAGGGTGCGGTGCGCTTCCTCCTGTCCTTCGACGTGCAGCCGCCGTCGCCGGCCTTCGGCCAGACGGTCATCGTCAGCAAGGATCTTGAAGCGCGGGACAGGCTCAAGGCGGATCTCGATGCCTATCTGCGCACGACGCTTGTGGGCACGGACGCGCTCGTGAAGCTGCTCGACATCGGCCCGCCGGTCGGGCGTCCGATCCAGTACCGTGTCAGCGGTCCCGATATCCAGGAAGTGCGCAAGCAGGCGCTTGCTTTCGGCGAGCTTCTTGGCCGCAACGACCGGCTGGGCGATATCGTCTATGACTGGAATGAACCCGCGCGCGTCGTGAAGGTCGATGTCCTCCAGGACAAGGCCCGCCAGCTCGGCGTGACATCGCAGGATATCGCCTCGGCGCTCAACGGTGTCGTCGGCGGCACGACGGTCACGCAGATCCGTGATGATACCTACCTGATCGACGTCATCGGCCGGGCGCGGGCCGGCGAGCGGCAGTCCATCGAGACGCTGCGCCAGTTGCAGCTGCCGACGGCCAACGGAACCTCGGTGCCGCTCGCCGCCGTCGCCAACTTCCGCTACGAGATGGAGCAGCCGGTTGTGTGGCGCCGCTCACGCCAGCCCACCATCACGGTCAAGGCGAGCGTGACCGGCGGTGTGCAGCCGGCGACCATCGTCTCGCAGATGGAAAAGCAGGTCGATGCCTTCCGCGCCGAGCTGCCCTCCGGCTATGATATTGCTGTCGGCGGTGCGGTCGAGGAAAGCGCCAACAGCCAGGCGCCCATCGTGGCCGTCGTGCCGCTGATGCTCTTTGCCATGGCGACGATCCTGATGCTGCAGTTGCAGAGCTTCTCGCGGCTGTTCCTGGTCTTCGCGGTGGCGCCGCTGGCACTCATCGGCGTGGTCATCGCGCTGCTCGGCAGCGGGGCGCCTCTCGGCTTCGTCGCCATCCTGGGCGTGCTGGCGCTGATCGGCATCCTCATCCGCAACTCCGTCATCCTCGTGGTGCAGATTGAGCATCTGCGGGAGGAGGGCAAACATGCCTGGGATGCGGTTCGGGAGGCGACGGAGCATCGCATGCGGCCGATCATGCTGACGGCGGCGGCAGCGAGCCTTGCCCTCATCCCCATCTCGCGGGAAGTGTTCTGGGGCCCGATGGCCTATGCCATGATGGGCGGCATCATCGTCGGTACGGTGCTGACGCTGCTCTTCCTGCCAGCGCTCTATATCGCCTGGTTCCGCATCAAGCCGGAAGAGAAGGACGAGGCGACGCCCGGACCGGAGCCCGAACCCGTCACTGCCGCCTGATATCACCTGCAAATGACCTCGCCGGAAGCGAGGTCATTTCGTTTCGGGTGACAGGATGGCGTTCCAGCCGGCGCGAGCGGCGATGAAGTTCGGGTTGGCGAAGTCGCTGTCATCAGGCTGGTTGCGCTTGCCGTAGGTAAGCGGTTCGCCATCCAGCGTGCGCGTGCCGCCGCCGGCCGCGCGCAGCACCGCATCGCCCGCCGCCGTATCCCATTCCATGGTGCGGCTGAAACGCGGATAGACGTCTGCGATACCTTCTGCCACCAGACAGAACTTCAGCGAAGAGCCGATGGCCGTGCAGGCATCGATGCCGTGATCGTCGAGAAAACGGGCGGTCTGCGGCGTATCGTGCGAGCGGCTCGCGACTGCGGTAATAGCCGCGCCGTGCTTGCGACAGCCGATGGCCTGTCGTTCGGCGATGGTCCGGCCGTCCGCTACCGTGAACCGTTCCGCCCGGTTGTCCACCGCCACGAAACCGGACGACAGTGCCGGTGCGAAGACGATGCCGGCAATCGGCGCGCCATTGTCGATGAGGGCGATGTTGACCGTGAACTCGCTGCGGCCTGCCACGAACTCCTTGGTTCCGTCGAGCGGATCGACGAGGAAGAAACGGCCGCCTGAAATATCCGGCACGATACCGGCCGCGACGGCCTCCTCGGCGACGACGGGTATGGCAGGAAAATGCCGGCGCAGGGCCGCAAGGATCACCCGCTCGGCCTCTTCGTCCGCTTCCGTCACGGGGGAATTGTCCGACTTGTGCCGGATATGGGCGCCCGCATTGTGGATGAGCATGATGACGTGGCCGGCGGCGAGCGCCGCGGTCTCCAGCACCTGTTTCAGCTCTGCGAGGTCCGTTTGCATGATGGAATGGCTTAATCCCGGCGCGGTCCGAAAGCAAATGCCAAGACGTGGCCGGCCGTGGATGTGGAAAGATCATTGCTGAGGGCAGGGTGCGGCGATCTCCCGTCTTGCCGTTTGCGCGCCATGTGCGAAGGTGGCGCATCTCATCCGGGACATCGCATGCGTTACTCCGCCTTTTCGATCTTCAAGCAAGCCTTCGCCGGCAATCTCGGCTGGAAACCTGCATGGCGGGAGCCGGATCCGAAGCCGCATTATGACGTGATCATCGTGGGCGGCGGCGGCCACGGTCTTGCGACGGCCTATTACCTCGCCAAGGAATTCGGCCTGCGCAACGTCGCCGTCATCGAGAAGGGCTATCTCGGCTCGGGCAATGTCGGGCGCAACACGACGATCGTCCGCTCCAACTACATGCTTCCCGGCAACGAGCCGTTCTATGAATTCTCGCTGAAACTGTGGGAAGGGCTTGAGCAGGACCTCAACTACAATGTCATGTTCTCCCAGCGTGGCATTATCAACCTCTATCACAATGACGGCCAGCGCGAACAGTATATCCGCCGCGGCAATGCCATGATGATGGAAGGTGTGGCAGCCGAACTGATCGAGCGCGATACGCTGAAGAAGATGATGCCCTTCCTCAATTTCGATCATGCGCGCTTCCCCATCATGGGTGGTCTCCTTCAGCGGCGGGCCGGCACCGCGCGGCATGACGCGGTCGCCTGGGGCTTTGCCCGCGGGGCCGACCGGCATGGCGTCGACCTCATCCAGAACTGCGAGGTCACGGGTATCCGTCGAGAGAACGGCGTGGTCACGGGAGTCGAGACGACGAAGGGCTTCATCGGCTGCAACAAGCTGGCGCTTGCCGCAGCCGGCAACTCGTCGCGCGTCGCCGAGATGGCGGGGTTGAAACTGCCGCTGGAAAGCCATGTGCTTCAGGCCTTCGTGACCGAGGGGCTAAAGCCCTGCATCGATCATGTCATCACCTACGGCGCGGGGCATTTCTACATTTCGCAGTCCGACAAGGGCGGGCTGGTCTTCGGCGCGGAGATCGACGGCTACTCCTCCTATGCGCAACGCGGCAATCTCGCGACGGCGGAACATGTCATGGAGGAAGGCGTGACGATGATCCCCGGCCTTTCGCGCGTGCGGGTGTTGCGCTCCTGGGGCGGCGTCATGGATATGTCGATGGACGGCTCGCCGATCATCGACCGCACGCCCATCGACAATCTCTACCTCAACTGCGGCTGGTGCTATGGCGGCTTCAAGGCGACGCCGGCCTCCGGCTTCTGCTTCGCGCATCTGATCGCCAAGGGCGAGAGCCATTATGTGGCGCGTGCGTTGCGGCTCGATCGCTTCGAGCGCGGTTTCCCCATCGACGAGGCGGGTGCCGGCACCCAGCCCAACCTGCATTGAGCGCGTCATGGCCAGCCTGATTTCCTGTCCGCACTGCGGCACGCGCCCCAAGGAAGAGTTTATGATCAGAGGCGACGCCGCGCCGGTTCGCCCGTCGGCCATGGCTTCCGACGAGGCATGGCACGACTATGTGCATCTCAGGAGCAATCCGCGCGGTCGGGTGCGGGAACACTGGCAGCACGTCGCCGGATGCCGGCGCTGGCTGCTCGTGGAGCGCGACAATCTCACCCATGCCGTCTTTTCCGTGGCCGATGCCGCGGCGGAGGGCGGCCAATGACCGCTTATCGCCTTCCGGCCGGCGGCCTGATCGACCGCAGCCACACGCTCGCTTTTTCTTTCGACGGCAAAAACCTGGCTGGCCATGCGGGCGATACGCTCGCCTCGGCGCTTCTGGCCAACGACAGGCTGCTCGTCGGTCGCAGCTTCAAGTATCATCGTCCGCGCGGCATCGTGACGGCCGGCCCCTCCGAGCCGAATGCGCTGGTCACCGTGGGCAGCGGAGTGCGGCGTGACCCCAACACGAAGGCGACCGTTGCCGAGTTGTATGACGGCCTCGTCGCCACCAGTCAGAACCGATGGCCGAGCCTCGCCTTCGATATCGGCGCGGTCAACGGCTGGATGTCGCGCTTCCTGTCGGCGGGTTTCTACTACAAGACCTTCATGTGGCCGGCGGCCTTCTGGGAGAAGGTCTACGAGCCGCTCATCCGGCGCGCCGCCGGGCTTGGCCGTACCGATCTTTCGGCCGATCCCGATTCCTACGAAAAGAGCTGGGCGCATTGCGATCTGCTGGTGATCGGGTCCGGGCCGGCCGGTCTTGCGGCTGCGCTGGTCGCGGCGCGATCGGGCTTGCGTGTGATCCTTGCCGAGCAAGATTTCGCTCTCGGCGGCACGCTGCTTTCCGAGACGACGCGGATCGATGGGGAGGCGCCCTATATCTTCGCCCGGCGCGCGCTGGACGAATTGCAGAACAGCCCGAATGTGACCTTGCTGCCGCGCACGACGGTTTTCGGCTGGTACGACGACAATGTGTTCGGCGCGCTCGAGCGCGTGCAGAAACACGGCGTTACGACGGATGCGGCAAAACCCGTCGAACGCCTGTGGCGCATCGTGGCGAAGCGCGCCATCCTCGCGACGGGAGCGGAGGAGCGACCACTGGTCTTCGGCGGCAATGACCGGCCCGGCGTGATGACGGCAAGTGCGGCCGCCACTTATGCCAACCGCTTCGGCGTGGCCGCCGGCAAGGCCGTCACGATCTTCACCAACGGCTCCTCGGGGTACCGCACGGCGCAGGACCTGGCTGCGCAGGGCGTCGGGATCGCCGCCCTCATCGACAGCCGGACGGATGCCGCCGATGCGGCGCCGGCCGGCGTCCGGCTCATCCGCGGCGGCTCGATTGTCGATACGAGAGGCGCTGCGCGCCTTCGCGGCATTGTCGCGGATCGCGGCGGTTTTGAGGAGCTGATCGCCTGCGATGCCGTCGCGATGTCGGGCGGCTGGAGCCCAGTCATTCATCTTGCCTGCCAGCGCGGCGGCAAGCCTGTCTGGTCGGACGCTTTGCAGGCCTTTCTGGCGCCCGATGTCGGGACCGGCCTCGCGCCTGCCGGTGCGGCTGCCGGGCAATACGGCCTGTCTGCCTGTTTCGAGGATGGTGCACGCAAGGCTGCCGCCGTCGTCGAGGCGCTCGGGCGGCAAGCGTCCGGTTTCAAGGCGCCGGTGGTCGGAAAAGAAATCGATCCGTCCTTCACGGCGCTCTGGCATGTGCCTGGGGCGAAGTCGAAAGCCTTCGTTGATTTCCAGAACGACGTGCATCTCGGCGATCTCGGCCTTGCCGTGCGTGAGGGCTTCGGCCATGTCGAGCACGCCAAGCGCTACACGACGGGCGGCATGGCGACGGACCAGGGCAAGCTCGGCAACATCAACGCGATCGGCATTCTCGCTGCCATGCGCGGCGTAAGCCCCGCCGCGGTGGGCACCACGACATTCCGCCCGTTCTATACGCCGGTCTCCTTCGGCGCGCTTGCCGGTACGTCGGTCGGCGCGCATGCCATGCCCGCCCGCCGATCGCCGCTGCATGGCTGGGCGGCGCGCAACGGCGCCGCCTTCATCGAGGCCGGCCTCTGGTATCGCCCGTCGTGGTTTGCCAAGGGCGAGGAGAAGACGTGGCGGGAGAGCGTCGACCGGGAGGTGCGCGCCGTTCGCGAGAATGCGGGCCTCTGCGATGTCTCGACGCTCGGCAAGATCGAGGTGTTCGGGCCGGATGCGGCCGAATTCCTCAACCGGCTCTACTGCAATCCGCTCCTGAAACTGCCGGTCGGCAAGGCCCGCTATGGGCTGATGCTGCGCGAGGACGGCATAGTCTTCGACGACGGCACGGTCAGCCGGTTAGGTGAGGTGCATTTCCTGATCACGACCACCACCGCCATGGCGGCGGGCGTACTCTCGCATATGGAGTTTGCGGCACAGGTGCTGTGGCCGCAGTTGCGCGTACGTTTACTCTCCGTCTCCGACCAATGGGCGCAGATGTCGATTGCCGGGCCAAAGGCACGCGTCATCCTTCAGTCCATCGTGGAGGACGACCTGTCCCATGCGGCCTTCCCGTTCCTGGCCGCCCGTGAGGTCCGCCTCAAGGGCAATCTCAAGGGACGGCTCTTCCGCATCTCCTTTTCCGGCGAACTTGCCTACGAGCTTGCGGTGCCGGCCGGCTATGGCGAGGTGGTGGCCGATGCGCTGATGCGCGCAGGCGCCCCGCACGGCATATGTGCCTATGGCGTCGAAGCGCTCAATGTGTTGCGGATCGAGAAGGGCCACGTCACCCACGCTGAACTCGACGGCCGCGTGACACCCGACGACGCCGGGCTGGGCCACATGATGGCCGCGGGCAAGGCGGATTTTATCGGCAAGCGGCTCTCCAGCCGTTTCGGCCTGACGGCGGCAGACCGGGCACAGCTTGTCGGCCTCAGGGCGCTGGAGGCGGATCAAGAAATGCGGGCCGGCGCGCATCTGCTGAAGGACGGCGCCAAGCCCTCGACGATAAATGACCAGGGCTGGGTGAGCTCCGCCTGCTTCTCGCCGACGCTCGGCATGCCCATAGCGCTTGCCTTCCTCAAATCCGGCCGCGAGCGCTATGGCGAGAAGGTCGTGGTGTGGGACCGGCTGCGCGGGGTCGAGACCATTGCGGAAGTCTGCCATCCGGTTTTCGTCGATCCTGATAACAGCAAGCTCACGGCATAGGGGGGCAGGGATGGCTTACGACTATCAGGCGGTTCATGCTCTGGAAGGGACGATCGGCGCGATCGCCGAGCGGCGGGCCAACCATCTCGCCGTACACCGTGCGACGGCAATGGCCATGGTTCTGGCGTCGCCGGGCCGAGTGCCCGAGGCGGTCGGCATTCTCGTCGCGAACCGCGACTTCGAGGTGCGGTTTTCCGGTCCCGGCGAGTGGCTGGTGCTGTCGGAGGTCCATGCGCCCGAAACGCTTTCCGCCGAACTCGGTGTGCGGCTCGGCGATGCCGCTATCGTCATCGACCAGAGCCATGGCCGTGTCGCTCTGACCCTGTCAGGGCCGGATGCCGCGCGCATTCTCGCCAACGGCGTCGCGGTCGATCTTCACGTCGACAGCTTCCCCGTCGGCCGGGCGGCGAACGTTCTGTGCCATCAAATTTCGGTCAATCTGGCCCGCACCGGTGCGCAAAGCTTCGATCTTGTCGTCATGCGCAGCTTTGCCGAGGCGCTGGTGGACGACATCAAGATCATGGCGCGCAGCCACGATCTATCGGTCGATTTCGCGACGCGCTGACGGGGCCGCGCGCCGCCGCCCGACATTGGAAATCGATAAAGCGACATTAGGTTTCGCAACCCGGTCTTGCCGCGCCGGCGAGGGACAAAATAGGCTGCCTTCACGCACTGCCTCTCGTTCCTTCAACCGCCGTAAGCCGGAGTTTTTCATGAAGAGCCATGCCAGGGTCGTGGTCATCGGGGGCGGCGTCGTCGGCTGCTCCGTTCTCTATCATCTCACCAAGTTCGGCTGGACCGATGTCGTGCTCGTCGAGCGCTCCGAGCTGACCTCCGGCTCGACCTGGCACGCCGCCGGCGGCATGCACACGATCAACGGCGATCCGAACGTCGCCAAGCTCCAGAAGTACACGGTGGAACTCTACAAGGAGATCGAGGACTATTCCGGCCAGGATATCGGCCTGCACATGACGTCGGGCATGATGCTTGCGGCGACGAAGGACCGTTTCGACTGGATGAAGTCGATCCTCGCCAAGGGGCGCTATATGGGGCTGGAGGCGGAACTGCTGACGCCCAAAGAAGCGCATGACCTCATGCCGCTCATCGATCCCGACCAGTTCGTCGGTGCGGTGTTCGATCCGGTGGAAGGCCATCTCGATCCCTACGGCACCACCCACGCCTATGCGAAATCGGCTAAGAAGAACGGTGCGGAAATCTACCTGCACACCAAGGTCGAAGACCTCGCGCAGCGCGAGGACGGCAGCTGGCGCGTCCTCACCAACAAGGGCGAGATCATCGCTGAGCATGTCGTCAACTGCGGCGGCCTCTGGGCGCGTGAGGTGGGCCGCATGGTCGGGCTCGAACTGCCGGTTCTGGCCATGGAGCACATGTATCTCATCACCGAGGACATGCCCGAGGTCATCGAATTCAACCAGACGCGCGGCAAGGAGCTGATGCATTGCGTGGATTTCGACGGAGAAATCTATCTCCGCCAAGAACGCAACGGCATGCTGATGGGCACCTATGAGAAGGCGTGCCGTCCGTGGTCGCCGCTGACCACGCCGTGGGATTTCGGGCACGAGCTGCTGGAAGAGGATATCGAGCGCATCACGCCAGAATTGGAAGTGGGCTTTCGCCATTTTCCGGCTTTCAACAAGGCGGGCATCAAGAAGATCATCAACGGCCCCTTCACCTTTTCGCCCGACGGCAACCCCCTTGTGGGCCCCGTGCGCGGCATGACGAATTTCTGGTCGGCCTGCGCCGTCATGGCCGGTTTCAGCCAGGGCGGCGGCGTCGGGTTGGCGCTCGCCAACTGGATGATCCATGGCGATCCCGGTTTCGATGTCTTTGCCATGGATGTCGCGCGCTACGGCGACTTCGCGACCCTCGGCTATACCAACGCCAAGGTGCGTGAAAACTATTCACGCCGTTTCTCCATCCGCTATCCGAACGAGGAGCTGCCGGCCGGGCGCCCGCTTCTGACGACGCCGATTTATGACAGGCTGAAGGCAGCCGGTGCCGTCTTCGGCGCGTCCTACGGCCTGGAGCAGCCGCTGTGGTTCGCCCCCGCCGGTGTCGAGGATCACTTTTCCTGGCGGCGATCGACGGATTTCGAGACGGTCGGTGCGGAGGCCAAAGCCGTGCGCGAGAGCGTCGGCCTTATGGAGACCTCGGGCTTCGCCAAATATGCCGTGAAGGGGAGGGGTGCGGAAGCCTTTCTCGACCGGCTGCTTGCCTGCCGCATGCCTGCGACCGGCCGCATGACGCTCGCGCCCATGCTGAAGGCGGACGGCAAGCTGATCGGCGATTTCACGCTCGCCAAGCTGGGCGAGGGCGATTTCCTGCTCATAGGCTCCGGTATTGCCGAGGATTACCACATGCGCTGGTTCGAAGCGCATGTTCCGAAGGACGGGTCGGTCACGCTTGAGGCCCTCAATCTCGGTCTGGTCGGCCTCGCGATTGCCGGCCCGAACGCCCGTGAGGTCTTGGGCAAGCTCACGCATAAGGACCTGTCGACGCCCGCCTTTCCCTTTATGGCGGTGCGCCGCATGGACCTCGGCATGGCGCCGGCAATCGTGGGGCGCGTCAGCTATACCGGCGACCTCGGCTACGAAATCTGGATGAAACCGCAGTATCAGCGCTACCTCTATGACCTGATCCTCGACGCCGGCAAGGAATTCGGCATCCGCCTGTTCGGCCTTCGGGCGCTGAACGCGCTTCGCCTGGAAAAATCCTATGGCAGCTGGTCGCGGGAATATCGCCCGCTCTACGGCCCGATGGAAGCGCGGCTTGATCGCTTCGTCGCGCTGGACAAGGCGACGGACTTCATCGGCAAGGCCGCTGCCAGATCGGAGCGGGAGAGCGGCGGCACGTTGCGGCTTTGCACCTTCATCCTCAAGGCGACGGATGCCGACGTCATCGGCGACGAGCCGATCTCTCTCGACGGCGTCTTGCGCGGTTGGGTGACATCTGGGGGATACGCGCATGCGGCCGGCGTATCGGTCGCTATCGGGTATGTGCCGAAGGACCTCGCAGACGTGACGGAGGGGTGGTCGGTGGAGCTTCTGGGTGAGATGCTGCCCGCCCGCCTGCAGCGCGTGCCGCTTTTCGATCCCTCGGGAGCCAAGATGCGCAAGTAAGGCCTGCCGCGGCGTTGCGACGATGTTTCGTTATGAACCAATGTTTGCGTCGTCGCGGTGCATCGTTTTGCACCCAGGTCCCGCTTTTCTTGCCGCTTTTTTGGATATCGTGGCGTTAATTACGTCATTTGGCGCTTTCGCCCAAAGAAATTGTCGATCCGGGTTTTTTTGGCTTCCCTTTTGTATCGAAAGCGGTATGGAATTCATTTGTCTACACAAGCTCAAAAAATGAGCGCAAGAACAAGAGATGTGGCCAAAGCGGACTGCATCCGGGGGATTATATATGGAGTATTTCGTCCAGCAGCTCGTTAACGGGCTGACTCTTGGCTCGATTTATGGTCTGATAGCCATTGGCTACACCATGGTTTACGGCATCATCGGCATGATCAACTTCGCCCATGGCGATATCTTCATGCTCGGCGGATTTGCCGCTCTTATCACCTTTCTCGTCCTGACCAGCGTGTTTGTCGGCCTGCCGGTTGTCATTCTGCTTCTGGTCATGATGGTTGCAGCGATGCTGACGGCGTCGCTGTGGAACTGGACGATCGAGAAGATGGCGTATCGCCCGCTGCGCGGCTCTTTCCGCCTCGCGCCGCTGATCACGGCCATCGGCATGTCGATTGCGCTGTCGAACTTCATCCAGGTCACGCAGGGTCCGCGCAACAAGCCGATCCCGCCGCTGGTTTCGTCGGTCTACAATGTCTTCGGCATAGCGATCTCGCTCAAGCAGATCATCATCATGCTGCTGACGGCGATCCTGCTGACGACCTTCTGGTACATCGTTAACAAGACCTCGCTCGGCCGTGCCCAGCGCGCTACCGAACAGGACCGCAAGATGGCGGCACTGCTTGGCATCGACGTCGACCGCACGATCTCCGTGACCTTCATCATGGGCGCATCGCTGGCGGCTGTCGCCGGCACCATGTACCTGATGTATTACGGCGTGACCGTCTTTACCGACGGCTTCATTCCGGGCGTCAAGGCCTTCACGGCCGCGGTTCTCGGCGGCATCGGTTCGCTTCCGGGCGCGGTTCTCGGCGGCATGCTCATCGGTCTCATCGAGAGCCTGTGGTCCGCTTATTTCACCATCGACTACAAGGACGTCGCGACGTTCTCCATCCTCGCCATCGTCCTGATCTTCAAGCCGTCCGGTATTCTCGGACGACCGGAAGTCGAGAAGGTTTGATCCATGTCCAACATTTCCTACTCTCCTGAGAGCGCCGGCGGTAACCTGACGGCGCGGGCTCTGCGCGAGGGCATTTTTGCCGGTATCGTGGCACTCGGCCTGTTCGTCCTCTTCGTCGGTCTGGAGACCACGCAGAACATCCGCAACGAGCTGGTGCTGAACCAGCGCTGGGGCCTGCTTGCCATCTTCGTCGCCGTGGCCGCTGTCGGTCGCTTCCTAACGGTCGCCTATATCCGTCCGTGGATGGACGCCCGCAAGGCCGCCGCCAAGGCGCCGGTTGAGGCGGATGAAAGCTTCTTCAAGCGCAATTTCAGCAAGATCGCCATCGTCGCGCTCCTGATCTATCCGCCGCTGATGGTCATGCTGTTCGGCGTGCAGGGCTCGCTGAAATGGGTCGACAATTTCGGCATCCAGATTCTCATCTACGTGATGCTCGCCTGGGGCCTCAACATCGTGGTCGGCCTCGCCGGCCTGCTCGACCTCGGCTACGTCGCCTTCTATGCGGTGGGCGCGTACTCCTATGCGCTGCTGTCGCAGTACTTTGGTCTCTCCTTCTGGGTCCTGCTGCCACTCGCCGGCATTCTGGCCGCCTTCTGGGGCATGATCCTCGGCTTTCCGGTGCTGCGTCTGAAGGGCGACTATCTTGCCATCGTGACGCTCGCCTTCGGTGAGATCATCCGCCTCGTGCTGATCAACTGGACGGAAGTGACGCGCGGCACGTTCGGCGTCTCGGGCATTCCCAAGGCTTCCGTCTTCGGCATCTGGTCGTTTGACGTTGGTGCGCCGAACAACTTCGCCAAGGTTTTCGAACTGCCGATGTCCTCGGCCTACTACAAGATCTTCCTGTTCTATCTCATCCTGGCGCTGGCCCTGCTTACCGCCTACGTGACGATCCGCCTGCGCCGCATGCCGATCGGCCGCGCGTGGGAAGCGCTGCGTGAGGACGAGATCGCCTGCCGCTCGCTGGGTATCAACACGGTCACGACCAAGCTGACAGCTTTTTCCATCGGCGCGATGTTCGGTGGCTTTGCGGGTTCCTTCTTCGCCGTGCGTCAGGGCTTCGTCTCGCCGGAAAGCTTCGTCTTCCTGGAATCGGCGATCATTCTCGCCATCGTGGTTCTCGGCGGCATGGGCTCGCTCGTCGGCATTGCCGTTGCCGCGGTCGTCATGGTCGGCGGCACGGAGCTGCTGCGCGAGATGACGTTCCTTAAGGCCATTTTCGGTCCCGACTTCACGCCGGAACTGTACCGCATGCTGATCTTCGGCCTCGCCATGGTCATCGTGATGGTCTGGAAACCGCGTGGCTTCGTCGGCAGCCGTGAACCGACTGCCTTCCTGAAGGAACGCAAGGCGGTCTCCGGCAGCTTCACCAAGGAAGGACACGGCTGATGGTGTCCGAAACAATGACAACGAACACGATGACGGCTGATCCCATTCTCAAGGTCGAGCATCTCTCGATGCGCTTTGGCGGCCTCATGGCCATCAACGACTTCTCCTTCGAGGCGCAGCGCGGCGAGATCACCGCTCTGATCGGCCCCAACGGCGCCGGCAAGACCACGGTCTTCAACTGCGTGACCGGCTTCTACAAGCCGACCATGGGCATGATCACCATGCGCCAGAAGGGCGGCCGGGAGTTCCTGCTTGAGCGGCTGAACGACTTCGAGATCACGCGCGATGCCAAGGTGGCCCGCACCTTCCAGAACATCCGGCTCTTCTCGGGCCTCACCGTTCTGGAAAACCTGCTCGTCGCCCAGCACAACACGCTGATGAAGGCCTCCGGCTACACGGTCCTCGGGCTTTTGGGCCTGCCGGGATACAAGAAGGCCGCGGCCGAATCCATCGAGGTGGCCCGGCACTGGCTGGAAAAGGCCGATCTCATCGAGCGTGCCGACGACCCGGCAGGCGATCTACCCTACGGCGCCCAGCGGCGTCTCGAAATCGCCCGCGCCATGTGCACGGGACCGGAGGTCCTGTGCCTCGACGAGCCGGCGGCGGGCCTCAACCCGCGTGAATCGCTTGCCCTCAACGAACTCCTCCGCTCCATCCGCAAGGAAAGCGGCACGTCGATCCTGCTCATCGAGCACGACATGTCTGTCGTCATGGAGATTTCAGACCATGTGGTCGTGCTCGAATATGGGCAGAAGATTTCCGACGGCACGCCGGACCATGTGAAGAACGATCCGAAGGTTATCGCGGCCTATCTCGGTGTCGAAGATGATGAGGTCGAAGAGGTGATCGAAGAAATCGAGGAGATCGAGGGCACTGTGGGAGGTACGCACTGATGAGCGATACGCTTCTCAGCGTCCAGGGCGTTGAAACCTATTACGGCAACATCCGCGCCCTTGCCGGCGTCGATGTTCAAGTGCAGAAGGGCGAGATCGTCAGCCTCATCGGCGCCAACGGCGCCGGCAAGTCGACCCTGATGATGACGATCTGCGGCAGCCCCCAGGCGCGCAATGGCACCATCACGTTCGACGGCGAGGACATCACCCGCCTGCCGACGCATCTCATCGCGCGCCGTCGCATCGCACAGTCGCCGGAGGGACGTCGCATCTTCCCGCGCATGACCGTCTACGAAAACCTTCAGATGGGTGCGAGCCTCGACAACCTGAAGTATTTCGACGAGGACGTGGAGAAGATCTTCACGCTCTTCCCGCGCCTCAAGGAGCGCCAGTCGCAGCGCGGCGGCACGCTTTCGGGCGGCGAACAGCAGATGCTGTCCATCGGTCGCGCGCTGATGGCGCGTCCCAAGCTCCTGCTTCTCGACGAGCCGTCGCTGGGTCTGGCGCCGCTGATCGTGAAGGGCATCTTCGACGCCATCAAGGTGCTGAACAAGGAAGAGGGGCTGACCGTGTTCCTCGTGGAGCAGAACGCCTTTGCCGCACTCAAGCTGTCGGACCGCGCTTATGTGATGGTCAACGGCAAGGTGACGATGAGCGGCTCGGGCAAGGAGCTTCTGGCCAATCCGGAAGTGCGCGCGGCCTATCTCGAAGGCGGCAGGCACTAGGACAAGGAGACGGACAATGCAGGGAATTCTCTACGAGGAACCGTCTTTCTGGCAGTTCCTGTTCATCACCGTCATCATGGGCGGCTGGACCGCATGGCGCACCGGCAAGAGCGTCGCCGAGGGCTGGCAGCCCTACCGGACGCTCGTCATCTACATCCTTCTCCTGGGTGTGGCGATCCGCTTCATCCACCACGCGCTGTTCAACGGCACGATGCTCACCGCCCAGTACTATGTCGTGGACACTGCCGTTCTTTTGTTGTTTGCTACGCTCGGCTACCGCTACTACCGGACGCGGCAGATGACCAATAATTACTACTGGCTTTATGAGAAGGTCTCGCCCTTTTCCTGGAAGTCGAAATAATCAAGGGAACACCCGTCCGCCTGGACGGGGCAAAACGATACCGGCGCAATGAATGCGGGTGTTGCGCCCGGTTGAAACCAGCCCGCTATAAATCTGGGAGTAACCAAATGAAGAAGTCTCTCATGTCGGCTGTTGCTTTGGCTGCAATGGTCGCTTTCAGCGGCAGCGCTTGGGCCGACATCCTGGTCGGCGTCGGCGGCCCGCTGACCGGTCCGAACGCCGCTTTCGGCGCGCAGATCCAGAAGGGCGTCGAGCAGGCCGCTGCCGACATCAATGCGGCCGGTGGCATCAACGGCGAGCAGATCAAGATCGTTCTGGGCGACGACGTTTCCGACCCGAAGCAGGGCGTTTCCGTCGCCAACAAGTTCGTCGCCGATGGCGTGAAGTTCGTTGTCGGTCACTTCAACTCGGGCGTTTCCATCCCGACGTCGGAAATCTACGCCGAAAACGGCATCCTGCAGGTTTCGCCGGCGTCCACGAACCCGACCTACACCGAGCGCGGCCTGTGGAACACGTTCCGTACCTGCGGCCGTGACGACCAGCAGGGCGCTGTAGCCGGTGCCTTCATCGCGGCCAACTTCAAGGATGCGAAGGTCGCCGTTCTCCACGACAAGAGCCCGTATGGCCAGGGCCTCGCCGACGAAACCAGGAAGGCGGCAAACGAAGCCGGCGTCAAGGAAGTCATCTACGAAGGCGTCAACGTCGGCGACAAGGACTTCTCGGCCCTCATCGCGAAGATGAAGGAAGCCGGCGTCTCCGTCGTCTACTGGGGCGGCCTGCACACCGAGTTCGGCCTGATGGAACGTCAGGCTGCCGACCAGGGCCTGAAGGCAACCTTCATTTCGGGCGACGGCATCGTTTCCAACGAACTGGCTTCGATCGCCGGCGACGCCGTTGACGGCACGCTGATGACCTTCGCGCCCGATCCGCGCAAGAACCCTGCTGCCAAGGAACTCGTCGAGAAGTTCCGCGCTGCCGGTTTCGAGCCGGAAGCCTACACGCTCTACTCCTACGCCGCTCTTCAGGTCATCGCTGAAGCTGCCAAGGCTGCCGGCGGTAACGACGCGCAGGCCGTTGCAGAAGCTATAAAGGCCAAGGGCCCGTTCAACACGGCTATCGGCGAACTGTCCTTCGACGAGAAGGGCGACATCACCCGTCCGGACTACGTCATGTACACCTGGAAGAAGGGTGAAGACGGCAAGTACACCTACTTCCAAAACGAGTAATCGTTTCATGGAACGGGCGGCGCATGCACGCCGCCCGGCCGTGTCCACTTCGAGCCCGGCCTTTGCGCCGGGCTTTTTCTTGAAGGCCTGTTCAGACCCACTGGCGAGGTCACGATGAGAGGAATGGCAGCATGGACGTAGCGCTTGTGCGGGATGAGGCAGTCGGCCGCCAGCAGCGGGCGCGAGGCGTCGGACGCCTGGTTGCGAAGCGGTCGGCGCAGAGCACACGGCTCGACGTGTTTTACCAGGAAGGCTGCGCCAAGATACGGCTGCCCGAAACGTTTGATGGTACGATGGAGGCCGTCCTTATCAACACCGCGGGTGGTCTGACGGGCGGCGATCATGTGGAATGGGCGCTTGCAGCCGGCGCCGAAACGCGCCTGACCGTGACCACGCAAGCCTGCGAGCGGATCTATAAGGCGAGCGCCTCGACCGCTAGGCTGGAAACACGCATCACCGTTGCGGACGGTGCGCGTGTCGACTGGCTGCCACAGGAGACGATCCTGTTCGACCGGTCGTCGCTGAACCGCCGGCTGGAGGTGGATCTGGCCGCCGATGCCGTCTTCCTCGCTGTGGAGGCGGTGATTCTCGGCCGCAAGGCGATGGGCGAGACGGTGAAGACGGGTTTCTTTCATGACCGCTGGCGTGTGCGCCGGGCGGGCAAGCTCATCCATGCCGAGGAAACGCGTCTCGATGGCGATGTTGCCGGCCTCACGGGCGAACTGGCGACGCTCGGCGGTGCGCGCGCCTTTGCAACCGTGCTGTTGTGTGGCCCCGATGCAGAAGGGCATGTCGAACCGTTGCGCCGGCTGATCGGTGCGGGCGCGGCTGGCGCCAGCCAGTGGCAGGACAAGCTCGTTGCGCGCGTCGTGGCGGATGATGGCTTCTCCTTGCGAAAAATGCTGATCCCGATCATTTCGCACTTGCGCAAGGGCGCGAGCGTGCCGAAACTCTGGTCACTCTGAAACCGGCTGGCCCGGCCCGATCCGTGGTCGCCTGCCGCTTCCTGTTTTGCGTATATCGCGCGCGCAAACAGCCGCCTATTGTCGCGCGACGGAACCAGCGACGGACCACTCATGAACCTGACCCCCCGCGAAAAAGACAAACTGCTGATCGCCATGGCCGCGATCGTGGCGCGCAAGCGTCTGGAGCGCGGAGTGAAGCTCAACCATCCCGAGGCGATCGCGCTCATCACCGATTTCGTGGTGGAGGGGGCGCGCGACGGTCGTGCCGTCGCCGATCTGATGGAGGCTGGCGCGCATGTTCTCACCCGAGCGCAGGTGATGGATGGCATCCCCGAGATGATCCACGACATCCAGGTGGAGGCAACCTTTCCTGACGGCACAAAGCTCGTGACCGTGCACGAACCCATCCGGTAGACTCATGCTGGAACTCAGGCCCAATTGCGAATGCTGCGACCGCGACCTGCCGCCGGAAAGCGGCGAGGCGATGATTTGCACGTTCGAATGCACCTTCTGTGCGCAGTGCGTGCGCACGGTTCTGCACGGCGCGTGCCCGAATTGCGGCGGCGGGTTCATGCATCGTCCGGTGCGGCCGGCTGCCATGCTCGAAAAATATCCGGCATCGACAAAACGTATCCTGAAAGCCGAGGGCTGCGGCCCGGCGCAAGCTGCGAGAGGAACTCCATGATCCCGGGCGAAATCATCGCTGCCGATGGCGATATCGAACTCAATGTCGGACTGCCGGTTACCGTGCTGGATGTCTCCAATACCGGCGACCGCCCAATCCAGGTCGGCAGCCACTATCATTTCTACGAAACCAATCCCAGCCTGTCGTTCGAGCGCGAGCAGACAAGGGGGCTCAGGCTCGATATCCCCGCCGGCACCGCCGTGCGTTTCGAGCCGGGCCAGACGCGCACCGTCCGCCTCGTGCCGTTTGCCGGCAAGCGGGAGATTTACGGGTTCCGCCAGGCCGTGATGGGAAAGCTCTGACATGACATTGCGACATTCTCTTCTTCTCGCCACCGCCTCGCTGATCGTTTCAGCCACGGTCGCCATGGCGCAGGAGCCCGAGGTCGACTGCGATAATGCGCAGACGCAAATGGACATGAACATCTGCGCCGGTCGCGACTACAAGACGGCCGACAACGAGTTGAATGCCGTCTACAAGAAGGCCTTGGAGGCCGCCAAGGAGACCGATGAAGGCTTCAAGGACATGGGCGAGCAGTATGTCGGTGCGGTCGATGCGCTGAAACGTGCCCAACGCTCCTGGATCGGCTATCGCGACGGGCAGTGCGAGCTTGCCGGCTTCGAGGCACGCGGCGGCTCCATGGAGCCCTTGCTGGTTTCCAGCTGCCTTGCGGATCTCACACGCAAGCGGACGGCGGAGCTCAAGGCTTTCTACGAGCAGGAAAACTGAGGAGCGGCGGTGTCACGCAGGATCGTCATCGTCGGCAATGGCGCCATCCCGCAGGGGCTGGCTGCGACGATCGACGCGGCTGACATCGTGATCCGTTTCAACGGCTGCCGGTCGGCGGGCGCCGGCGGTATGAAGACCGATATCATCGCTGTGTGCAACACCGGCCGGCCGGCGCTCGACATGCTGGGTGGCGGTCGCTGGAAGGACAGCGCGACCGTGCGGCAGGCCGGCGAAATCTGGTGTGTGCGATCCCCCGAGGTTTTTGCGGCCATGCGCGCGCCGCTGGCCCTCAGCCACCCCGATCTCGACGATTTTTGCGACGACTACACGGCTGGCTTCGAGGCTTTCGCGGCGGCAACCGGGCGTCGGCTGCGCGTCATCCCCGCCGCCTTGCATAACGCCGTCGACGCCGGGCTGGCCGCCTTCGATGCCGCGCCTTACGTCGTGCCGAGCTCGGGTCTTGTCGCGATTGCGCACGCCCTTGAAAATCTCGCCGAAGACGGCGACCGCGTGTCGATTGCCGGTTTCAGCCACGAAGGCTGGCAATGGCATCCTTTCGCCGCCGAGCGGCGCTGGGTCGATGCGCTTGTCACCGCCGGCCGCCTCGACCGTCTCGATCATCCTCCCGCCTCCCGGAGAAGCTGACCCATGTCCTACACCATGTCCCGCGCCGCCTATGCCCGCATGTTCGGCCCCACCACCGGCGACAAGGTTCGCCTTGCCGATACCGAACTCTTCGCCGAGGTGGAGCGGGACTTCACGAGCTACGGCGACGAGGTGAAATTCGGCGGCGGCAAGGTCATTCGCGACGGCATGGGCCAGAGCCAGGCGACACGCGGCGAGGGCGCCGTCGATACCGTCATCACCAATGCGCTGGTCATCGACCACAGCGGCATCTTCAAGGCGGATATCGGCCTCAGCAACGGCCGCATCGCCGGCATCGGCAAGGCGGGCAATCCCGATACGCAGCCTGGCGTGACCATCATTGTCGGTCCCTCGACGGAGGTGATCGCGGGTGAGGGCAAGATCCTCACCGCCGGGACGATGGATGCGCATATCCACTACATCTGCCCGCAGCAGATCGAGCACGCGCTGGCGAGCGGTGTCACGACGATGTTGGGCGGCGGCACGGGGCCTGCCCACGGCACGCTTGCCACCACCTGCACGGGCGCCTGGCACATCGAGCGCATGATCGAGAGCTTCGATGCCTTTCCGATGAACCTCGCGCTGGCAGGCAAGGGCAATGCCTCGGTGGCCGCGCCCATCGAGGAGATGATCCGCGCGGGCGCTTCGGCGCTCAAGCTGCACGAGGACTGGGGTACGACGCCGGCGGCCATCGACTGCTGCCTTTCCGTGGCCGACGAGTACGATGTGCAGGTGATGATCCACACCGACACGCTTAATGAAAGCGGTTTCGTGGAGGATACGGTCGCAGCGATCGGCGGGCGAACCATTCACGCGTTCCACACGGAAGGGGCCGGCGGCGGCCATGCCCCCGACATCATCAAGGTCTGCGGCCACGCCAACGTCATTCCGTCCTCGACCAATCCCACCCGGCCCTACACCGTCAACACCATTTCCGAGCATCTCGACATGCTGATGGTCTGCCATCATCTGTCGCCGTCGATCCCCGAGGACATTGCGTTTGCCGAAAGCCGTATCCGCAAGGAGACCATCGCGGCGGAGGACATCCTTCACGATATCGGCGCCTTCTCCGTCATCTCTTCCGACAGTCAGGCAATGGGCCGTGTCGGCGAGGTCGCCATCCGCACCTGGCAGACGGCGGACAAGATGAAGCGCCAGCGCGGCCGCCTCGCCGGCGAGACCGGTGACAACGACAACCTGCGCATCCGCCGCTACATCGCCAAATACACGATCAATCCGGCCATCGCGCAGGGCTTGAGCCATGAAATCGGCTCGATCGAAGTGGGCAAGCGTGCCGACCTCGTGCTGTGGAACCCGGCCTTCTTCGGCGTGAAGCCCGATATGGTCCTTCTCGGCGGCGTCATCGCCATGGCGCCGATGGGAGATCCGAACGCGTCGATCCCGACGCCCCAGCCGGTGCATTACCGTCCGATGTTCGGCGCCTATGGCAAGATGCGCACGAATTCCTCCGTCACCTTCGTCTCGCAGGCGTCCATCGATCTCGGCCTTCGCGAGCGCCTCGGCGTTGCCAAGCAACTTCTGCCGGTTCGCAACACCCGCAACATCTCCAAGGCGTCGATGATCCTCAACGACCTGACGCCGCATATCGAGGTCGATCCGGAAACCTACGAGGTGCGTGCAGACGGCGAACTGCTGACCTGCGAACCCGCAACCGTGCTGCCGATGGCGCAGCGCTATTTCCTGTTTTGACACCTTCTTCTGCCCGAAAGTTTCATATGCCCTACCGCTCCATCCACATACTGCCGCAGGGGACTGCCGTCGACCAAGCACCCATCGATGTCGTCATTCTCCCGCACGACCAGCGTCATATTCGCCGCAAGCTCCTGCACATGCAGCACGATGACGTCGTGATGGTCGATCTGCGCGAACCGGTCCAGCTTTCCCATGGCGACCTGCTTTGGACGGAAAGCGGCGAAACGATCGAGGTGGTTGCGGCTGAGGAGCTTCTCTACGCGGTTACGCCGAAGGGGCCGCTTCACCTCGTCGAGCTCGCCTGGCATCTCGGCAATCGCCATCTGCCGGCGCAGATCGAGGAGACACGCATTCTTATCCTGCGCGACCATGTGATCCGCGACATGCTGATCGGGCTTGGCGCGACGGTTGAGGAGGTCTCGGAGCCGTTTCACCCGCTGCGCGGTGCCTATCACGGTTCCGGCCACGGGCATCACCACCACGGCCATGACTGACGCCGCAGCACTCGTCCGGCTGATGACCTGGCTGTCGCCGGCCTTCCCCGTCGGCGCCTTTTCCTATTCCGGCGGCCTTGAGCAAGTGGTGAGCGATGGCGATGTGCGTGACGCCGCGACGCTTCGGGACTGGCTGTCTAGCCTGCTTACCCACGGCAATCTCTGGAATGATGCCGTGCTGTTTGCCGAGGCGCATCGCAGCTTCGACGCGGAAGCAGACTTGAAGGCGGTCGCCGTGCTTTCCGAGGCGCTTGCGGGCTCAGCCGAGCGGCACAGGGAAACAATGCTGCAGGGCGGTGCATTCCTGGCCGCAGCATCGGGCTGGCCGCATCCCGTTCTGGATGTGCTGGGCGAGGAGGAAGCTTATCCGGTCGCTGTGGGCGCGGTTGCTGGCGGACATGGCATTGGGGCGGAGGCCGCACTGGCTGCCTTTCTCCACGCGGTTGCCTCCAACCTCGTTTCGGTGGCGATCCGTTGCGGCGTTATCGGACAGCGCGACGGCGTGGCTGTTCTTGCCTGGCTGGAGCCGAGTGTGATCGCACTTGCCGGACGTGCGGCGGGCTCGACGCTCGACGATCTCGGTTCCGCCACCATCCGCGCGGAGATTGCCAGCCTGCGGCATGAAACACTGACGACGCGGCTGTTCCGCTCATGAGCGGGCTGGCCGCCAAGCCCTGCCGGGCACAGATAGACAAGGGCGGATCGACGGCGCTACCGTCTGTCTGCCGGAAAACTCTCGGAGATTGACGATGACATCGAAGAACGGTCCCCTGCGCGTCGGCATCGGCGGTCCCGTCGGTTCGGGCAAGACGGCGCTGACCGAGAAGCTCTGCAAGGCCATGAGCGGGCACTATTCCGTGGCCGTCGTGACCAACGACATCTACACCAAGGAGGATGCGGAAGCGCTGGTGCGCATGCAGGCGCTGCCGTCCGACCGCATTGTGGGCGTGGAGACGGGCGGCTGCCCGCATACCGCCATCCGCGAGGATGCCTCGATCAATCTGCAGGCCATTGCCGATCTCAACCGGCGGTTTCCCGATCTCGACGTTGTCTTCATCGAGTCAGGCGGCGACAACCTCGCGGCGACCTTCTCACCCGATCTCGCGGACCTGACGATCTATGTCATCTCCGTCTGCCAGGGCGAGGAAATTCCGCGCAAGGGGGGGCCGGGCATCACACGCTCGGACCTTCTCGTCATCAACAAGAAGGACCTCGCACCTTATGTCGGGGCGGATCTGGATGTGATGGAGGCGGATGCGGGGCGCATGCGCGCGGCGCGGCCCTTCGTGTTCTCCGACATGAAGCGTGGCGAGGGGATCGACAGCATCGTCGATTTCCTGCGCGTGCAGGGCGGGCTCTAGAGCATTGCGGTGAACACGGGTTCACCGGAAGCTCAATCTTTTGTCTTGCCGCACTGTCCGACGCAGAAGCGATCCCGCTTCGGCTGGGAATGCTCTGGATTAAACCCTCTTCAGCGCCTCGGGATCACCGATATGGACGAGCCGGCCACGAACATTGACGCCGTGATTGCGCAGAAGCGAGAAGGCGCGTGATAGCGCCTCAGGCGCGAGCCCGAGTTTCCCGGCGAGCAGGCTCTTCTGGTAAGGCAGGCGGAAGCTCGTCGCCTTGCCGTCTGCGGGGCAATGATCGAGCAAATAACGCGACACGCGCTGGGGTGCGGTGTGCAGCCGGTCATCGGCGAGACTGGTAAAGCTTGTGGCTAGTTGCGCGGAGACGATGTTGACCAGTGCGAGCGCGAGATCCGGGCGGCGGCTTGCGATGTCGCGCACGCGCCTCAAATCGAAGCGGGCGAGCAATGCCGGCTCGGCTGCCTGCGCCGTCGCGGCATAGCGGCCGCCGTCGAGCACCACGCTCGCGCCGATCAGGTCGCCCGGGCCATAAAGGCTGACATCGGCTTCGCGGCCATCAGGGTCGAGCTTGTAGAGGCGGATATAGCCGGAGAGAACGCAATGCAGCATGTCGGCGGGCTCGCCTTCCCGGAACAGCATCTGGCGGGCGGGCAGGCTGCCGATAACAGCGATTTCCATCATCGCCGCGACGCTCTCCACGCCGAGCGAAGCCAGAAAACCTGAATTGAGAAGCGTTTCCCGTTCCCGTGCGCCGGGCTTCATCAGCCTGTTCATCGATCTCACTCCATGCTCCCGCAGGCCTCGTTCCTTCTTCCAGCTGAAACGATAGTCCAGGGCGGGAATACGCGTCTTGATTTCGATCAAACAACGTAAAACGGCCGGCGCGACAAATGCCGCACCGGCCGTTCATCTGTGAGCCCGGCGATTTATTCTGCCGCGAGCGTGGAGTGGTGCACCACAGTGAAGGGCTTTCGTTCTCCGTTCTTCTTTTCGAGCGTCTCGATGCGCTTTTCCAGCTCCGTGACGGTGCGCGCCGTCTGGTCGGCGAGATGCGTCAGGGCCTGCGGCTCCATGGCCAGCAGCTCGTCATCCTTCTTGCCGACGAAGCGGCCGAAGAGCCAGCCCAGGAAGCGCGAGACGTCGTCCATGATCAGGAAGAACGACGGCACGACGACCAGCGACAGCACGGTCGAGACGATGATACCGCCGATCACCGCAATTGCCATGGGCGAGCGGAAGGCGCCACCTTCGCCGACGCCGAGCGCGGATGGCAGCATTCCGGCCGACATGGCGATGGAGGTCATGACGATCGGACGCGCGCGCTTGCGACCGGCCTCGATCATGGCCTCAACGCGCTCCATGCCGGCATGGCGCATCTCGATGGCAAAATCGACCAGCAGGATGGCGTTCTTGGTCACGATGCCCATCAGCATGAGAATGCCGATGAGGACGGGCATGGAGAGCGCGTTCTGCGTGAGGATGAGACCGGCCGCCACGCCGCCGATGGCGAGCGGCAGCGACAGAAGGATGGTGAACGGCTGAATAACATCCTTGAACAGCAGGATCAGCACCATCAGCACGAGCAGCAGGCCGAGCAGCATGGCATTGCCGAACGACTGCTGCATCTCGGCCTGAATTTCCGCGTCACCGCTTTCGGCGAACTGCACTGTCGACGGCATGTCGATGCCGGAGGCGATTTCCTTGAAGCGGGCGGTTGCCGTGTCGAGCGCCACGCCCTGCTGGAGATCGGAGCCGATCGAGACGACGCGGTTGCGGTTGTGCCGCTTCACGGCGCTCGGGCCTTCCGAGTACTCGATGTCGGCGACGCTGGAGAGCGGCACGAACTGGCCGCCGGCCGTCTGGATCTTCAGATTGCGAATGGCGGCGAGATCGGCGCGGAAGGCGCGGTCCACCTGCACACGGATGGGGATGAGGCGGTTGTCGAGCGAGACCTTGCTGAGTTGCGAGTCGATATCGCCGATGGTCGCGACGCGCACGACTTCCGATATCTGCGCTGTCGTGATGCCGAAGCGGGCCATCTGGTCGTCGCGCGGGCGTATCTGCAGTTCCGGTCGCGGCAGCGAGCCTTCGGAGCTTACATTGGCCAGCAGCGGGTCGGCACGCAGCTTGGCTTCCAGCACCGCGACCGTGTCGTTCAGGTCCGCCTCGTTATTGGAGAGCAGGTTGAAGGCAAGGTCACGCTCGCCGCGATCGTTGAGCTTGATGATGCGCACGTCGGGGATATCGCGAAGCTTGGCGAAGATTTCCTTCTCGATATCCCATTGCGGCCGCAGGCGGCCATGCGCTTCCATCTTCGGCAGGTAGGGGCCGATCACGGGAATGCCGCCGAGAACGTCATTCACCAGCCGGTAGGCGAGGGAATGCTCCAGCCTGTCGAGGATAACAGTCACAGAGGCACGGCGCAGCTCCAGATCACCCTTCGGCGAGGAACCGCCGAGCACGAAGACGCTTGAGACGCCGTCGATATCCTTCACCTTGTCATAGACCTGCGTGGTCGTGCGGTCGGTATCGTCGAGCATCGCATCCGGCGGCAGTTCGACGGACAACACCACGCGGGATGCGTCTTCCGGCGGCATGAAGCTGCCCGGCACCGTGAAGAGCAGCATGACGGATGCGATCAGGAAGGCGAAGGCGCCCAGCAGGGTGGCATAGCGGGCATACCATGTGCCTGTCGTCTTGCTGACGAGCCAGGTATAGCCGCGCATGAAGCGGCCTTCCTTTTCCTCGCCATGACCATCGGCATCGCTGGAGCGCATCAGATAGGCCGCCATGACCGGTGTGATCAGGCGGGCCACCGCAAGCGAGAAGAACACGGCAACAGCGACGGTCAGGCCGAACTGGATGAAGTACTGGCCCGGGATACCCGGCATGAACGATACCGGCACGAACACCGCGATGATGGTGAAGGTGGTCGCAATGACCGCAAGCCCGATCTCGTCGGCCGCCTCGATGGCGGCGCGATAGGGCGACTTGCCCATGCGGATGTGGCGCGCGATGTTCTCGACCTCCACGATGGCATCGTCCACCAGGATCCCCGTTGCGAGCGTCAGCGCCAGAAACGACACGAGGTTCAGCGAGAAGCCCAGCATGTCCATAACGAAGAATGTCGGGATTGCCGAGAGCGGCAGCGCGACCGCGGAAATCAGCGTCGCGCGCCAGTTGCGCAGGAAGAGCAGCACCACGGCGACGGCAAGCAATGCGCCCTCAATCAGCGTGTGAAGTGCTGCCTCGTAGTTGCCGTAAGTGAAGTAGACGGCGTCATCGACCATCTCGATCGAAACGTCGGGATTCTGCGCGCGGACCGCGCCCAGCGCTTTCTCGACGGAGCCGGCGACGGTCACCTCGCTCGCTCCCTTGGAACGGAAGACCGCGAAGGTCACGACCGGATTGCCGTTGAAGCGCGAGAAGGAGCGCGGCTCCTCGTAGGTGTCGGAAACCTTGCCGAGTTCGGAGAGCCGCACGAAGCGACCGTTCGGCAGTGCGATCATCGTGTTGGTCAGCTTCTCGACGGAGCGTGCGTCGCCAAGCGTGCGGATGGCCTGTTCGGCGCCGGCGATCTGGCCGCGGCCGGAGCCGGCATCGGCGTTCATGCTGCGGATCTGGCGGTTCACGTCGGCCGCGGAAATGCCGTAGGAATCGAGCTTGTCCTGATTGAGGTCGACGCGCACCTCGCGGTCGGCGCCGCCGAAGCGGTCGATCTTGCCGATACCCGGCTGGCCCTGAAGGGCGCGCTTGACCTTGTCGTCGACGAACCACGACAGCTCTTCCAGCGTCATGTTGGGCGAGGAGACGGCGAAGGTCTGGATCGCCTGACCCTCCACGTCGATCTTGCTGACGACGGGTTCCTCGATGGAGGCCGGCAGGTCGCTCCGAATGCGGTCGATCGCATCCTTGACGTCCTGAAGCGCCTGGTTGGTCGGCTTTTCGATCTTGAAGAGAACGGAAGTGACGGAGCTGCCGTCCGTGACGGTCGACACGATGTCGTCGACGCCCTCGATGCCGGCGACGGCGTCCTCGATCTCCTTGGTGACCTGCACCTCAAGCTCCGCCGGAGCCGCCCCGCTCTGGGTCACCGAGATAGCGATAACAGGCACGTCGATATTGGGAAAACGTGTGATCGGCAGCGAATAGAAGGACTGGATACCGACGTAGAGCAGCAGCGCGAAGGCGAGCAGCGGCGCAATCGGATTGCGGATGGACCAAGCTGAAAAGTTCATGTCCCCAAAGTCCTCGATAAGAGACCAGACGCTTCCGGGAGGGGTTCCGACCCTGTTGCCCGCTGTTCAAGGCTCCGCCTGTGGCAGAGCCCTCACGTCATTTCGTGGCCGAAGCCTGCTCGCCCTTGACCGGATTGATCCGGTCACCGTCGCGAACATAGGCACCGGCCTTGGCGACGACCTCGTCGCCGGCCGAAAGCCCGCTGACGATCTCGATCCCCTGTCCGTCCTGAATACCGGTCTCGACCGGCACCAGCCTGACGACGCCGTTTTCCACCTTACGGGCCACCGTCTTGCCGTCCGCTGTCGTGATGGCGGAGAGGGGAAGGACAATGCCCTGCTTTTCCTCGACGACGATGTCGGCGCTCGCAAACATGCCGGCGCGCGCCTTGTCCGGCTCGTCGAAGCCGATATAGACGCGGCCGAGGCGGCTTTGCGGGTCGAGCGTCGGTTCGACGAGGCGGATCGTGCCGGTAAGTGTCGCCGCTCCGCCCGCAAGCGAGACCTTGGCCTTGAGGCCGGGCTTGAGCTTGAGGATCGTGTCTTCCGATACGTCGGCCTTCAGTTCGATGGCGCCGTCGCGGATGACGGTGAACAGCGGCGAGGCCGAGCCGCTGGCGATGGCGCCGATCTTGGCCGTGCGGGCGGAAATGACGCCGGCCACCGGCGACTTGACGGCGGTGCGGGCAAGTCTCAGGTCGATATCGTCGATCTGGGACTGCGCGACATTGATGTCGGCCTCGGCAACGGCAACGGCCTGCTCGGCGGAATTGACGCGGGCAAGCGCTGCATCAGCCGCCGCGATCGCCTGATCCGCATTGGCCTGCGACTGGGAGCCGGACTTCACGAGCCGCTGCGCGCGGTCGCGGACCCGGACGGCTTCGTCGGCGTTGGCCTTGGCTTCCACAAGCTGCGCCTTGATCTGTTCCAGGCCGGCGCGCGCCTTGGCGAGCGAAGCCTCGGTCTGGCTTTTCTGCAGGAGGAGCGCATCGTCGTTCAGCGTGGCGAGCGTGCCTTCCGCCGCAACACGATCGCCGACATCGGCTTCAAGCGTACGGATCGAAAGCCCCTCGACGAGCGGTGTCACATAGACTTCCTCGACAGCCTGGATCGTGCCCGTGGCGATTACGCGATCGACGAGGTTGCGCTGTTCGGCGGCGGTGACGACAATGGCGGGCAGATTCTGTGCCTGTTGGGCCCCGTCGGCATCGCCGGTTGCCGCATCAGCTGCAAAGACGGGCGACTGCGCAAGCGCCATCATGACCGCAGCAGAAACGAAGCGCATTTTCCCGTGTCCAAAAGCCATAGGCAGAGCTATCCCAAAAAGCATGACTGCGTGTTTCGTGTCCGGGCGCGTCTCTAGGTTTATCGCCGGATCTGTTCCTGCCAGTGTGGAGGGCACGAATGGCGCGCTGGCCTCTCCAGTTCCGACTATGCGGTTTATGTAATCGGCGCCGGCCAACCATACAAGAGGCAACGGAATGGTGCCTCATTATTCTAGGTGTTTGGCCTTTCCAAGGCAATGGCGGCGTGTTGCCGCGCCCGGCCTGCTGCTCAAAAAAGTGCGGGGCCCTAAGGCCCCGCAGGTCGTTCGTTCAGCTGGGCGGTTACTTCAGCGCTTCGTCCGTCACGGCATGGGTCCAGGCGCCTTCCGGCTCCTTGGAAATGACCGGATCGGAACCGCCGCCGAGCAGGGTCGCGACGGTGCGCTTGTAGTCTGCCTCGTCGAGCGCGCCGTTGGAGCCGGCGGTCAGCTTGGCGACTTCGCCCATCATGCGCTTCTGGTGCGCTTCGGTCTGGGCCCCGGTCGAGTCGTTTTCCAGCACGATGTCTGCGGCTTCGTCCGGATGTTCCTCGGCATATTTCCAGCCCTTCATGGAGGCGCGGACGAACTTGACCATCTTTTCCTTGAAGGCCGGGTCGGCGAGCTTGTCTTCCAGAACGTAGAGACCGTCTTCCAGCGTGGCGACGCCCTGGTCCTCGTATTTGAAGGTCACAAGGTCCTCTGGCTTGATGCCGGCATCCAGCACCTGGCCATATTCGTTATAGGTCATGGTCGAGATGCAGGCAGCCTGCTTCTGGATGAGCGGATCGACGTTGAAGCCCTGCTTCAGCACGGTCACGCCATCCGGTCCGCCTTCGGTCGGGATCTTCAGATGCGCCATCCAGGAGAGGAAGGGGTATTCGTTGCCGAAGAACCAGACGCCGAGCGTCTTGCCCTTGAAGTCCTCGGGCGTTTTCACGCCGGATTCCTTCAGACAGGTGAGCATCATGCCTGATGATTTGAACGGCTGCGCGATGTTGACGAGCGCTACGCCCTTTTCGCGGGTTGCAAGGGCAGACGGCATCCAGTCCACGATGACATCGGCACCGCCGCCGGCGATGACCTGTGCGGGAGCGATGTCCGGTCCACCAGGCTTGATTTCGACGTCGAGGCCTTCCTCTTCGTAGAAGCCCTTGTCCTTGGCGACGTAGTAGCCGCCGAACTGGGCCTGGGTGACCCATTTCAGCTGCAGCGTCACCTTGTCGGCGGCCTGCGTCTGGAACGCGGCAAGCGAGAAGGCGCTTGCCAGCAGGAGCGATGCGATCTTCGTTTTCATGTCAGTTCCCTCTTTCTTCTTTATTTTACGTCTGCCCACCACGGACAGACGGATGCCAGAACGTGACGACCCGCTCGATGAGCGCGACGATCCCGTAGAAGACCGAGCCCGCCACCGCGGCGACCGCGATTTCGGCCCAGACCATGTCGACATTCATGCGGCCCACTTCCGTGGAGATGCGGAAACCCATGCCGACGATGGGCGTTCCGAAGAATTCGGCAACGATGGCGCCGATCAGCGCCAGCGTGGAGTTGATCTTCAGCGCATTGAAGATGAAGGGCCAGGCGGCGGGCAGGCGCAGCTTGACGAGCGTCTGGAACCACTCGGCGGCGTAGGTCCGCATCAGGTCACGCTCCATGTGGCTGGTAGCGGCGAGGCCCGAGACGGTGTTCACCAGCATGGGGAAGAACGTCATGATGACGACGACCGCGACCTTCGACTGCCAGTCGAAGCCGAACCACATGACCATGATTGGCGCCACGCCGATGACCGGCAGGGCGGAGACGAAATTGCCGAGCGGCAGCAGACCCTTCTGCAGGAAGGGCGACCGGTCGATGAGGATGGCGACGAGGAAGCCGAGGCCACAGCCCAGCGCATAACCGACAAGAACGGATTTCAGGAACGTCTGTCGGAAGTCTGCCCAAAGCGTCGGCACCGAACTGATGAGCCGGGCCCAGATCATGCTGGGCGGCGGCAAGAGCACGGAGGGCACGTTGAAGCCTCTCACGATGCCTTCCCACAGCACGAGGATGGTCATGCCGAAGATGAGCGGCACCGCGAGGCGCGCGGCCCGGTCGGCCGCGCCCGTGAGTTTGCGCCGCACCAGCCACTCGTTGAACGCCCATGCGGCAAGCCAGAAGACGATGGCGGCAATCAGGATGGAAATGTTCATACCCGGGCCCCCATGCGTTTGAGGACCAGACTGTGCGCAAAGCCGACGATGATGACGAGCAGCGCCGCAACGGCCGCCGCCATGAACAGCGCCGCCCAGATCTGCACCGTCTGACCATAGTACGAGCCGGCGAGCAGGCGGGCGCCTAGGCCCGCGACGGCGCCGGTCGGTAGTTCGCCCACGATGGCACCGACCAGCGAGATGGCTATCGCGACTTTCAGGGATGTGAAGAGGTAGGGCATCGAGCAGGGCCAGCGCAGCTTCCAGAATGTCTGGGACGCCGAGGCATTGTAGGTGTGCATCAGGTCGAGCTGGATCTGTTCGGGGCTGCGAAGGCCCTTCACCATGCCGACGACGACCGGGAAGAAGGATAGGTAGGTCGAGATCAGCGCCTTCGGCATCAGCCCGGAAATCCCTACGGCGTTCAACACCACGATGATCATCGGCGCGATGGCGAGGATGGGGATCGTCTGGCTGGCAATGACCCAGGGCATCAGGGAGCGGTCCATCGCCCGATTGTGCACGATGGCGACGGCAAGCAGGATGCCGAGGACGGCGCCCATGCCGAAGCCCATCAGCGTGGCGGAAAGCGTGACCCAGGCATGATAGACGAGACTGCGCTTGGAGGTGATCGCCTTGTTGACGGTCGTATCCCACAATTCGGCGAGAACCTGGTGCGGCGCCGGCAGGACCGGCCGTTCCTGCGCCATCGTTCTCGGCAGGAGTTCCGAAAAGCTTATGGTCGTTCCGGCGCGCGCTGCCGTATCCCGCTCGAAGGGCGTGTTCAGCACCAACACGAAGACATACCAGAGCACGATAAGGGCCAGCACGACGGTGCCGATGGGAAGCAGGCGATCCTTGAAGAAGCTGGCCTGTTCCATTGTCAGCTCCGTGCCGGCGAGGGCAGGAGCATCAGCCCCATGGCAAGGATGCCGAGGCCGACGCCGGCGATCTGTGTGTTGCTCAGCCGTTCGCCGAAGAACAGGAAGGCGATGACATTGACGAGCAGTAACTGGGTGATGGCGGAGAGCGAGATGGCGAGACCGAGCCCGCCTTCTCGCATGAGCCTCAGCATCATCAGGTTGCCGACGATGTAGAGTGCCAGGGACAGCAGGAGATAGAGAATGTTCGTGGTGCCGATATAGGCGCGCGATGCGGTCGCTGCGCCGATAAAGACGGTGGTGGCGCCAAACAGCCAGAGCACGAAGGGCAGCTTCATCAGGCGTGCTCCTCGTAGCTGTGGCCGGCACGCAGGCCCTCGCGGACGCGATGGGCGACGGCAAGGAATTCGGGCGTCTCGCGGATGTCGAGCGGGCGCTCCTTCGGCAGGGGCGACTCGATGATATCGGTGACGCGGCCGGGCCGCGGGCTCATGACGACGATCTTCGTCGAGAGATAGACGGCCTCCGGTATTGAATGGGTGACGAAGCAGATGGTCTTTTGGGTGGCGGCCCAGAGTTTCAGAAGCTGCTCGTTGAGGTGGTCGCGGACGATCTCGTCCAGCGCACCGAAGGGCTCGTCCATCAGCAACAGGTCCGCATCGAAGGCGAGTGCGCGGGCGATGGACGCGCGCTGCTGCATGCCGCCCGACAGCTGCCAGGGATACTTCTTGCCGAAACCAGAAAGATTGACGAGATCCAGCGTGCGGTCGATGCGGGCCTTCTGGTCCTGCCTGGAATAGCCCATGATTTCGAGCGGCAGCGCGATATTCTTCTCGATGGTGCGCCAGGGATAGAGCGCCGCCGCCTGGAAGACGTAGCCGTAGGCGCGTTGCCGGCGTGCTTCCTCTGGCGTCATGCCATTGACGGTAATCGTGCCGGAGGTCGGCTTCTCAAGATCGGCGATGACGCGCAGAAACGTGGTCTTGCCGCAGCCCGACGGGCCGATGAAGGAGACGAAGTCCCCCTTTTCGACATTGAGATTGACGCCCGTCAGCGCCGTGACGGGGCCGTCGGCCGTCTGGAAGGTGAGGCCGAGATCGCTTGCGGAGACGACGGTATTCGCTGGGGCCATGCTCAACATCTTTCGGCGCCTCGCAGGGCGCGGTTTCCGGCAGACTGCATGTCCCTTTCCGGCATTGCAATCGGCATTGTCTGCGGTATCAATCTGCGCACGGAATTCTTTCGGGGGAGAAAGACATGACGCTTGAAGGAAAGCCTACGTGCCACGTCGTGCGCCCGGGCAGCACCTATGACGGAAGGCAGGGGTTCAGCTATTTCGAGGGCATCGCCCGCGAGAGCGTTGGCGCCACCGGCATCTGCATGCATCTTCTGACGATCCCGCCGGGCGGGCGCGCAAAGGCGCATATGCACGAGCGCCACGAGACGGCGATCTACATGCTCTCCGGCGAGGCGCATACCTGGTACGGCGAGCGGCTGGAAAACCATGTCATCGTCAGAGCGGGGGAGATGTTCTACATTCCCGCCGGCGTGCCGCATCTGCCTGCCAATCTCTCCGACCAACCGGCTTCGGCCGTTATCGCGCGGACAGATCCCCACGAGCAGGAGAGCGTTGTGCTTCTGCCGCATCTCGAAGCGCTCGTCCCGGCGTAAGAGCCTGTATGCGGGGTGCCTGACCTTCATTTCCTGCATCGTGCCAGCGGCCCCCAGCGTGTGCCGTCGGGAAAGCTGACCGTGTAGCCGCCATCGTCCGGCGTCAGCGTCAGCTCATAGGGTGTCGGTTCCTCGGAGCCCTCATCGCTGCATTCGGCTGCCACGACCGTCGCGCCGCCGACTTTCCTGGCCTCGCCCTTGAATTCACAATAGGAGGCCGCGGTCGTCACGCCCTCCTTGTTCAGAAGAAAGAAGACGTCTGTACCGGAGGATTCCCCGGTTTCTGAATACAAGCAGCCCTCCTTATTGCCATAGCTGCCGTCGACAATATCGGCCGCCGCCAACGCCTGGCCGGAAACGGCGAAGCCCGCGGCGAGAGGAAGGAAGAAGCGGCGCGCGCGCATTACACGCCGCTCGCCGGGATGCCGCTGCGCTCCACCTTGCGCGGCGCGGTGATTTCCTTCCAGGTCGACAGCGCAGTGTTGACGGCGGCGAAGGGCTCGCGCTTCACGAACTGGCCGTGGCCCTCGCGGGTTCTGACGGTCGATTCCTCGATGGCCACGACACCGCGCGTCAGCGTGTAGCGCGGCAGGCCGACGATCTCCTTGCCTTCGAAGACGTTGTAATCGATGGAGGATTGCTGGCTCTGCGCCGAAATCGTCTTCGACCGCTTCGGATCCCACACCACGATATCGGCATCCGCGCCCACAAGGATCGCGCCCTTTCGCGGATAGACGTTGAGAATCTTGGCGATGTTGGTGGAGGTGACGGCGACGAATTCGTTCATCGTCAGGCGGCCGGTGTTGACGCCATAGGTCCAGAGCATCGGCATGCGGTCCTCAAGACCACCGGTGCCGTTGGGGATCTTGCGGAAATCGCCCACCCCGGTGCGCTTCTGGTCGGTGGTAAAGGCGCAATGATCGGTCGCCACCACCTGCAGCGAACCCGCCGCAAGGCCGGCCCAGAGCGAATCCTGGTGCTGCTTGTTGCGGAAGGGCGGGCTCATGACGCGGCGCGCCGAGTGGTCCCAGTCCTTGTTGAAATATTCGCTCTCATCGAGGGTCAGGTGCTGGATCAGCGGCTCGCCATAGACGCGCATGCCGTTCTGCCGGGCGCGGCGGATGGCCTCGTGCGCCTGTTCACACGAGGTGTGCACGACATAGAGCGGTGCGCCCGCCATGTCGGCGATGATGATGGCCCGATTCGTTGCCTCGCCTTCGACCGATGGCGGGCGCGAATAGGCGTGGCCCTCCGGCCCGTCGTTGCCTTCATCGATCAGCTTGGCCTGCATGGCCGCGACCACGTCGCCGTTTTCCGCGTGCACGAGGGGTAGGGCGCCCAAGGCCGCACAGCGCTGGAACGAGGCGAACATTTCGTCGTCGTTCACCATCAGCGCGCCCTTGTAGGCCATGAAGTGCTTGAAGGTGTTGATGCCCTTTTCCTCGACGATCGCCTTCATCTCGTCGAACACCTGCTCGCCCCACCAGGTCACGGACATGTGGAAGGAATAGTCGCAGTTGGCGCGAGTGGATTTGTTGTCCCAGCGCTTCAGGGCGTCCAGCAGCGACTGACCGGGATCGGGCAGGCAGAAATCGACCACCATGGTCGTGCCACCGGCAAGGCCCGCACGCGTGCCGCTTTCGAAATCATCCGCCGAATAGGTGCCCATGAAGGGCATTTCGAGATGCACATGCGGATCGATGCCGCCTGGCATGACATAACAGCCAGCCGCATCCAGCACCTCATCGCCCGAGAGGTTCGGTCCGATCTCGACGATCTTCCCACCCTCGATCTTGACGTCCGCCTTGTAGGTGAGGTCGGCGGTGACAACGGTTCCGTCCTTGATGACTGTGCTCATTCTTCCGTCCCTTCATCGTCTTCAAAGCTGCTCGGAAACACACAGATTTCGAGAGAGAAATTCAGGTCTGCCAATAGTCGAATGATGGCGGTGTTGAAGCCTGGGCATATTGCAGCGACCCGCTCTGCATCGAAGTAGATCGCGAGGCTGATCTCGCGGGATGTCCCGATCTGCGCGGCGGCCTCGAACACTACACGATGACGGTCGATGGCATTCTGCAGGTAATCGCCGGCATCGCCACCCACACCATCCTTTTCGTGCGGATAAAGGAAGATGACGTCAGGACCTGTCTTAATTCTCCAGCCGTCGATGCCGGCAGCAAAGTGGTCGATGTCGGACTGCGAAACGCCTTTTAAGCGCATGACGAAGGAGTATTCGATCGTGGCCTTACCGCTTTCATCCGTCACTTTATCATCGTGGGAGACAGGGTGCTTCACTCCGCAATCCCCGCCGTCTCGATCACAGCATGCAGCAGCACGTCCGCACCCGCAGCGGCCCATTCCCTGGAAATCTCCTCCGCCTCGTTGTGCGAGAGGCCGCCGACGCAGGGGCACATGATCATGGTGGCGGGGGCAACCTTGGCGGCCCAGCAGGCATCGTGGCCGGCGCCGGAGATTATGTTCATGTGGCTGTAGCCAAGGTCTTCGGCGGCCTTACGCACACTGGCGACCAATGTCGGATCGAAGGTGACGGGATCGAAATGGCCGACGGCCTCGACCGAACAGCCGACGCCGAGCGCCTCGCAGATCTCTGGTGCTTCCGCCTCGATGCGCGCGCGCATGCCGTCGAGTTTCGCCTGGTCGGGAGAGCGGATGTCGACGGTGAAGACCACCTTGCCCGGCAGCACGTTGCGGGAGTTGGGCGAGAAGAACACCTGGCCAACGCCTCCGACGGCGCCCGGCTGGTTTTCCATGGCCACGGTCTGCACCATTTCGAGGATGCGCGACATGGCAAGGCCGGCATTGACGCGCAGGTTCATCGGCGTCGAGCCGGTATGCGCCTCACGGCCGGTCAGTGTGAATTCGAGCCACCACAGGCCCTGGCAATGGGTGACGACGCCGATCTGCTTTTCCTCGGCTTCAAGGATCGGGCCCTGCTCGATGTGATATTCGAAATAGGCGTGCATCTTTCGCGCGCCGACCTCTTCATCGCCGACCCAGCCGATGCGCTTCAGTTCCTCGCCGAAGGTCTTGCCTTCAGGATCCTTGCGGGCATAGGCATAATCCTGCGTGTGAATGCCAGCGAAGACGCCTGAGGCAAGCATGGCTGGCGCGAAGCGCGCGCCTTCCTCGTTCGTCCAGTTGGTAACGACGATCGGATGCTTTGTTCTGATGCCGAGATCGTTCAGCGAGCGAACGACTTCCAGCCCAGCCAGCACGCCGAGCACGCCATCATATTTGCCGCCTGTCGGCTGGGTATCCAGATGCGAGCCGATATAGACGGGCAGCGCATCGGGGTCGGTGCCCTCGCGCGTCATGAACATGTTGCCCATGGTGTCGACGCCCATCGAAAGGCCCGCAGCTTCGCACCAGGCCTGGAAGAGGCGCCGGCCTTCGGCGTCGGCGTCGGTCAATGTCTGGCGATTGTTGCCGCCAGCAATGCCGGGGCCAATCTTCGCCATGTCCATGAGGGTGTCCCACAGGCGGTCCGCGTTGACACGCATGTTCTCGCCGGGTGCGGCCATGTCGTATGCTCCCACGTCTTCGGGCTTTGAAAGCCTCAATTTTGTTCCCGCCGGCCGGCAGCGCTCTTGTTTGTTTTGCGCCTACCGTTCAGTTTCGTCGTCTTTACTTGACAACGGCCTGATAATTTGACCGGTTGGTAAACATTACAGCTTCCGGGGCGGCACTCAAGCCGAAAAACCAAAAACCTTGAAGCTTCGCCCAAGAAAATGGCGGCGACTTAAACTGGTGAATTTTGCGGCACTTTTCTATCGGAGAAGAGGCCGGGAGGCACGATGGCATTACCGAGGGCGGCAAGGACACAACGGCGCACGCGCATCCAGGAGGCCAAGGAGGAGCAGATCCTCGAGGCCGCTCTTGAGGTGTTTTCATTGCACGGTTTCCGCGGGGCAACGGTCGATCAGATCGCCGAGGTCGCCGGCATGTCCAAGCCCAACCTGCTCTATTATTTTCGCACGAAGGAGGCGATGCACCGCGCGCTGATCACACGCGTTCTCGACACCTGGCTCGATCCGCTGCGCGAGTTTGATGCCGGCGGGAATCCCGTCTCGGAAATCCGCTCCTATATTCGCCGCAAGCTGGAAATGGCGCGTGATTTTCCGCGCGAAAGCCGGCTTTTCGCCAACGAAATCCTCCAGGGCGCACCGAACATCGAGGACGAGCTGAAAGGGCCGCTGAAGGCACTGGTCGACGAAAAGGCCGAGGTCATCCGAACCTGGGCCAAGGCAGGCAAGATCGCCAAATGCGATCCGTATCACCTGATCTTTTCGATCTGGTCCACCACCCAGCACTATGCGGATTTCGATGTGCAGGTGCGCGCTGTTCTCGGCCAGGACCAATCCGGTGACGGACGGTTCGAGGATGCGGCGCGCTTCCTCGAACAGCTTTTCCTCAACGGCCTTCACATCAACGAGCAGCCGACCTAGGCTTGCTGCGCGCCGGCTCTGTCTTTGGCTGGCCAAAGAGGTTTGCGGCGATCTGATCGCGCTCGCGCCACAGTGCGGGCAGGGCGAGCAAACCGATGCAGATCACGGCAATCGTCGTCTTGGTGAGTTGGGAAAGCGCCGGGGTGCGCCCGTCGGCGTAATAGACGGCATAAACGATGGCCACGTGCCAGACATAGACCTGCAATGAATGCCGCCCGAGAAGGCGCAGGAAGCGGAGCGTGAAGACGGCCGTGACGATGCCCGCGAGCCTGCGGATCCATAGATTGTGGTGCTTGGGCCCGGCGATCAGCAGCCAGGCGAGACCGATCGCGACGGCTGCGAAATTCAGCAGATAAACGGGGCCAAAATCGGCGCGGATCTCCATCGTCGCGAACTTGTCGAGCACGGCCGGCGGCAGCAGATCCCACGCGGTGACGATGCGCAGCGGAAGGAAGAACAGGCACACGGCAAGTGCGACCTTGGGCAGCATCGTCTTTTCCGGCGAGAAGATGCGTGTCCACTCGATCCTGTTCTGCGCCGTGAGCACGCCGATGACCATGGCCGAGAAGAACACGATCTGCCAGCCCAGCATGTTGAAGCTGGCGCGGATACCCTGATCGTCGGGGCCTATGACGAGCGCGTTCAGCGGTTCTGTGAGGAAGCGCTGCAGGCCAAGCTGCGCGGCCATCCAGACGATCAGCGAGCCGGCGAGCACATGGACCCACTTGCCGCGAAGGCAGAGCCAGACGAGCGGCGGGGCAAACAGCATGTAGACGATATATTGCGGCAGGATGTCCATGAAGGTCGGCTGGAAGAGGAAGGTGGCGATGGCCGCCAGCCGCAGCGGCTCGTCGAAATTCGTCGTGCCGAGCCAGTTGTACCAGAGCCTTTGGGCATCGGGCAGGATCATCTGGACAACGAGCACCGCCATCACCGTGCCCATGGCGTAGCGGTAGAGTTCGGAGGCGCGGTCAAACAAGAGCTGCCGGCCCTTCTCATAACCATTCTTGAGCATCTTTCGGGCATAGACCATGCCGATGAGCAGGCCGGACAGGAAGACAAATCCCTGTGCGTCCTCGACAAAGGCGAACTGACGATGGTTGACTTCCATCATCCAGTAACCGCCAACGAAGATCAGGTGATTGATGAGCATGAAGACGAGAAAATAGCCTCGCATGCCGTCGATGATCTCAAATCGCTTCAAAATCCGCGCTCCGCTGAAAACAAGATGCGCCCCTATGGGGGCCGGAACGCGCGGCGCGTATGATCGTTCCCGATAAATTTACCGGCAGCGGGGTTTTCGGACGCCCATTGTGATCATGGATGGAGATGAGGGCCACGTTTCGTCAACGAAATCGCCCTATCGTTCACTCTTGCGATGGCACTGATGACGTCGAAAAGTGTCATGCCGCGCGACGGCACAGGAAAGCCGCAATAACCACTTAGCCAGTGCCACGGAAAAGGAGAAGCAATGACGACAGCGATCGGTTTCAAGGACACGGACCGCAAGACGAGCGAACTGCTCGAGGATATCCTGCATTCCATCAGGGGCGAGCACATCACCCTGCGCGATCTTCTCGCGATGATGGGCGAAAGCGGGCTGCTTTTGCTCTGTGCCTTCCTGTCGCTGCCCTTTCTGTTTCCCGTCTCCATTCCGGGTGTTTCCACCGTCTTCGGTGCCGGTATAGTGCTGATCAGCGCCGCGATCACCGTCAATCGCCTGCCATGGTTGCCGCAGAAGGTCGCCGACCGACGGCTTGAGAGCGGCAAGCTGCGCCCGGTGCTTCAGCGGGGCGTGACGTTCCTGCGGCGCATCGACCGCTTCTTCAAGCCGCGGTTCTCAGGCTTGACGAGCGGTGCGGCCATGAACCGTTTCAACGGTCTCGTGCTGATGGGTGCGGGCCTGCTGCTGATGGCGCCGCTCGGCCTCATTCCCTTTTCCAACACCCTGCCGGGGGTGGCGATCCTGTTGATGGCGGCCGGCATTTCGCAGCGTGACGGGCTCGTTGTGCTGGGCGGCTATGTCATGGTCGTGCTGACCATCGTCTATTTCTCCGCCATCGCCCTCTTGGCCTACAGCGCAGGCCGCAGCTTCAACCTTTTCGGCTGACGGGCAGTCACGCCGTCCGCCGGTTCCACGGCATCCGCGCAAGCAGCAAGGCCATGCCGCACCAGCCGGTGACACCGGCCAGGGCCAGCATGGCGCCTATAATGCCCGCCAGCGCGAAAGCGGCTGTCAGGCCGGAGAAACCCATGAGGATGAGACCTGCGATCAAAAGTCCGATCGTGATCTGCACCTGCCGAAACATAGGCACTACCGGCTGCCCCTTATTGCCGACGACAGGCAAGCCGGCCGCTTTCCAGGCATCGATCCCGCCTTCGAGATTGTAGATCATGTGCCCGGTGCCGGCTTGTTCCGCTGCAAGGCAGGCGGTTTCGGCGCGGCCACCTTTCAGGCATTGGAAGATCACCTTGCGGCTGGCAGGTATCTGCATGACGGCAAACGTTGTGCCGACCGAGGCGAGGGGGACCGAGGCGGCGCAGGCGATGTGTTCTGCGCTGAACTCGTCAGGCTCGCGCACATCAAGCAGCATGGCTTCACCGGAGGCAAGCCAGCTTGCCGCCTCTCGCGGGGAAATGGTCTTGGTCATGTGCGGTCCTTTCCGCAGAAATGGGTGTAAAGCACAGCCATGATCTCCATCACGGCCGGATGGTCGATGGCGTAGAAAAGCGTGCGGTGATCGCGCCTGTACCGCACGATTCCCTCGTCCTTCAGCTTGGCGAGGTGCTGCGACATCGAGGTCTGCGCTATGCCGGTCTCTTCGATGATCTCCCCTACGCTACGTTCGCCATTCGCAAGTGCGCAGAGAATGAGCAGGCGATGGGAATTGGCCAGCCCCTTCAGGAAGTCTGCGACCGACTCCGCTTTTGCCGGCATCTCCTCGGTGATTGTCATGACAGCCTCTTTACGATTCGTATTTTTATGATATCAAGAAAATATGAAATGTAAAGCACAGGAGCGAACGGTGACGAAGGATTACAAGGCAATCACGCGCGATATCGCGGCCTATACGGGCGAATTGCGCAAACTGGCGCCGGAAGCGATGCAGGGCTTTCATGCGCTTGCGAAAGGGGCGGGCGCCGACGGGACGTTGGACAAGAAGACGAAGGAACTGATCGCGCTTGCGATTGGCGTGACGCAACGTTGCGACGGCTGTATCGGCTTTCACGCGAAAGCGCTGCACGAGCTCGGAGCCACACGGCAGGAGGTCGGGGAAGTTATGGCTATGTGCGTCTATATGGGCGGGGGCCCGGCTCTCATGTATGCGGCAGACGCATTGCGCGCTTACGACCAGTTTGCCGGGGCCTGAGCGGCCCCGGCTGCGTGTCCCTACTCGGCGGCCTGGCGGGCTGCCGGGTTGTTCGGATGCGTCGTCCAGTTGGCGTAGTTCGGATCCACAACCTTGCCGGTGCGCTGGTCCAGCGTGCCGGGCTCCAGCCCGACCATGGTGATGCAGTTTTCAACGGGGCAGACGTTTACGCACAGATTGCAGCCGACGCACTCGTCTTCCATCACCTCGAAATGCCTGACGCCATCCACGAACTGCGTGATCGCCTGGTGCGAGGTGTCCTCGCAGGCGATGTGGCAGCGGCCGCACTTGATGCAGGCATCCTGGTCGATATGTGCCTTGGCGATGTAGTTGAGGTTGAGATACTGCCAGTCGGTGACATTGGGCACGGCACGGCCGCAGATATCGTCGAGCGAGCGGTGGCCCTTGGCGTCCATCCAGTCCGACAGGCCGGATATCATCTCCTGCACGATCTTGAAGCCGTAGGTCATGGCCGCGGTACACACCTGCACGTTGCCGGCACCGAGCGCCAGGAACTCAGCGGCATCGCGCCATGTCGTGATGCCGCCAATGCCGGAGATCGGCATGCCGTAGGTTTCCGGGTCGCGGGCGATTTCCGCGACCATGTTGAGCGCGATGGGCTTGACCGCCGGGCCGCAATAGCCGCCATGCGTGCCCTTGCCACCGACCGTCGGGTTCGGGGCGAAGTTGTCGAGGTCTACGGAGACGATCGAGTTGATCGTGTTGATCAGCGACACGGCATCGGTGCCGCCGGCCTTGGCCGCGCGGGTGGGCTTGCGGATGTCGGTGATATTCGGCGTGAGTTTGGTGATGACGGGCATGCGGGTGTATTGCTTGCACCAGCGCACGACCATTTCGATATATTCCGGTACCTGGCCGACGGCGGCACCCATGCCGCGCTCAGACATGCCGTGCGGACAGCCGAAGTTCAGCTCGATGCCGTCGGCGCCGGTTTCCTCCACCAGCGGCAGGATCGCCTTCCAGCTTTCCTCCTCGCAGGGCACCATGATCGAGGCGATGAGCGCGCGGTCCGGCCAGTTCATCTTCACCTGCTTCATCTCGCGCAGGTTGGTGTAAAGGTCGCGGTCGGTGATCAGTTCGATATTGTTCAGGCCGAGCAGGCGGCGGTCAGCACCCCAGATCGCGCCGTAGCGCGGGCCATTGACATTGACCACCGGCGGGCCTTCCTCGCCCAGCGTTTTCCAGACCACGCCGCCCCAGCCGGCCTTGAAGGCGCGCTCGACATTGTAGGCTTTGTCGGTGGGCGGTGCGGAGGCGAGCCAGAACGGGTTTGGCGACTTGATGCCGACGAAATTGTTGCGAAGATCAGCCATGTCTCATCTCCCTCAAGCGACGGCAATCGATGGCTGCGCACCGGCAGCCAGCATGCGGTTGATCGAATCGGCGGCATCGCGGCCCTGCGCGACGGAGGTGACGGTCAGGTCTTCGCCGGCCTTCACGCAGTCCCCGCCCGCCCAGACATTGGCGACGGAGGTACGGCCCTCTGCATCGATGGCGATGCGCCCGCTGGCCATGGCGAGCGAACCGAGGCCGGCCGGCTCGAAGGTCTGGCCGATGGCCTTGAAGATCTGGTCGGCGGCAAGCACGCCGGTCTCTCCGGTGCCTGTGAGCTTGCCGTCGCGTATCTCGGTATATTCGACCTCGATGCCGGCGACATGGCCGTCGCGCGCGATGACCCGCTTGGGCTGGAGCCAGTGGCGGATCATCACGCCCTTGGATGCTGCAAGATCCTGCTCGAATTCCGAAGCGTTCATCTGTTCCTTGCCGCGGCGGTAGCAGATGGTCACCTCTTCGGCGCCGAGCAGCTTGGCCTGTACGGCTGCGTCGATGGCGGTCATGCCGCCGCCGATCACCACGACACGCCGGCCGACCGGAACGGTCGCCTTGTCCGTGGACTGGCGCAGCTCGGCGATGAAGTCGACGGCATCCACGACGCCGGGAAGGTTCTCGCCTTCCGCCCCGAGTGCGTTGACACCAGACAGACCCATGCCAAGGAAGACGGCATCGAAATTGGCTGTGAGGTCGGAGAGCGTGAAGTCCCGGCCGAGCTTCAGGCCGTTCTTCACCTCGATGCCGCCGATAGACAGCACGTAGTCCACTTCGGCCTGCGCGAAGTCATCGACCGCCTTGTAGGTGGCGATGCCGTATTCGTTGAGACCGCCCGCCTTCTCGCGCGCTTCGAAGACTACCACGTCATGGCCTGCCACGGCGAGGCGATGGGCGCAGGCGAGGCCGGCGGGGCCTGCACCGACCACGGCGATGGCCTTGCCGGTGCGCGCGGCGCGCTCATAGAAGTGCGTGTTGGTGGCGATTGCGACGTCGGTCGCATAGCGCTGCAGGCGGCCGATCTCCACGGGGCGATGCTCGGCGGTGTTGCGCACGCAAACCTGTTCGCAGAGCGTCTCTGTGGGACAGACGCGGGCGCACATGCCGCCCAGAATGTTCTGGTCGAAGATCGTCTTGGCCGAGCCGATCGGATTGCCGGTCGAGATCTGGCGGATGAACAGCGGAATGTCGATGGAGGTGGGACAGGCCGTCATGCACGGCGCGTCGTAACAGAAGTAGCAGCGATCGGCTGCGACCAGCGCCTCGTGATCGTCAAGGCGCGGGTGGAGGTCGGAAAAGTTCGTTTCGTATTCGGCAGGCGCAAGACGCCCCCGATGTATCCCAGACTGCGTCGTTCCCATTGTTATCTCCCATTCGCGTGGGCTTTTTGAATAGGAGAACGGTAACCCAGCTTTATTTTTTTATCAAACGGTAAAACTTCAAAAGAAATGCTGGTTTTTCAATGCCTGCCGCAAAAATAAACATGAGTTTTATGGTATTCTTTATGGGTCGTCAGTAACGGCGGCCATGCTTGCTTGCCGTGTCTGCGCCGGCACATGACGTTTGACAGAATGGCCGAAAAGATGCAGCAAATCGCGTGAAACGATCGGGGTGAACGATGGCAAAGCGGACGGAAACAGTCGGACGGCTGGACGATGCGGCAAGAGCCGGATGGCTCTATTATGTGGCCGGCCGCACGCAGGATGAAATCGCGTCCGCCATGGGCATCTCCCGCCAGTCGGCGCAGCGCCTCGTGTCGCTGGCGGTGGCGGAACGCCTGATCAAGGTGCGCCTCGACCATCCCATTGCCGAATGCCTGGAACTGGGTGAGGCGATGCGCAGCAAGTTCGGCCTTACGCATGTCGATATCGTGCCGAGCGATCCGGGCTCTTCCTCCACGACGATCGGCATTGCCGAGGCGGGGGCCGCCGAAATCGAGCGCTGGCTCAAGAAGGCAGATCCTATCGTGCTGGCGGTTGGAACCGGGCGTACGCTCAAGGCGGCCATCGACCAGCTGCCGGCCATGGAGTGCCCCCAGCACCGTATCATGTCGCTGACCGGCAATATCGGTCCCGACGGTTCGGCCGCTTATTACAACGTCATCTTCTCCATGGCCGATGCCGTGAAGGCGCGGCATTATCCCATGCCTTTGCCTGTCCTTGTTTCTTCCAGCGAGGAGCGAGACCTGTTGCATCGGCAAAGCCTTGTCCAGTCGACGCTCAAGCTCGGCCGGGAGGCGGATGTCGCCTTCGTCGGTATCGGCGAACTCGGCGTAGACGCCCCTCTGTGCCTGGATGGCTTTCTCGATCCGGACGAAATGATGCGGCTGATGGAGGAAGGGGCGACCGGCGAGATTTGCGGCTGGATGTATGACGGTGACGGTCGTCTCCTGGAAGGCAGCATCAACGAGCGCGTCGCGTCCGTGCCGCTGCCGTCGCGCGAGACCACCACCGTCATCGGCCTTGCCAAGGGCAAGCGCAAATACGCCGCCCTGCTTGCAGCCCTTCGTGGCCACATGATCAACGGCGTCATCACCGATGAGGCGACGGCCCGCTATCTGCTTGCGGCCTGACCGGGCTTTTCCGCGCCCAACGCTTCATAGCTTTCATAGAAAAATCCCATGAAATTCAACGGGTGTCTGCCCGCATTGTGCGGCGCAGCAACGAATGCCCGTTGACTTTCTTCGCCAGTTTGTGAGTAATTGCCCATGAGCGAAGCAAATGCTCATAAGCTTTCTGGGAGGAAGATGATGAATTTGAGAACCCTTCTGCTGGGCGTTAGCTCGGCTGCTCTCCTGTGCGGTTTCGCCAATGCCGAAACCCTGACCATCGCCACCGTCAACAACGGCGACATGATCCGCATGCAGGGTCTGACGGACGATTTTGCCGCGAAGAATCCGGACATCCAGCTCGAGTGGGTCACGCTCGAGGAAAACGTGCTGCGTGAGCGCGTCACGACTGACATCGCGACGAAGGGCGGCCAGTACGACATCGTCACGATCGGCAACTACGAAGTTCCGATCTGGGCCAAGCAGGGCTGGCTCGTCGCCCTCGACGGCCTCGGCGACGACTACGACGTCGACGACCTGTTGCCGGCCATCCGTGGTGGTCTTTCGGTCGACGGCAAGCTCTACGCCGCGCCGTTCTACGGCGAATCCGCCATGATCATGTACCGCAAGGACCTGTTCGAGAAGGCCGGCCTCACCATGCCCGATTCCCCGACCTGGGAATTCATCGGTGAAGCAGCCCGCAAGATCACGGACCGCAGCGCCGACATCAGCGGTATGTGCCTTCGTGGCAAGGCCGGCTGGGGCGAGAACATGGCGTTCCTGACTGCGCTCAACAACTCGTTCGGCGGTCGCTGGTTCGACGAGAAGTGGCAGCCGCAGTTCGATCAGCCGGAGTGGAAGACATCCCTCCAGTTCTACGTCGACCTGATGAAGGATGCCGGCCCGCAGGGCGCCTCTTCCAACGGCTTCAACGAAAACCTGACGCTCTTCCAGCAGGGCAAGTGCGGCATGTGGATCGACGCGACCGTGGCTGCGTCCTTCGTGTCCAACCCGAAGGACTCGACGGTTGCCGACAAGGTCGGCTACGCGATCTTCCCGGACACGGGCAACGGCAACCATGGTCACTGGCTGTGGTCCTGGAACCTCGCCGTTCCCGCAAGCTCGACCAAGGCGGAAGCCGCGCAGAAGTTCATCGCCTGGGCAACCAGCAAGGGTTACACCGAGCTCGTCGCCAGCAAGGAAGGCTGGGCAAACGTTCCTCCGGGCACGCGCACCTCGCTCTACAAGAACGCCGACTACGAGAAGGCAGCACCCTTCGCAGCGCCGACGCTTGCTGCCATGGACGCGGCCGATATCACCAAGCCGTCGGTCAAGCCGGTGCCCTATACGGGCGGCCAGTTTGTCGCCATTCCTGAATTCCAGGGTCTCGGCACGACGGTCGGCCAGCTCTTCTCGGCGGTGCTTGCCGGCCAGTCTTCCGTGGACGACGCGCTCGCACAGGCCCAGACGGCGGCCGTGCGCGAAATGACCCGCGCCGGCTACATCAAGTAAAATCCTCCTCCCCAAGGACAGGTTGCCCGGAATGCGTTCCGGGCAGCCTCTGGAAGGGCAGTCTCTTCCGGCGCGGGACGCTTGCCGCAGCTCGCGCCGGCTCAATAAAAAACAAGTGACAAGAACATTTGGGTTCCACCCAATGCGGGGAAGCGAAACCTGTCCGGCGTTTTGGCGCGCCGGCAAACCGGGAGGTCACGATCATGGCGACGGAGAATACGCGCGGTCTTGCGCGTCTAATGTTGGCACCCTCTGTGGGCCTGCTTCTGATCTGGATGATCGTGCCGCTGGCCATGACATTGTGGTTCTCGTTCCAGAACTACAATCTTCTGAACCCGGCGAATGTCAGCTGGACAGGTCTTTTCAATTATAAGTTCTTCTACACGGATCCGGCCTTCTTCCAGTCTATCTGGAACACGCTGCTGATCGTCGGCGGCGTGCTGCTGATCACAGTCATCGGCGGCATCGGCATCGCGCTCCTGCTCGACCAGCCGATGTGGGGCCAGGGGATCGTGCGCATCATGATCATCTCGCCCTTCTTCGTCATGCCACCGGTGGCCGCGCTGGTGTGGAAGAACATGATCATGCATCCCGGCTACGGGGTGCTCGCGGATATCAACCGCGCCTTGGGCTTCCAGCCGATCGACTGGTTCGCACAGTTCCCGCTGCTCTCGATCATCATCATCGTCGCCTGGCAATGGTTGCCGTTCGCCACCCTCATTCTGCTCACGGCGCTCCAGTCGCTCGATGGTGAGCAGAAGGAAGCGGCGGAAATGGATGGCGCGGGCTTCGTGAGCCGCTTCGTCTATCTGACGCTGCCGCATCTGTCGCGTGCCATCACGGTCGTCATCCTGATCCAGACGATCTTCCTGCTTGGCGTCTATGCGGAAATCCTCGTCACCACCAATGGCGGGCCGGGCTATGCCTCCACCAACCTTGCCTTCCTGATCTACCGCACCGCGCTTCTGGGCTACGACGTCGGCGGCGCATCGGCGGGCGGCATCATCGCGGTCATCCTGGCCAATATCATCGCCATCTTCCTGATGCGCGCTGTCGGCAAGAACCTGGACAAGTAGGGAGAAAAGTCATGGCACGAGCAGTCTCGACCCGCCGCATGGCCGTGGCCACCGCCGCCGCGTGGATCATCGCCCTCATCATCTTCTTTCCGATCCTCTACACCATCATCACCTCGCTGAAGACGGAGACGGAAGCGATCAAGGGTTTCAACCTCATCCCGTCCTTCACGATGGAAAGCTATGTGACGGTGCAGACGCAGAGCGGCTATCTGAAGCCGTTCATGAACTCGGTGGTCATCGCGGTCGGCTCCACGATTCTCGCGCTCTTTGTTGCCATACCGGCGGCATGGTCCATGGCGTTCTCGCCGACGCGGCGCACCAAGGATATTCTGATGTGGATGCTCTCCACCAAGATGATGCCCGCCGTCGCCGTGCTGGTGCCGATCTACCTCATCTTCCGCGATTTCGGCCTGCTCGACACGCGCATCGGCCTGACGGTCATGCTGACGCTGATCAACCTGCCGATCGTGGTGTGGATGCTCTACACCTACTTCCGCGAGATTCCGGGCGAAATCCTGGAAGCGGCGCGCATGGACGGCGCCTCGCTGTTCGACGAGATCGTGCATGTGCTGACGCCAATGGCGGTGCCGGGCATCGCCTCTACACTCCTGCTCAACATCATCCTCGCCTGGAACGAGTCGTTCTGGACGATCCGCCTGACGACGACGAACGCCGCTCCGCTGACGGCCTTCATCGCGTCGTTCTCGAGCCCACAGGGTCTCTTCTGGGCGAAACTATCGGCGGCATCGACGCTCGCCATCGCCCCCATCCTCATCATGGGATGGTTCTCGCAGAAACAGCTCGTCCGCGGCCTGACCTTCGGCGCCGTGAAGTAAGGGGAGGGAACTCATGGGCAAGATCATCCTGAAAAAGGTCAACAAGTCCTTTGGCGCGACGCACGTCATTCCGGGCATCGACCTGACCATCGAGGATGGCGAATTCGTCGTTTTCGTCGGCCCGTCGGGCTGCGGCAAGTCCACGCTGCTGCGTTTGATCGCGGGCCTGGAAGACACGACCTCCGGCACCATCGAGATCGACGGCAAGGACGTGACATCGGCGGCGCCCGCCAAGCGTGGCCTTGCCATGGTGTTCCAGTCCTATGCGCTCTATCCGCATATGACGGTGCGCAAGAACATCGCCTTCCCGCTCAAGATGGCGAAGGCAAGCCCCGAGGTGATTGAAAAGAAGGTGGCGGAAGCGGCGCGCGTGCTGAACCTCACCAACTATCTCGAACGCCGTCCGGGCCAACTTTCCGGCGGTCAGCGTCAGCGTGTGGCTATCGGCCGTGCGATCGTGCGCGAACCGTCGGCTTTTCTCTTCGATGAGCCGCTGTCCAACCTAGATGCGGCCCTGCGCGGCACAATGCGGCTGGAGATCAGCGAACTGCATCACCAGCTGAAGACCACGATGATCTACGTGACCCACGACCAGGTCGAGGCCATGACCATGGCCGACAAGATCGTGGTGCTGAATGCCGGCAATATCGAGCAGGTCGGCTCGCCGCTCGATCTCTACAACAAGCCCGACAACCTCTTCGTCGCCGGCTTCATCGGCTCGCCGCGCATGAATTTCGTCAAAGGTGAGTCCGCGAAGCCGTGGAATGCGCCGACCGTCGGCATCCGCCCCGAGCATATCAAGCTTTCCAAGGATGCCGGCACCTGGAAGGGCGTCGTCGGCGTGGCCGAGCACCTCGGCTCCGACACGTTCCTGCATGTAAATGTCGAGGGTATCGGCATGCTGACCGTTCGCGCCGACGGCGATTTCATCGTCACCCACGGTGACGTCGTCTACCTCACTCCGGACGACAGCCGCATTCACCGCTTCGACGAAAGCGACAAGGCGATCCGATAGGGGCACGCGGCATCGGTCGGGCGTAGCGAAAGCCCGCGCCTGCCCGATGAGCGAAACCGCATCGCGTCGGACCTGCACAAGCATTGACCGGAGCAAACCGGAAGGAATGACCATGACCACGAAACTGTCGCTCGCCACCCTCAAGGACGTCTCAGGCACCGCCAGCGTGCCTTCCTATGACCGCGGCAGCCTCAAGGCCGGCATCGTCCATTTCGGCGTCGGCAATTTCCACCGGGCGCACCAGGCGATCTATCTCGACGATCTCTTCAATCTCGGCCGCGATCATGACTGGGCAATCGTCGGCGCAGGTGTCCTGCCGTCCGATGCGGCCATGCGCGACAAGCTGGCCGGGCAGGATTTCCTGACGACCGTGGTCGAGCAGGACAACAACAGGTCCGGCGCACGCGTAACCGGAGCGATGATCGATTACCTTGCACCAGGCAATGCCGCCGCGACCATTGCGGCGCTCGCCGATCCGGCGATCCGGATCGTCTCTCTGACGATCACCGAGGGCGGTTACTTCATCAACCCCGCATCCGGTGTCTTCGATCCGACCCATCCCGCCATCGTCGCGGACGCGGCTGATCCCGCCGCGCCGAAGACCGTGTTCGGCCTCATCCTCGCCGGCCTGAAGGCCCGCAGGGACAAGGGTATCGCGCCCTATACGGTGATGTCCTGCGACAACATTCCGGGCAATGGCGAGGTCACGCATGCGGCTGTCTCCGGCCTTGCCCGCCTTTCCGATCCTGATCTTGCCGACTGGATCGATGCCAGCGTTGCCTTTCCGAACGGTATGGTCGACCGTATCACGCCGGCCACCGGCCCGCGCGAAATCGGTATCGTCGCGGACGACTACGGCATTGCGGATGCCTGGCCGGTTTTCTGCGAAGAGTTCAAGCAGTGGGTGCTGGAGGACAACTTCCCTGAGGGACGCCCGGCGCTCGAAGAGGTCGGCGTGCAGTTCGTGCCCGACGTCGCGCCTTACGAGCACATGAAGATCCGTATCCTCAATGGCGGTCATGCAGCCATCGCATATCCGGCCGCGCTGCTCGATATTCATTTCGTGCACGAGGCGATGGAAGATGCGGATATCCGCGCCTTTCTGGCCAAGCTGGAGCGCGAAGAGATCATTCCTGTGATCCCGCCGGTGCCGGACACCGACCTCAACGATTATTTCGCGCTCATCGAACATCGCTTTTCCAATCCCAAGATCGGCGACACCATTCCGCGGCTTGCACAGGACGGCTCCAACCGTCAGCCCAAGTTCATCCTGCCGTCGACTGCCGACCGGCTTTCGCGCGGCGAGGATGTCGTGGGGCTTGCACTCGTGTCGGCGCTCTGGTGCCACTATCTGGCCGGCATGACGGATGGCGGCAAGACGATCAGCTTCAACGATCCCAACATCGACCGCATCCATGCCGCCGCTCTGGCCGCCAGGGAAAATCCGGCCGCGTTCCTGGAACTGAAGGAGATCTTCGGTTCTGTGGCGGATTCCGAACTCTTCCGCCGACGTTTCTCGAACGCGCTGCAAACCCTCCAGCGCAAGGGGACGCGGGCGACGCTGAAGCTCTATCTGGAAGGTAATCTGGCAAATTGAAAGATCGTGGTCGATCCGGGCCTTTTCATCGTATTTGGCAGGAAGTAGGAGGGGGCTCTGAACATGGAACGGAACCTCATGGCCGCCAACCCGACGGAACTGGTCATCTTCGATTGCGACGGCGTGCTTGTCGATAGCGAGCCGATCTCGCTTGCGGTGCTTGTCGAGGCGCTGGCTTCGGCCGGCGTGGTGATGAGCGAGGCGGAGGCGCATGCCCGCTTTCTCGGCCGCAGCCTGAAAAGCATGTCGGAAATCCTGCATGACGATTATGGCCTTGCTGTCGATGCCGCTTTTCTGGAAGCGATGCGCAAGGCGCTCTATGCGCGTTTTCGCGCCGAACTCCAGCCGATCGATGGCATTGCCGAGACGGTCGACAGGCTCGGCATTGCTCACTGCGTCGCGTCTTCCAGTCAGCCCGAGCGCATCCGCCTCTCGCTTGCCGTGACAGGCCTTATCGACCGCTTCGAACCCAATATCTTCAGCGCCACCATGGTCTCACGCGGCAAGCCGGCGCCTGATCTTTTCCTCCACGCCAGTGCTGCGATGGGTGTTGCGCCTGCGCATTGCGTCGTGGTGGAAGACAGTCCGGCCGGCATTACGGCGGCCAAATCCGCCGGAATGCGGGTCGTGGCCTTTACCGGCGGCTCGCATGCGCGCTCTCCGGAGCACCAAGAAGCTCTTTATCGCCTGCAACCCGACGCGCTGTTTGACGACATGCGGGAATTGTTACAGTTTGTCCGCAACGAAAAGGGCGACGGGAAAGAGCATTGATGCGCGATCTGATCGTTGCGGTGGACATCGGCACCGGCAGCGCCCGTGCGGGCGTGTTCGACCGGAGCGGTGCTTTGCTCGGCCGATCCGAGCATGCCATCGCGATGCGCCGACCGGCTGCGGATTACGCCGAACACGATTCCGAAGATATCTGGAAGGCCACCTGTGCCGCCGTGAGGGTTGCGGTGGCGGCAAGTGGCGTGGACGCGTCGCGTGTCGCAGCCCTCGGCGTGGATGCCACCTGCTCCCTCGTGATGCGCGACACCGAGGGACGGCCTCTCGCTGTCTCCGGCGCGGACGATCACTGGGATACGATCGTCTGGCTCGATCATCGGGCCCTGAGGGAAGCCGACATCTGCACGCAAACCGCCCATCCGGTGCTGGCGCATTCGGGTTTCGTGATGTCGCCGGAAATGCAGATGCCCAAGCTGATGTGGCTGAAGCGCCACCAGCCGGAGCAATGGGCGCGGGCCGGCTACGTCTTCGACCTTGCCGACTTCATCACCTGGCGTGCCACGGGGTCGAATGCCCGTTCGCGCTGCACCATGACGGCGAAGTGGTGCTATCTCTCTCATGAGGCAAAACCCTGGAACGAAAGCTTTCTCCAGGTTATCGGCCTTGAGGACATGGACCGCAGGGGTTTGCTGCCGCACGATACCCTGGCCGCAGGCGAAGCCGTCGGACAGTTGACACCGCAGGCGGCGGCGGATCTCGGCCTCGACGCCGGTTGCGTCGTGGCAACGGGCCTCATCGATGCCTATGCCGGCACGCTAGGCCTGCTCGGTCCCTTCGCCGGCGAACCTGAAATGCTGGAAAGGCAGCTTGCGCTGATCGGCGGCACATCGAGCTGCATCGCCGCCTTTGCGCGGGACAAGAAATTCGGCCACGGCACATGGGGGCCTTATTATGAGGTGCTGCTGCCCGAATGGTGGCTCGTCGAGGCGGGACAGTCTGCCACCGGCGCATTGCTCGATCATATCGTGCGTTCACACAGCGCCGGCGGCGAGCCGTCCACGCGCAACCATGCCCGGATCGTCGCCCGCATTCGAGAGATGCTTGAGGAGGAGGGCGTCGCGCTTGCCGCACGCATGCATGTGCTGCCGGATTTCCACGGCAACCGTGCGCCGCTGGCCGATCCCCATGCGCTGGGCGTCATCAGCGGCCTCACGCTGGACGCATCCTTTGACGGGCTGTGCCGGCTGTATTGGCGAACCTGTGTGGCCATCGCGCTCGGCATTCGGCATATCCTCGAAACCTTCGGCGAGCGCGGCTACCGGTTCGATACGCTCCATGTCGCGGGCGGCCATGTGCGCAATCCGTTGCTGATGGAACTCTATCGCGATGTCACGGGCTGCCGTGTCGTGGTGCCGGAAACGGAGGATTCCGTGCTTCTCGGCACCGCCATGGTTGCGGCCGTTGCAGGCGGTCTTCATGCCGATCTTTCCGAAGCCGGGGCTGCCATGTATCCGGGCGGGCCCGCCTTCCTGCCGGATCCTGCGCGAAAGGCCGGATACGATCGCGATTACAAGCGTTTCCTGGCGCTCCACCGGCACCGGGCGGAGCTTGAAAATCTCGACGTGTAAATCCTTCAATAAATCTGCAAAACGGCGGAACCAAATTTCAGACCGTGAGTTCTTCTGCTGTAACCGGTCTGCGCATATCCCCCAAATGCGAGGCCCTCGACCGGTTCACGACCACGAGACCGTCCCCCCTCCGGTTCGTGGACAATCAAGCAGCCAGTGCCGCGACGGCACTGGCTGTTTTTTTTGGCAAAAATTCCCAAATAAAAGGCGGCGGTGGGCGTGCCATCCCACCGCCGCCCAGCCGCGCCGCCGCTACGGCTTGTCCGGGAGCAGGATCAAGCCGCTACGCGGGGCTGCGGCGTGAAGAGCAGGGCCTGATTGATGAGCACCTTCACCTGTTCGGGATTGAACGGCTTGGAGACGAGGAAGGCTGGTTCCGGGCGCTCGCCCGTCAGAAGACGTTCCGGATAGGCGGTGATGAAGATGACGGGAATATCGACCCTCGACAGGATGGTGTTCACGGCGTCGATGCCGGAGGATCCATCGGCAAGCCGCACGTCGGCGAGAACGAGGCCCGGCTGGCTGTCGCGCCACAGCGCCTCGGCTTCGGACTGCGTCCTGGCGATGCCCGCCACCCGATGGCCCATGCCGCTCACCATATGGGCGAGATCGAGCGCAATGAGCGGTTCGTCCTCGATGATCATGATGCCGGTCTCAGCCTGAGCGGCGATGTCGGCGAATGTTGCGTCGAGCAGGCGCCTGACGGTCTCGACCTCCTGATCGAGGATTTCGGCCGTCGCTTCGACGGAGAAGGTTTCGACGGTCGCCAGAAGCAATGCCTGCCGCGCAAGCGGCGGAACGGTGGAAAGATCGAAGGGGTTCGCGACGCCCGGCAACGGTGCATCCGTACCGCGGCTGATCGATACCGGCAGCGAAGAAATGATGCGGCTGAGCAGGCAGAAGAGGCGTTTTTTATCGTCGCCGTTCTCGGCCATGGTAGAAGGGTCGATGAGAATGGTCTCCAGCATCGCGGCCACATAGGCGTCACCGGAAGACTGGGTTCCCGTAAGCGCACGCGCATAGCGGCGCAACGCCGGCAGGTGTGGCCCGATGCGGTCGGAAATCGGCATGATTTATCCCCTGTTTTTGGAAATGCGACAATCGCAGTTGACGGCATTAACGCGCTTGCCGAAATTAGGTTCCGAACCATGGAACTTTTTTCAATGCCGGGCATTTTCAAGCCAAATCCGCCTGACTGGCGCCAGGAACAAAGAAAGTGGCCGTGAGTGAATAGCTTGGAAAAGAAAAGAGACACGAGACAGCCTCCCGCGAAGGTGAACGGCGCAAATGCGCAGATCGCGGTCAAATTGCGCGCGTTCTACCATTCGGTGCAGGAGGAGACGCTTCCCCAGAAGTTTCTGGATCTCCTCGAAAAGCTCGACGCTGTTGAAAACAGCGCCCAGCGGGTCGAGTGAGGGCACCCATATGGAGCAACCGACCACGTTCAAGCGGGAACTGCTGGCTGTTCTTCCCAGCCTTCGCGCCTTTGCGATTTCTCTGATCGGCCGGCATGATCAGGCCGACGATCTCGTTCAGGACACGATCATGAAGGCCTGGGCCAAGCAGGAACAGTTCGAGATGGGCACGAACATGAAGGCCTGGCTCTTCACGATCCTGCGCAACGAGCTTTACAGCAAGATGCGCAAGCGCGGCCGCGAGGTGCAAGATTCCGATGGTATCTTCACCGAAAACATGGCCCAGCATCCCTCCCAGTATGGCTCGCTCGACATGCAGGACTTCAAGAAGGCGCTGGAAAAGCTGCCGGACGAGCAGCGCGAGGCGATTATCCTTGTCGGCGCGTCCGGGTTCTCCTACGAAGAGGCGGCCGAGATTTGCGGTTGCGCGCTCGGTACCATCAAGAGCCGCGTCAATCGTGCCCGGCAGCGCCTGCAGGAGCTCTTGCAGGTGAGCGGGGAGAGCGACTACGGTCCCGACGCCGTGTCGGCGCCGATCACGTCGCGCGCTTTTGCATCGTGAGATGGTAAGAGGGGTTGCCGTCACGATGACGGGGAAGGAAGAGGGGTAAGGCGAAACGCGGCTGTGCCAGTGCCTTCGGGCGCGCTCAGCGGACACGCGATCGCCTGACGAGAAGGTGTATGAAGGACACTGTTCAAGCATTGCCGGTGGTTGACGCTGCGGCTCTGGGATTACCAGGCCGCTCGTCGGCGCTTGGCAATGCGGTCCCTGAGTTCTTCGGCCCGGATCCGGATTTCGATGGCATCGCCGCTCTGGCCGCCGGTTTCGTTTCCGCGCCGGTTTCCATCGTCAGCGTGTTCGCTGACCAGGACCAGTGTTTTCTCGCCCGACTTGGCACATCAGAAATAAGGATGCCGCTGAGAGGAACTTTCAACGCCAGCCTGATGGCCCATGGCGGTGATGCGCTGCTGGTCCCCGACGCGCGCGTGGATCCCCGTTTCTCCAATCTCGAGACTTTTGGCTGCACTCCCAAACTGCTGTCCTATGCCGGTGCGCCGATCATGATCGACGGCCGGCCGGTTGGCTCCGTTGTCGTCGGCGATGTGGTTGCGCAGGCGCATTGGCCTGACGATTTGTTGCAGCGGCTGGAACGGCTTGCCTCGCTCGCGGCATCGCTGATCAAGCTCAAGGAGGAGACACGCCGGCGCACGCTTGCGGCCGAAGCAATCTCGCGCGACGAGAAGCGCCATGCGCTGGCGCTGGATGCGGCCAATGTGGCGAGCTGGCTCTGGGATATCTCGACCGGGCTCATTTCGGGCAATGACACGTTCTACCGCATGTTCGGCGTGCAGCCTCCACGCCCGCTCAGCGCGCGAAAGTTCTTCATGACGGTGCACGGCGCCGACCGGAAGCTCGCGATCGGGCGGCTGCGCCGTGCACTGGCCTCCGGCAAGGAGTATGACGGGCTTTTCCGCACGGCGAAGTCCGGTCGTTGGCTGCTCGGACGCGGGCGGGTGCATGAGCGAGACGCCAACGGGAAACCGACGGTTTTCCTTGGTATCAACGTGGATGTGACGGACGCGCAGCTTGCATCGGACCGGACGCGTCTTCTGCTTCGTGAATTGAACCATCGTGTGAAGAATACGCTGGCCATGCTGCAATCGCTTGCGCGGCAGACGCTGCGCCAGACAAGCGATCCGGTGGCTTTCATGGATGCGTTTGCCGGGCGCCTGCAATCGCTTTCAGAGGCGCATGGGCTGCTCAGCGATCATGAATGGGGCGTCATCCGGCTGAAAATGCTGCTCGAAAAGCAGATCATGCCCTATGCCATTGACTTCGAACAGCAGGTGGAGGTCCACAAGGACGAGGTTCAACTCGGGCCGGATCAGGCCGTCGGTCTGGGGCTGGTGCTGCATGAACTGGCAACCAATGCCCGCAAATATGGCGCCTTCTCGGTGCCGTCAGGCAAGGTGGTCATCACCGCGCGCGTGGTGGTTGAGGATGGTCAGGACGTGCTCAATATGACCTGGCATGAAATGGGCGGCCCGCCGGTCGCCCCTGCTTCACGTCGGGGCTTTGGATCCGTGCTGATCGAGCGCAGCCTGGACAAGATCCTCGGCAGCAGCGTTCATGTTGAATATCTGCCGCAAGGCGTAACGGCAGTCATACGACTGCCGCTCTAATCACCATATCGTTGATGTAACGCCTTGCTCAGTCGTCGTCGCGGCGCGATTTCGGCGCGAGCATGAAACCGAGCGCGAGCGCAACTGCGGTCGCGGCGAAGGGTTTGCGGGTCGCCATGGTCGCGGCGGCCGCCATCAGGTCGCGACGTGCTGCGAGCTGCTGACGGCGCAGGCGCCGCAGTTCCCGTTCCCGCTTGTTGCGGGCCGCGACGATCCCCAGAATGATCAGTGCCAGCACCAGAAAGCCGCCCGCCAGCCCGAACAGGGCGGGGCCAGCGCCGTAATGGCGCGCAAGCAGAATGGCCGCCCCAACAAGTGTCAGGACATAGGCGGTCAGCAGAAGCAGACCTATCACAAGGCCCGCGATTGCGTTTCGCTTGGCGATGTCCACCGTCTCATCGACCCGGTCGCTGACACGGCTGACGAGATTTTGGACGAGAACGGCCCCCAGTGACAGCATGCTTTTGCGCTCCGCAAAAATAAGGCGGGGAAGCCGTTGCGGCTTCCCCGTTCAGGATTTGTATGATCAGCGACGCAGCAGGCCGGCGAGCAGGAAGCCTGCGGCGGCGGCGATGCCGAGGGTCGCGAGCGGGTGCTCCCGCACGGCCTCGCGTGCCTTGCGGCCGGAATCCTGGTAACGCGACTGGAAGTCCGCGAGGATATCCTCCCCGGCGGCGATCATGTCGCGGATGTCTGTGTCGGCGCGGCTTTTCAGGCCGCGCACGGTGTCGCGGGCATCGGCCTTGGCAGCGCGGGCCTTCTTGCGGATGCTGCTGGCGCCGCTTGCGGCATCATCGGCCATGCTGCGGGCAAGTGCTGCAAGTTCTTCGCGCAACTCGGCAATCTGGTCCTCTACGGCGCTCGCCTTGTCGTCCAGACCTTCGCGGAGGCTCTTCTTTCGCGATGAAAACATTCCGTTGGCCATGCCGTTTCTCCTTTTGCGGTCGCCTGCGTCAGGCGCGTGCGATACGCGCTCCACCCCCTTGGCGGAACGGTCTTCCGGCAACCTAACGTGGCGAACGAAAAAAGGTTCCGAAAAATCAGTATGACGCGGTATGCGGCAGAACGAAAGGCACGCCCGGTCCTGGAACCCCGTTGATGCGCATGCGGCAACCGAAAACCGCCTCCATGGCGTCGTCGGTCATCACCGCAGCGGGGCGGCCAGCATGGGCGACGGTGCCGTTCTTCATCATCACCATGTGATCGGCGAACATCGCCGTCAGGTTGAGGTCGTGCATGACTGCGATCACGCCGCCGCCGCCTTCACAGTAGCGTCTTGCCAGCTGCATGATGGTGAGCTGATGGCGGATGTCGAGCGCGGAAACGGGCTCGTCCAGCATGAGGAAACAGGGCTCGCCATCGAGCACGGGTTCCCATATCTGCGAGAGCACGCGGGCAAGCTGCACGCGCTGTTGTTCGCCGCCGGAAAGCTCCTGATAGAAGCGTCCCGCAAAGCCGCCGAGATCCACCGCAGCGAGGGCTTCGGCCGTGATCGCATCGACACGCTCGGCGTGGCGGTTCGGACCGACGGTGAGGCCGAGGCGCACGATTTCCCGCACAGTGAACGGGAAAGCGATTGTGGCGGCCTGGGGGAGGACCGCACGTTTGACCGCAAGCTGCCACGGCTCGAGCGCGCGGATATCGTGGCCGTTCAGGGTGATCTCGCCCTTGCTGGGCAATTCACCCGCGATGGCCTTCATGGTGGTGGTCTTGCCGGAGCCGTTCGGGCCGACGATCGCCGTGATTTCGCCGGCTTTCGCGGCCAGCGACACGCTGTGCACGATAGTCTTGCCGGAGAGGCTGACCGTGAGGTTTCTTGCGTCGATCATGTGTTCTACCAGCTGTCGCGTCCACGGTGGCGAAGCAGCACCCAGAGGAAGAAGGGCGCGCCGGCAAGCGCGGTTATGATACCGATCGGCACTTCGGCCGGCGCGACGATGGTGCGTGCCAGCATGTCGGCGCCGAGCAGCAGGACACCGCCCAGCAGGGCTGACGCCGGCAGAAGATAGCGGTGATCGGGCCCGATAACGAGACGCAACAGATGCGGCACCACGATGCCGACGAACCCGATGCCGCCGCTCACGGCAACAGATGCGCCGACCGCGCCGGCGACGGCGACGATGGCGGTGTATTTCAGGCGCTGAACCTTCACGCCCATGTGGAAGGCGGCAGCCTCGCCAAGCGTGATTGCATTGAGCCCGCGCGACAGGAAGGGCACGACGACGAGAGCGAGCAGGATGATGGGTGCTGCGGCGGCGACCTTCGCCCAGGTCATGCCTGAGAGCGAGCCGAGACCCCAGAAGGTGATGTCGCGCAGTTGCTTGTCATCGGCCATGTAGATGAGTATGCCGGTCACGGCACCGGTCAGTGCGGAAATGGCGATGCCGGCGAGCAGCATCGTGGCAACCGACGTCTGGCCGCCGCGCGTGGCGATGCGGTAAAGCAGCAGCGTGGTCAGGAGGCCGCCCACAAAGGCGGCCGCAGGCAGCGTGAAAGCGCCAAGCGAGGCCATGAGACCGGCGGGCATGCTCGTGCCCAGCACGATCATCAGAACCGCGCCGAGCGCCGAACCCGAGGAGATGCCGACAAGACCGGGATCGGCCAGCGGGTTGCGGAAAAGCCCCTGCATGACGGCGCCCGACATGGCAAGTGCTGCGCCGATCAGAAAGCCGAGCAGCGCGCGCGGCATGCGGATATCCAGCACGATGATGCGGTCGCGCATGCTGAGCACGGTGTCTTCGGTGCCGCCGAGCAGCGCACCGATGACACGCAGCGCGGATGCATCGGAAGCGCCCGTGGCGATCGAAAGGGCGAGCGCGATCAGAGACAGCCCGACGAGGATGACCAGCGTCAGGCGGGCGACCGCGCTCCTGTCCCCTTCGGCGCGGATCTTGGCGCTACGCATCAGGCGAGAACCGTGCGCAGGGGTGCGCAAGGCATCATTGAGAGACATTACCGGCCTTGCCATACAGTGCTTTGTTCAGGTCGCGGATGGCCGAGGCGGTGCGCGGGCCAAAGCCGAGCAGGTGCAGGCCGTCCATGCGCAGGATCGCCTTGTTCGCGGCGGCCGGTGTCAGCGAGATCGCCGGATGCTTCAGGACCTCCTCGTCGCTCGAGCCGTGGCCCGGACGATCCATGAGCATGATCACATCGGGCTTGGCATTGATGACCGCCTCGTCGGTCAGCGGCTTGTAGCCTTCGAATGCGCCATCCGTGGCGTTGATGCCGCCTGACAGACCTATGATGCCGTCGGCCGCTGTGTGGCCGCCGGCCGCCATGACCCGACCGTTCTGGAAGCTGAGGACGAAAAGGACACGCTTTCGCTCATTTTCGGGCTGCTTGGCGGCTTCGGCGATGGCGGCATCCAGATCGGCGCCGACCTTCTCCTCCAGTGCCTTCGTCTTTTCCGGTACGCCGAGGAAGGTGCCGACGATGTCGATCTTCTTCAGGATGGCCGCGCGGTCGAAGCCTTCCGGAACCGTTTCGAAGGGAACGCCGCTGCTCTTCAGCACCGCCAGCGCATCGGCCGGGCCGCTGCCTTCGATGGCCAGGATGGCGGTCGGGTTGACGGCCATCACGCCCTCAGGCGAAAGCGCGCGCATGTAGCCGACGTCAGGCAGCTTCATGGCTTCCTTGGGATACATGCTGGTGGAATCGCGTGCCACGAGGCGATCCTCTTCGCCCAGCGCATAGACGATTTCGGTCAGCGCGCCGCCGATCACCACCACCTTGGAGGTGTCGACCTGCTGCATCTCCTGCGCGATCGCCTGGCGGACGAAGCCCTGCGACCCTGCGGGCGACAAGGGCAGAAGCAGTGGGGCGGACAGGGCGAACACGGTAAGCGCCACTTCCCAGGGACGGGCGCGGCGGAAGTCGAAGCTCTTGCTCATGGTCTGATCCTCGGGTGGTGATCCTGCGGCGAGATGCCCTCAGGCTGCGGCGCTGTCGGGGCGTGGCAGGCTTTCGAGGATCTCGCGCCAGTCAGCGCGTTCCGTCATGCCTTCCTTCCGCTTGCCGAAGAACTGCACGATCATTTCGCCATTGGCGTCGTAAGCCTCGAGCGAAGTGACGTGCCCGTCGCTGGTCGGCTTGCGCACGACCCAGCATTCGGCGACGTGATCGGTGCGCAGATGCATGTGGAAGGTCGGGTCCATGACGTTGATCCACGGGCCCATCGGCTGGATGTTGTGGACGGGGCCGGTGTGGATCTGGATCGTGCCATGGTTGCCGACAAAGCACATGATATCTGCGCCGCGCTCGGCGGAGGCATGCAGCAGAGCGCTCACGGCATCTGCGCGAACCTCGTGCGCGAAATCCTCACCGACGCTACGAACGGCGTCCTGGCGGGCGATCTTCAGCTTGCGCAGCATGCCGAAGAACTGGTGCGTATCCGTCATCGTGCTCCAGTTTTCGCGCAGCGCCTCCACGTCGACGGGGCCGGTCTCGACGGTCTTCTCCGAGATTACCTCCACGAATTCCTGCGATTGGTCCTCCAGTCGGAAGTCGGCGACGATGGTCTCATAGGCTTCGAGGTTCGAAGCCGGGCGCAGGTGCACCTTGTGCACGGCATTGCCGGCCTTGTCGAAGAACTGGAGGCTGCGGCGAACCTGATCACCGTCCGCCTTCGTCACGGCGAAGCCATGCGCCCAGGTGCCGGGGAAGATGCGCAGGTCGATGTTCTCGCCCAGCACGATGGAGGCGTGCTTGCCCGTATTGATCTTCTCGAAGACGCCGATCTTTTCGTGCACCACGCTCTCGTTGCGGGTCAGCGCCATGACTTCGCCGAGCGCTTCCGAGCGCTCCAGAAAGCGATTGGCGTCGCCGTCGATGCGCACCGCCGTCAGGCCAACTTCCGCCGCCACGAGCGCCGCTTCCGAAATGCCGAGCTGCGCGGCGATGTCGCGTTCGCGCATCTTGGGGTTTTCGGCGCGGAAAGCGCGGATTTCGGCGGGGGTCGGTCGGGTCGTATTGGTCATTGGGCGCGGCCTTCGTCGAGATGCGTGTTGCAATTTCTTGGCCTGCTTTTTCCCCGAGATTTTTCTCGGTGGAGCAGGGGTTTGACAGGAATTCTGGCGTTTACTATCTTGACTTGCTTACTCATATTTATCTATTGACGCAATACCAGTCTCGGAAAGTCATGTTAATTGTTCGGGGCTGGTGGAATGGCGATGGCCGCGCTAGTCGGCCGACAAAAAAGCAGGCGATACAATGATCCGACGCACCCTTCTGATTTCCGCGATGCTTTCCGCTGCCGCCGTCACCGGTGCCGCAGCCCAGGAGGCGGCCGCAGCCAAGGGGCTGGACATCGAGTTGAATGCGCTGGCTGCCTCGCAAAAGGGCTGCCTCTTCACCTTTGTCGCCGGCAACGGATTTGCGCAGGACGTTTCGAAGGTGTCGTTCGAGTTCGTGATCTTCAACGACAAGGGCACGGTGGAGCGCCTCGCGCTGCTCGATTTCCGTGAACTGCCTGCCGGCAAGTCCAAGGTGCGCCAGTTCGACGTGCCGGGCATCAAGTGCGAAACGGTGAAGAACCTGCTGATCAACGACGCGCCCGTCTGCGAAGGCGAAGGGCTGGAAAAGGGTCGCTGCATGGACGGGATCGTTACACGCAGCAAGGCTTCTGCCGGTCTCGATGGTTGAGCCGAAGGGATTGAATCGAGTGCGCGGTGCATGACGCATCGCGATGCATGAAACGGAAATACGGGTGGCGTGATGGCTGGAAGCAAATGGCTCTGGGGCGGTGCGGGCATTCTTTCCCTGCTTGCTCATGCGGGCGCGGCTGCAATCCTCACCATGACGCCGCAACCGCCGGAGGACGAAGCGCTTATCGCCGGCGGCGTCGTCGCCGAAGTGGCGATGCTCGGCAATGGCGCATTCGAGGCCATCGAATCGGGCAAGCCCGACGACATGATCACGCCCGAGACGATCCAGCCCGAGGTGGCGGAATCTGAGCCGCAGGAAGTGGCCGAAATTCAGCCAACGGAAATTACGCCCGAAACAAACGAGATCGCTCCTGTCGAGCCGATCGTTTCCCAGCCTGTCGAGGAGATGATTGTTCCCTCGGCGGAGGTGGAGATTGCAGCCGTGCCGATTCCGGAGATCAAGCCTGAAATAGAGCCCGAGCGCGAAATCAAGCCGGTTCCCGAGGTGAAGAAGGAAAAGCCGGTCAAGAAGGTGGAGCGCAAGAAGCCCAAGCAGAAGGTCGTTCGCAAGGCTGGCGAGGAGGGCAGGGCCCGGGAAAACGCGACCCGCGGCGAGGTCGATGGTTCCGCCGATGTGAAGGTCGGCGCCGTCGGCGGGCAGAAGAAGGGCAATTCGACGATGGCCGGCAATGCCGCCGTCAGCAACTATCCGGGAAAGGTGCGCAGCAAGATCAACCGCGCCAAGCGGCGCGTGTCGGGCGGCGATCGCGGCAGCGTTGTGGTGAGCTTCACCGTGGGCGCCGGCGGTCAGGCGAGCGGCGTCAGAGTTGCGCGCAGTTCCGGCAGCGGTGCGCTCGACAATGCCGCGGTTGAGGCCGTGATGCGCGCGGCACCCTTCGCCAAGATTCCCGAGGCGGCCGGGCGTTCATCCTGGGCGTTCACGGTTCCGATCGTCTTCAACTGACGTTCTTTTCCCGCCGTCCTATGACCGGCGGGATTTTTTTACCATAAAATATGAGTTTTATGGTCAACTTTATACTTTACTCTGAAAATCAAGTTTTGTAGGTTGCCCCTGACTGAGGCTCCACAGCGGTGGAGTGCCAAAGGGGATGTTGCATGAACGGAATGACTGCGGGGCGTATGGAATCGATCCTGAAGGCGAAGATTGCCGAGCGTGACCGGCGTATCGCCGACCTGGAACGCCAGCTGGCCGCGCTCAGGAAGCAGATGGCTGACGCGCCGCAAGCCGTTGCAGCAGTGGTGCCTGCCATGGCGCAGGCCGAGGTTAAGGCGCAGCAAAGTGTGGAAGTGACCACCATCAAGCGCAGGACCGGCGAAGCGGAGAGGAAAGCCATGCGTGAGAAGAACAGGCAGAAGCATCAGGCCCGCCGGGACGTCGAGGCGGACCAGAGGTCCGACGGCAAGGCCGAGCTCAAGGGACGCAGTTTCCTGTATGTCGGCGGCCGCGATTGCCAGGTGGCGCATCTCAGGCAGATCGCCAGCTCCTACGGTGCAAACCTCATCCACCACGACGGCGGTCTGCGCGAGGCGGTCTCGCGCATCGACAATGTGCTGCCCTCGGTCGACTGCGTCTTCTGCCCCATCGACTGTATCAGCCACGATGCCTGCATCCGCGTGAAGACGGGCTGCAAAAAGTGGGAGAAGGCCTTCGTGCCGCTGCGCAACGGCAGCAAATCCTCCTTCGAGCGCGCCTTGCAAAGCATGAGCCAGGGAGACAATGTGCAGTGAGTGACGAGAGACCCGAGCCCTTCATGATGATCGGCCTTCACAAGCTCGCCGCGCTTAATGGTGACGGCCTCGTGCCGGAGCTCTACGAATGGATGGCAAACCGGCAGGAGATGCTGAAGAGCGGGAATGTGACGGAGTTCCCGCTCCGTAATGTCCGTTCCGACCGTTCGGCCGGTTTCGAAGGCGAACAAGGGCTTGATGCGCGCAACGACAATGTCGTAGCCTTCCCGGTGCCGCATCGTCTGCGGTGGGAAAAGCACTGAGAGGTCTTGAATGTTCGTCGCCATGAACCGCTTCCGCATCGCCGTAGGCCATGAGGAGGCTTTCGAGAATATCTGGAAGGGGCGGGAATCGAGCCTCGCCGAAATGCCCGGCTTCAAGACCTTCCACCTGTTGCGTGGCGATACGGATGCCGACGAAGGCTACACGCTGTTTGCCTCCCATACCGTTTGGGCGAGCAAAGATGACTTCGTCGCCTGGACGAAATCGGAAAACTTCCGGCAGGCGCACAAGAATGCCGGCGACAATCGCGCCATGTATCTCGGCCCGCCGAAATTCGAAGGTTTTACCGCCGTCGTCGGCGCCTGAGACGACCTTCGCCAGCGTCGATTCATGACGGCCCGGTGTGTTATCACGCCGGGCCTTTTACGTCGCAGGCAGGACGAAGCGCCGTTAGGCGTCTTTGCGCGGCAGGACGGCGCCCAGTGCCACGGCCAGCCATCCCGCCATCATGATGACGCCGCCCGTCGGCGCGGACATCGGGAAAAGCCCATGGCCGACGAAGTGGCGCATGACGAGATCGCCCGCGAAAAGCGCGGTTCCCACAATCATCAAGAGAGCGGCCAGCGGTGCGGTGCGCACGGACCGCCAGGCGCTGTAGAGCGCGATCAGCGCAGGGGCGTGCGCAAGGCACATTGCCGATGCGCCCGCCATCAGGCGCGGGTCGCTGCCATGGGACGCGGCGGCAGCCGCCACGATGCCGGTAAGGCCCATAAGGCCGGCGATCATAAGGCTCGTCGAGCGAAACGAAAACGACATGGGTTCAATCCTGGTTCTGCATGTGGTGGGCAAGGCGCGTCACAGGCTCGAGAATGATCTTTCTCAAGCCCTCGCTCGGCACGGTCTCCTCCAGCGCCTGGACGAAACAGAGGAGCCATTCGTCGCGCTCCGCCGGGCCGATCGACGCATCGAAATGCCGGCGGCGCAGCATCGGATGCCCGCGCTTTTCGGTATAGAGCGGCGGGCCGCCCAGCCAGCCTGTCAGGTATTCGTAGAGCTTTTCCTCGCTGCCGGCGAGGTTCGGCGGGTGGATGGCACGGCACCGCGCGGCTTCCGGCAGGGTATCCATCAACTGGTAGAAACGACGCGTCAGCGCGCGCACGCCGACGTCGCCACCGACGGCTTCGTAAAGGGTGATCGTCTCTCTTCCCTGACCGTCGGGTTCGTCCGTCATGGTGCTCTTCCGTTTGGTCCGTCTTACCGCCTGCCCTCAGGGCTGGCAATGTCGATGCGATGCCTGCGACGAAGCGCGCCGCGCGGTATCGCTTGGCATTGACAGAAAACCGTCCAGACGGTATGTTTTTTCATGAGCAAGGCACATCATCGTAAGAAACGTCCAGAAGCGGTCCGCCGGCAGGTGCTGGCGGTGGCAGCACGCCTGTCGCTGGAAAAGGGGCCGGCGAGCGTGACGCTTGACGCTGTCTCGCAGGCGGCGGGGGTCAGCAAGGGCGGCCTGCTGCACCATTTTCCCAACAAGCTTTCGCTGCTCGACGGCCTGTTCGACGACCTGACACAGGATCTGGATCGGGTTCTGGCCGAGCTGATGCAGGTCGATCCGGAGCCGAAGGGCCGGTTCACCCGTGCCTATATCGCCACGTTCTTCCAGCCGGAAGGACTGGAGGATGGCGATAGATGGAAGGTGCTGACCGTCGCGCTGATTTCCGAGCCGCATCTACGCGACCGGTGGCGGGAATGGTTCGACCGGCACCTCGTCGAGAATATCGGCACAGACTCGTCACTCGATGCCACGCTCGCCCGCTACGCGGTGGACGGTCTGTGGCTCGACGACCTTCTCGGCGTGTTGGTCATAGACACTGCGATGCGTGCGACCCTGTTGAAGCGGCTGCTGGATATGTCCCGTCTCTGATCGTCCTGTTGGCGCCTGCGCGCCGGAGCAAAGCCATGAACCCCGCCATTGTCTATGCCGTCCTCGTCGTCGCCATTGTTTTTGAGGTACTCGGGACCTCCGCCATGCAGGCCGCACAGCATTTCACCCGCCTCGTTCCCACCTTGGCGATGGTCGTCTGCTACGCCATCGCTTTCTTCTTTCTGTCCTGGAGCCTGCGCTATGTGCCCGTTGGCATCGCCTACGCAATCTGGAGCGGGCTGGGCATCGTTCTGATTTCGCTCGTCGGCTATTTTGTCTTCGGTCAGAAGCTCGATCCGGCGGCCCTTGTCGGCCTCGGTCTCATCATTGCAGGCGTTCTTGTACTGAACCTTTTCTCCAAGTCGACATTCCACTGAAGGATACCGGAATCCGCAGTGCATCCCGCTTGCAAAGAATCGGGACTGGTTCTAACGATTCGGGAAAATTGAAAGCGGTTTCAATTTTGGCTTCAGAGGAACGACACATGGCGATACGCACCATTGTATGGGGTGAAAACATCCACGAGCAGACGAACGCGATCGTCCGCTCGATCTATCCCGACGGCATGCACAACACGATCGCCGACGCGCTCAACAGGGATGCCGCCATCCAGGCCACGACGGCCACGCTTCAGGAGCCGGAACACGGCCTCAGCGAAGAGCGCCTTGCCGAGACCGATGTGCTTCTGTGGTGGGGCCACAAGGACCACGGCGCCGTCGATGATGCGGTGGTGGAGCGTGTCGCCAGGCGCGTCTGGGAAGGCATGGGGCTGCTCGTCCTTCATTCCGGCCATTTCTCCAAGATCTTCAAACGGCTGATGGGCACGCCCTGCGCGCTGAAATGGCGCGAGGCGGGCGAGCGCGAGCGCCTGTGGGTGATCAATCCGCGTCACCCGATCGCGGAGGGCCTCGGTGAAAACTTCGTTCTGGAAAACGAGGAGATGTATGGCGAGCAATTCTCGGTGCCGGAACCGCTAGAAACTGTCTTCATCTCTTGGTTTGCCGGCGGTGAAGTCTTCCGCTCGGGCATGACATGGCGACGCGGGGCCGGCAACATCTTCTACTTCCGTCCCGGCCATGAGACCTACCCGACCTATCACGATGCCACCGTTCAGAAGGTGCTCGTCAACGGTGTGAAATGGGCCTTCAATCCGCAGGGCACCTATGCGGCCATCCATGACGCGCCGAACGTGCCCGTCGAACAGGCGCTGGAACCGATAGAAGAACGCGGCCCGAAACTGCATGAAGCCGGCGAAGCCGGATATCGTTGAGGTTTCCATGCGTCTTCTCATTCTCGGAACCGGCGGCATGGCCAAGGCCCATGCCCAGCATTTTGCCGCGATCCCCGGCGTCACCCTCGTCGGTGCCGTCGATGTGGATCCGTCGCGCGCAAAAGCATTTGCCGATATGCACGACATTCCCAATGTTTTCACCTCGCTGGACGATGCCATTGCGTGGAACGGCTTCGATGCCGCGACAAACGTAACGCCCGACCGGGCGCACCACCCCACCACGCTTGCACTTCTGGCTGCCGGCAAACATGTCATGTGCGAAAAGCCGCTGGCTGAGACCTATGCCAAGGCCGACGAGATGGCGCGCGTTGCAGAGGCCTCAGGCCTCGTCAACACGGTCAATCTCACCTACCGCAATGTCGCGCCGCTTCAGGTGGCGCGCACCATGGTTCTGGCAGGCGAGATCGGCCATGTCCGCCATGTCGAGGCCTCCTACCTTCAGAGCTGGCTCGTCTCGAAGGCCTGGGGCAACTGGGCGACGGAAAGCCAGTGGCTCTGGCGCCTTTCCACACGTCACGGTTCCAACGGCGTCCTCGGCGATGTAGGCATCCACATCCTCGACTTTGCAAGCTATGGCGCGGCGAGCGATGTGGAGCATGTTTTTGCGCGGATGAAGGCCTTCGACAAGGCGCCGGACAATCGCATCGGCGAATACGATCTCGACGCCAATGACAGCTTCACCATGACGGTCGACTTTGCGAACGGCGCGCTCGGGGTTATCCATGCCAGCCGCTGGGCCACGGGCCACCTCAACGAGCTGCGCCTGCGCATGCATGGCGACAGAGGTGCGCTCGAGGTGGTGCACTCGACGGAAGGATCGAGGCTACGCGGCTGCCTGGGCGAGGATGTCGAAAAGGCCATCTGGCGTGATATCGATGCGGGGTCGGTTCTGACAAACTATCAGCGCTTTGCCGCTGCCGTAGAAGCGCGCATAACCATCGAGCCGGGCTTCCGCCACGCGGCCGACCTTCAGAAAGTGCTCGATCTTGCCATGGAAACAGAGAAGGAGCGGCGCGAACTCGCCGTGTGATCTCAGGCCAGGACAGGGCGTGTGGAGTCTCGCACGATAAGCTCGACCGGCCAGACCTCCTGTAAACTGTCCGGCTCCTCGCCTTGCAGCAGCCGCACAGCCATGTCGCCGATCCGCTCGCCGGCCGCGCGGATCGGCGATTGCGTCGTCGTGACGGCCGGAACGAGATTTTCGGGGCTGAGATAGGGAAAGACGTCATCATGGGCGACGATCGCGACATCGGTTCCGGGCGATAGCCCCGCGACGCGGATGGCCCGCATGGCGCCGAGCGCCGACATCATGGAGCCCGCAATGATCGCGGTGGGCGGGGAGGGCAGGCCGAGAAAGCACTGCGTGAGGCGAAATCCGGTCTCGTCGGTAAATTCGCCATGGCTCATCAGGGTGGAGTCGGGCGTCAGGCCATGTTCTGCCAGCGCCGCGCAGTAACCGTCTTGGCGGTCGCGGGCAAAGGTGCTGGCCGTATCTCCGTTGATAAAGGCGATGCGCCGGTGACCCAGCACGGCAAGATGCCGCGTCGCCTCTGCGATCGCTCCGAAATTGTCGATGTCGAGAAAGGCGAAGGGCTTTTTTGCTTCGCTCCTCCCATGGACGACGAAGGGAAGACCGAGCGTCTGGAGAAGCGCGATCCGCTTGTCCCTACAGGTCGGCGTATGGAGGATTACAGCATCGACCCTCTTGCTCGCGGCGAGCCGGCGATAGGCCGCGATTTCCTCCTCTTCAGTCTCGACGGTCGAGACGAGAATATCGATGCCGTCCCGTTGCAGGCGCGTCGAAAGTCCGCCCATGAACTCGCTTGAATGCGGGCCGAAGCGTCCACCGCCCTGGAACACGATGCCGATGGCGCCGGCCCGGCCGGTCGCAAGGCGTTGCGCGCTGATGTTCGGCCGGTAGCCCAGCGTCTCGGCAGCCTCCAGCACCCGCGCGCGCGTTTCCGGCCGCACTTCCGGATAGCCGCTCATCGCCCGGCTCACCGTCGTCGCTGACAGTCCGATGCGGCTTGCGAATTCCTTGAGGTTCATACGGGTCTCTGCGCGCTTGCGGGTGAAAGGTCTTTATGGACGCTGAGGTGTCGCGCGACAAGCATGCAACCGCGATCCGATGACACGTGCCTTTACAGGTTGCAAAACGCCACTTGATATCTGTTAAAAACAAGTTAAAGTCTTATTATTAGCGATAAAGTTGCATTCCGAGGTGTGTCGCCTCGGGCTGAAAAAGTGCTTCAACCGACAGGTTGGCAAAAGCCCTTCCTGTCGGACGGCTTCCTGCGTGCGCCGAAAACACGCTGCGATACATCCGGGGGCAGGCATGCAGGTTGACGCAAGGCAGCGGGCGGCGTCGGGTTCGCTTGCGTGGTCGGACAGTTTGAGGGCGTGGGGCGCCTGGTGGAGGGGCCGGCAAGGGACCGGCGGGGCGGTCGGCTGCCCCGCCGGTCCTGTTGTTTATATGCACAGCGAGACGGGGCGGCGCCGGGCCTATCTGCGTGCGCTCGAGCGGCTGTTTGGCGCGCGCCATGGGCGTCTGCGCGATCTCTTCCTGGCGCGGGCGGCAGTCGTCTTTCTCGCGGTCGAGGAAACATTTCTTCTTTATGTCCTGGTCGCGCTTGTGCGCGCCCTGCTCGGCCGGCGGACGGTGGGCTTGTTGTTGCGGCCCATGCCGATCGCCGTTTCTCCGCGCCTGCGCTACCGCTCCAAGCGCATGGTGCTGCGCGTGATGAAGCGTTGTCGGCTGGTCCGCACGCTGACCATCGTACCGTTCAGCGTCTTTCCGGCCTTCTCCGCGATCGCCGACGATTGGATCTACGACTTCCAGCTCTGGGATGTGACAGAAGAGGAGCGTAAGGCCGTCGAGCGCCTGCGCCGGAAGCGCCGTCCAGGAAACCGTTTCGTGATGACGGCTCTAGGCACCCAGAGCCGTTGCAAGGGCTTCGATCTCTTTGCGGATGCCTTTGCCCGCTTTTCCGCCCTGCGAAAGCGCTTTACCTTTCTTGCCTGCGGCAGGGTCGCGCCCGATATTGCCGAGCATGCGCTGGTGCTGGAGGAGGCCGGCGGCGTGGCTGTGGATCGCGTCCTGTCGGATGCCGAACTGCTGGGCGCCTATGCGGCGAGCGATGTGATCTGGTGCCTCTATCCGCGTGCGGGCGATCACGCCAGCGGCATCCTCGGGCGGGCGGTGCAGCTCGGCATTCCCGTGGTGGTGCGGCAGGGCTCACTTGCCCACCGTCTTTGCACGGTGGAAAATCTCCTGCACATCGCGGTGGCGCCGGAACAGATCATCGAACGCCTGACCGGTCCCCTGCCGCCGCAAAATGCGGCCTGGGGACGGTACGCGGCTCGACGGTTCGCCCAAAGAAGCGAGGTGACGTTGCGTGCGGCTTTCGGCATGGCGCCCGCGACGGCAGCGCGAAACGCCGACGTCAGCCAGGATGTGTCTCCGGCAGCATCTCCAGCAGATGCTCCGACGGCCGGCAGAGCCGCACCCCTAGAGCCGTCCTGACAAACGGCCGGTTGATCAGGACCGGCACGGCAATTATCCGGTCGAGCAGGGCATCGTCGATCACATAGGAGGTAAGCATCCGAGCGGCCACGCGGCATCCGTACGCGCGAGTTACGGCAAATCGTTCTATAGTAATGAGGTTCGGTCG